>JANXYC010000014.1 GCA_025350305.1 Cyclobacteriaceae bacterium | reverse complement strand
TGTCAAGTCAGGCAATCTATTGAATAGCATAAGGTGCAGCCCGAAGAGCGAATCAGAAGTATGGTTACGAAGAACACAACGAACCACTACGAGCACTACGAAATCGAGGTCCAACGGATCATTGGCTCTGTTTCGTTGTGTTCGTTGTGTCATCTTCGTGCTCGTTGTGACCCCAAAAATCTAAATATGACAAAGTAGGATTAATTCCCTCGAGTTAGAATGAAAATATCCATGGTAATCCGTGCCATCTGTGGCCAAGCATTCAATGAAGAAAAAAAACAATAATGTTCCACTCTTGCTTCGCGCGACACGCTGGCTTTTTCCTAAGCTCGAGCGATGGGCTCCTTTCCTTGCCCAACGAATCTTCAGGCTCGTATTCTATGTTCCCGTAACATATCGCGTTCCTGAAAAAGAAAAAGAGGCGGAAAAAAGCGCCAAACTATTTCGGATCGACGTTGACGGAAAGAAAATTCAGGGGTATTCCTGGGGTGATTCAACCCGTCCATACGTTTTGGTAATTCACGGTTGGGCAGGCCGCGCGACACAGTTTCGGAAATTCATAAAGCCCCTTCAGGAAGCAGGTTTTCGTGTGGTGGGTTTTGATGGTCCGGCCCACGGAAAATCAGACGGAACTAAAACTTCCATTCTTGAATTTGAAACGGCACTGCAAAAAGTTTTTCAACAAGTGGGTGAGCCTGCTGCGTTGATAACCCATTCGTTCGGCGGCGCCGTTGCGTTGTATGCCGCCATGCACGGATTACCCATTCGAAAATTAATCAACATCGCCAGTCCATCGGTGGCGAATGAAATACTTAAAACCTACTTGCGGGCCATCAATGGTTCGTGGCCTTCGGCAGAAAAATTTAAGGGGTTTGTCAAACAAAAAACCGGCAAGCCCTTTGAGGAATTTGCTGCCCTTTACGCGGTGCAACATCTTCCACATCCCATCGATCTGTTGATGGTACATGATGAAGAAGACCAGGATGTTTACATGCTTCATGCGGAAGAATTATTGAAAGCATATCCTTCCGCCAAACTTTTTAAAACATCAGGACTGGGGCATACACGTATATTGAAGGATGAACAGGTGATTGGGGCCTGTGTGGAGTTTATAGTGAAATAAGCCCTTGCCGTAGATTGCACGGATTACCACGGATAAATTATTCTCGATAATCGATGTCCCCTGGCTGATAATGGGATGATTAAGAATCCAGAGTTGCTCGTCTTAACCCAGCGTAGTACCCATATTTTATAGATTTTTGACACTAGGGCATCTCTAAAAACTCCTTGTACCCTTCTCTTCCGGAGAAGGGTGGCGGGTTGAGGCCATAAAAGACAAGGTTTTTAGAGATGCCCACTAATAGTATTTATTTTTTGCCAATTTGCCCCAAAATTGAAACTCAAATCCCGTTCCAGAGTTAAGGGATAGTATCCTCTTTAAAACCCTGTACATGGCCAAAATCATCGAAACTCACAATATTAAGAAGGTTTACAAGATGGGCGACAACATCGTGAATGCCCTTCAATCGGTTTCTATCAATATTGACAGGGGAGAGTACGTGGCATTCATGGGCCCTTCCGGCTCTGGTAAGTCCACGCTTATGAATATTGTTGGGTGCCTTGACTCACCTACCGAGGGTACGTATATGTTGAATAATCAGATGGTGAGTGAGATGACTGAAAATGAGTTGGCGCAGATACGCAATAAAGAGATTGGATTTGTTTTCCAGACCTTCAACTTGTTGCCGCGTGCCAGCGCGCTGGAAAATGTGGCATTGCCTTTAATTTATGCTGGTTATGGCAAAAGTGAACGCAATGAGATGGCGATGGAAGCACTGGAAAGCGTAAGCCTGGCCGACCGGTGGCACCACAAGCCAAATGAACTTTCGGGCGGTCAACGGCAGCGGGTGGCCATTGCACGTGCGCTCGTGAATGACCCCTCCATCATTCTAGCCGATGAACCAACCGGTAACCTTGACTCCAAAACATCTTCCGACATCATGGGCCTCTTCCAGGAACTGCATGATAAAGGAAATACAATTATTATGGTGACGCACGAAGATGACATCGCCCATTATGCCCATCGCATCGTTCGCCTCCGCGACGGCTTGGTTGAATCAGACAATAAAAATGAAAATGTGCACAGGCGCCCCAGCGAAGTAGCAGCCACACATTAACTTTCATTTCGAAGGCTGCTACCAATAGGTAAAAGCTAAAAGTGAAAAGTGAAAAGCTAAAAGCTAAAAGTGAAAAGCTAAAAGTGAAAAGCTAACAACCAGTCAAAGGCAATTTCCCTTCAACTATTCTATATTTGAAATGGAAATTCCTAAGCACCAGGGACAATGAAAATCTACACTAAAACCGGAGATAAAGGAACCACCGCACTCTTTGGAGGCAAGCGCGTTTCAAAGGCGGACCTCCGGATCGAAACCTATGGTACGGTCGACGAACTTAACGCATGGATCGGTGTGCTCCGCGATCAGGAAGTAAACCAGCATCGCCAGGAAGAACTGATCGAAGTTCAGGACCGGCTCTTTACTATCGGTTCTATTCTTGCGACAGAACCTGGCAACACCAAAGTAAAAATCCCGTCACTCGTCGAAAGTGATATCAAGTTCCTGGAAAAGAAAATTGATTCGATGGAAACCATGCTGGAACCCATGAAGGTTTTTGTACTGCCGGGGGGTCATTCGGCTGTTTCGTTTGGGCATGTGGCGCGTACCGTGTGTCGCCGGGCGGAACGTTTGGTTATTGGGTTGGACACGCAGGAAAAAGTAGACCCGCTTGTAATTCAATACCTCAACAGGCTTTCTGATTATCTTTTTGTTCTGTGTAGAATGATGACTAAGGACCTGCGGGCAAAAGAAACGCCCTGGAAGCCAAGAATGTGAATATTGGATTGGTCTCCATGGTATGAGCTTTCACCAATGGTCTGTGTCCCAATGTTCAGCCTGGCCATCGGGTTAGCTGCTTGTTTGGTCATTTACCTGTTTTATCACGGATGAATTGAGCTTTGATTCATTTCACACCAAAAAGTTATCACACAATTAAATCGGCCCGGGCAAACCCGGTGAAAGCTCTGCGATACGAATAGTTAACCGGCATGCAGATGATTTGAGACCAGGATCCGGGACTTTCTCGTTGAAACCCCTGCCTTTCACTTAAAAGGGGATGGTAAATTCCCCCATAAAAGGGGAAATTCTGAACAATAAGAAAAGTTCTGTGCTCATGAGGGACTAAAGTGAGGTTGATTACACCGTAGTTTTGATTAAATTTACTTCTCTCCGTATGAAAACCCAACATGCTGTATTCGTGTTTGTTTCATTGTTCCTCGGGGCGTGTGATCCGTCTGAGCTGCAACAGCCACAAGAAATAACCCTTCAGCTTCCCTCACAGCCCTATTCGTATAACCTTCCTGTCAAGGATGATTTACCAACGCTGGGGCGTGTGTTATTTTATGACCGTCAACTTTCGATTAATAATTCCATTTCCTGTAGTTCGTGCCACAAGCAGGAATTAGGATTTGCAGACAATGTACCGTTCAGCACAGGCTTTGCTGCCCGGCTCACGTCACGGAATTCCATGCCCATCCAAAACCTAAATACGTCCATTGGACCGATTGATGACACCACTCCCGGGTTTGAACCACAAGGTTTCCTGTTCTGGGATGGTCGTGAGCGCGTTCTGAATAATATGGTCTTGAAGCCCCTGATCAATCACGTCGAAATGGGTGTGAATGATCTTCAATCGTTTACCAAAAAAGTAACGGGCATTCCTTATTATGGGGACCTTTTTACAAATGCATTCGGAGATGTGAAAGTGACCAAAGAGCGAGTTGCTGAAGCCTTAAGTTGGTTCGTGAAAAGTATCAAGTCCAATCAAACCAAGTTTGACCAACATGTGAAATGCGGTGGACTCGTCCCCGTATTGTCACCCCTTGAAGCGGAAGGATGGCACTTGTTCCTAGAAAAATATAATTGTAACAGTTGTCACCATGTACAGCAACCCACCGGCTATAGTATGTTTGGCGGTACGTTTGCCAATATTGGCTTGGATAAGGAATACTCGGACAATGGCGTACAATCAGTTAGTAAACGTGCCGGGGATGCCGGTAAATTCAAGATTCCTTCTTTGCGCAATGTAGCGCTCACGGCTCCCTATATGCACGATGGCCGCTTTGCCACGCTTGGAGATGTTATCGATCATTACAAAACAGGTATTGCCAATCATCCGAACCTCGATATCCGGCTTCGGAACTCAGACAACTCACCGAGGCGCATACCCATCACGGATACAGAGAAGCAGGCCCTCATCACATTTCTTCACACACTCACAGACCCGAATATGATCGGTGACCCTAAGCTTTCCAGTCCTTTCAAAACAAACTAGTGATCTTCCAACTATTTTTTATTTATAATAAAGAGCGGCGCTGTGCTCGCACGACCGTCAAGTTTCGACAACAACGAAGACAATCACTTGGTGGGAACGGCGGCCGGAGAAGGTGCGCCGGTTTGTACCTCTTACTGCTGATCACCGTGACGGGCTATTCACAGGATGTTACCCAGGTGCCGGTTGCTACGGAAGTGGTTGAAACAAAGATCATGCGTCACTATATCGGGGTCCAGGCCAATCAATTGCTGCGCCAACTGTTGAACTTTGGCGGGACTTCCAACGGTGTTAACAACCCTTACTTCCTGACCTACGCGCTCAACTCAACGAAGACCGGTGTTGGTTTGAATTTTGGATTGGGTTATTCCTATAGCAGCAGCTCGAACGGAGATCCTTTCACACCTCGCACGACGACCAATAACAGTTTGTCCATGCGTGCAGGCATTGAAAAGAAGTTCACCATTGGCAAACGCTGGCTCTCCAGTTATGGGTTGGATTTTTTATTCGACGAAAGTCTGGATAAAACCGAAACTACCTTCAACCCGGGCGTCGGACTTTCCAACAAGACCACGACCGAGTTTACAACCAGTGGCACCGGTCTTGGACCGCGGTTCACGCTAAATTTTTTAATCTCCAATAAAATCATTCTTGGCACGGAAGCCAGCTACTATTACCGGGCTTCAACCAGTACCCAAAAGGTTACCAATCAGCCTGACCAAACCAATAAGCCGAAGTCATTTACATTCGCAGTGCCGGCGGTGTTGTTTGTTATTTTGAAATTTTAGTATGATCCATTACGAACCATCGTTGATAATTATATCTTCCATTTAATCCTACTTTGTCAAGTTAGGCAATCTATTGAATAGCATAATGTTGCAGCCTGAAGAGCGAATCAGAAGTATGGTCACGAAGAACACAACGAACCACTACGAGCACTACGAAATCGAGGTCCAACGGATCATTGGCTCTGTTTCGTTGTACTCGTTGTGTCATCTTCGTGCTCGTTGTGACCCCAAAAATCTAAATATGACAAAGTAGGACCAGCAGCCAGTAACCGGTAACATTATGGTCTCATTTCCTCCTTGCAAAATCAATCTGGGTCTGCAGATCCTGTCAAAGCAACCTGACGGTTATCATAGCATTGTTACATGCTTTTATCCGTTGCCATGGGAGGATGTGTTGGAAATTTTGCCGTCGGATTCGTTGATGTTTAACCAATCGGGAAATCCTATCGCGGGGAAACTGGACCACAATCTTTGCCTTAGGGCTTATAATTTATTGAAGCAGGATCACAAGTTGCCACCGGTCCAGATTCATTTGCACAAGATCATTCCAGCCGGCGCTGGATTAGGAGGCGGATCATCGGATGCCGCGCATACGCTTCGGCTTTTGAATGCAATCTTTGCATTGGAGCTTTCTCAAAAAGAGCTTATGAGGTACGCGTCACAGTTGGGCAGCGATTGTGCTTTTTTTTTAGAAGATGCCCCGATGCTCGGCAGTGGTCGCGGTGAAATACTGGAGCCGGTGACGGTAAACGTGAAAGGTTTCTATCTTCGATTGTTTAAGCCTGATATTCATATTTCCACCGCCGAAGCGTATGCAAACGTAATTCCGAAAAATTCAAGTGTAACGCTCCGCGAGGTAATTGAAAAACCGGTTCGGTCCTGGAAAGAAGAACTAAAAAATGATTTTGAGAATTCTGTTTTTGCGAAATATCCTATCCTCCAATTAATCAAAAATGAATTATATGAATCCGGAGCTGTGTATGCCAGTATGAGCGGATCAGGTTCCACTGTTTTTGGAATCTTTAAGGATGATAAACCCGGTAATCATTTTATCAAGGAGAGCTGGTCGGGATGGTTGTAAGTTTTCGCTTCACCATCGGATATAATAATACTGCAAATAAAATGATCAGGGTGCCAACGTAAAATTTGGTATTCATCTGCTCCGACTCACCGAAAACCAGGACGGCCATGATGATGCCATACACCGGCTCCAGGTTGAGCGTAAGTTGAAAGAAGAAGACGCTTACTTTTTTCATAAGCTCCACCCCGGCAGAATAACCATACACCGAGCAGAGCCACGCGAGCAAGGCAATGTAAATCCAATCGTTGAGTGTGGGGGACAACCGCAACAGGTTTCCTTCTGCCCAATAGTGTTGGTAAATTGGCAGAAACATGGCCACAGCAATGCAAGCGCCTGTCATTTCGTAAAACGTGATAGTAAATGAATCTGTTTTTTTTACTAACTGTGAATTGATGACACTAAAAATCGCACAAGTTAATCCAGAGAGCACTCCCAGAATCAATCCACCGGAGTAGCTGAAGTCCGATGAGAAAATGACATAAAGTCCGGCAAGCACAATTAAACCAAACCCAACTTCGATGGTCCTTATTTTGTAGCCTTTCACGATCGGCTCCAGGAAGGCGGTCCAGAGGCTGGCGGTAGCAAAACCGACGAGACTCACGGAAACATTTGACACGCGTGCGGAAATAAAAAAAGTAAGCCAGTGTACCCCAACAATAAATCCTGTTAGCAGAATTTTCACAAAATCACCGGACGAAACTTTAAATTGTCTTTTAAGGATGACTATTAACACGGCCATCCCGATGGCGGCCAGCAGCGTTCGGTAAAAGACCATTTCCACCGCCGGTAAGGAGACTAGTTTTCCCAGAATGCCTGTAAAACCCCATAGAAAAACAATAAAATGAAGTTTGAGATAATCAGAAGTAGAAGGCGTCATCGCGGCGTAAAATAGTACATAACTCCTGTGATGAAGGAAAAAATGATGTTGGGTATCCAGGCAGCCACGATGGGTGGAATTTCACCGGCTTCGGCAAATGTTCGCGACAGCATGAAGAACAATATGAAAATAAACGCGAGCACAAATCCCAATGCAATTTGCAAGCCGGTGCCTCCCCGGCTTTTCCGGGAGGAGACAACTACTCCCATAAAGACCAACACAAACGTGGTGAAGGGTGAAGCATAGCGTATTTGTTTTTCTACCTCGTACATCTGTACTCCGGTGGCGCCACGAAATTTCAATTTAGCAATATGCTCTTTCAATTCGGGAATAGTCATTCCATCATAGCTTCGTTCTTGCGCCTCGAAATCTTTTGGTGAGATGGCCAATACCGTATCCATCGCATCACCGGATTTTAACAAATGGGACACATCGCCCTGTGAGGCAGATGCAAAAATTTCATCTACTTTTTTTATTTTCCAAAAACGAAGCGTCCACTTTTGTTTTACCGAATCCCACTGAATGTTATCGGCGGTGAGTTTCTCCAGTAATTCATTTTTGTTGAAGCGCTCCAGGCTAAACTGATACCCGATGTTGGACACATTGTTATAATTCTGAATGAACAAATAAACTTCCGGAGCCACCTGGAGGTGGATGTTGCGGGCCTCAAAGTAATAGCGGTTATTAAAATACTGGAGTTCAAAGGCCAGGCGTGATTTGGTGGCCTTCGGTATCACCCAGCCGTTCAATCCAAAACTGATGGATCCGATGACAATCGAGGCAAACAGGTAGGGCACCAGGAAACGCCGAAAGCTTATGCCGCTACTGAGAATCGCAATAATTTCCGTGTGGCTTGCCATACGGGACGTTACGTATATGATGGCAATGAAAACGGTGATTGGAGTGATGAGCCCGGCTACCCACGGGATGAAATCAAGATAATAGCCGAGAACCGCCTCTCCAGACAAATTATTTTTGGCAAACTTGTCCATCTTCTCCGTTATATCGATCACGGTGATGATCGACATCAGGATAAGGACCACGAAGAAAAACGTAGCGAGGATTTTTTTTAGAATGTAGCGGTCGATTATTTTCATGTAGATTCCACGCGCGGGTGGACAGAATTTCTATTTTGATTGTAACATGCTGACTAATCCTACTTTGTCATATTTAAATTTTTTTTGGGTCACAACGAGCACAAGCGAAATAGCCAATGATCCGCCGGACCTTGATTTCGTAGTGCTCGTAGTGGTTCGTTGTGTTCTTCGTGACCATGCTTCTGATTCGCTCTTCGGGCTGCAACCTTGAACCATATAAAAACATGGACACATAGTTTCATCGAAGTAAGCCATCCTATATTATTTATGTGCCTATATGGTTAAAATTATTTTTTTTACTTATCAATATGACAATAGCACGTATAATTTTTTACAAGATATATTCTTTGAACTTAAAATCGTTTCACAACCTTTGGGAAACCACTTTCACCATCTTGTTTTTCCACTCTACAAAAGTGCCTTCCTCAATTTTTTGGCGTGCCACCTTCACCAGCCAGAGGTAGAAGGTCAGATTATGAATGGAAGCAATTTGCGAGCCTAAAATTTCCTTGCTGATAATGAGATGTCGCAGGTAAGCCTTGGAATAAAAGGTGCTGACGTGCCCGCCCAATTGCTCGTCAAGGGGAGAAAGGTCCTCTTTCCACTTTTCATTCCGGATATTAATGATCCCTTGCGTGGTGAATAGCATACCGTTGCGAGCATTGCGTGTGGGCATTACGCAGTCAAACATGTCGACCCCCAGGGCAATGGATTCAAGAATATTTTCTGGAGTGCCTACACCCATGAGGTAGCGCGGCTTGTCTTTGGGCAGAATGCCGCATACCAATTCGGTCATGGCGTACATATCTTCGTGCGGCTCGCCGACTGACAGCCCACCGATCGCATTACCGGGCTGATCTTGTTCGGCAATGAACTCGGCAGATTCTTTTCTGAGATCAGGATAGGTACTTCCCTGTACAATTGGAAAAAGCGCCTGCTCATAACCATATTTTGGCTGTGTACTGTGAAAATGCCGGGCCCCGCGGACCAGCCAATCGTGGGTGACCTTCAGTGATTTTTTTGCATATCCATATTCACAAGGATAGGGAGTACACTCATCAAATGCCATGATAATATCCGCGCCGATCTTGCGCTGGATGTCCATAACACCTTCCGGAGTGAACAAATGTTTGGAGCCGTCAATATGTGATCGAAAGGTTACACCTTCATCACTGATTTTACGGTTAGCAGCGAGTGAGTAGACCTGATAGCCCCCGCTGTCGGTCAGGATGGGCCGTTGCCAACCATTAAAACGATGAATTCCTCCTGCTTTCTCCAGGAGATCAAGACCAGGCCGGAGATAAAGGTGATAGGTATTTCCCAGGATTATCCGTGCATCAATGTCGTGTTCTAATTCTCTTTGGTGGACAGCCTTTACGGAGCCGGCTGTTCCCACAGGCATGAAAATCGGGGTCGGAATTTCGCCATGAGGGGTTGAAATAACACCGGACCGTGCGCGTGAATGGGTGTCGTTGGAGGTAATACGAAATAGCATCGGAGCAAAGATAAGATTCATTATTTCCTTTCACGTTTCTTCCTTCCGCAATTCATCTATCTTTGCCGGTTCTAAAAATAGTCACTTCGTTTTGCTAACGCCACTTACGCTCGTTGCCTGGTCTGTGCTGGGGATTCAATTGATCTACCTGGTCATGTTGCTTATTGCTTTTTCAAGAAAACGGATAGCAGGGTCGAATGTAACACCACCCGTCTCGGTCATTATATGTGCCCACGATGAGGAAAAAAACCTGAGGGAACTGATACCGCTGTTGTTGCAGCAGCACTATTCTCAATTTGAGGTAATCATTGTAGAAGACCGGTGCAATGATGGTACCTACGATTTCTTATTAGAAGCTACCAAGCTGGATAAACGATTGAAAATGGTGAGGGTCCGGCATTTACCGGAGCATGTAAGCGGAAAAAAATATGCGCTCACGCTGGGTATCAAAGCGGCCGCTTATGAATGGGTGCTGTTCACAGACGCCGACTGCCGTCCGAACTCGGACCAATGGATACGATCCATGGCTTCTCATTTTCAAGAGTCGGCTCAAATTGTTCTTGGCTATTCGCCCTATACAAAATTTCCGGGCTACCTCAATTCTTTTATCCGTTTCGAATCGCTCCTCACCGGCATCCAATTCATAGGTTGGGCTTTGCTGGGAAGACCCTACATGGGCGTTGGCCGCAACCTGGCCTATCGGAAAGCCCTCTTTTTTGAGAATAAAGGTTTTAATAATTTTCTCAGCATAACCGGTGGCGACGACGATCTCTTCGTAAACAAGCACGCCACGAGCATTAATACTGTTGTGAGCATTGGTGCAGCGTTGCTCATGCCGTCGATGCCAAAGAAGACTTGGAAAGAGTTTTTCTATCAGAAGCTTCGTCACCTTTCTGTGGGCAAATACTATAACCTGAATGACCGAATTATGCTCGGACTCTTTTCTTCCACGTGGATAATGATCTGGGTCTTTGTGGCACCGGTGATGTGCACCGGGCAGGGCATTGACAACTTCCTGTGGGCGGGCTTTTTGCTGCGCGAAATAGTACTGCTCAGCCTCGTTCATCGTGCTTCCCGGACGTTGGGGGACGCCTTTGAAACTTGGAAAACGCCGTTTTTAGATTTTAATTATGCCATTTACTATCTTGGAACGGGCCTTGCAGCGTTACTAGCCAAACGAGTGAGATGGAAGATTTAGAAAACCGGTTTTCGTCTAAGGCACTGGAGGATTTCCAGTTGATTGACCGTGCCGTAGGAGGTGATGACAAAGCTTTCGCCAAACTCTTCCAGCGATACAAAAGGCCGGTATACCACATGATTTTGAAAATGGTGCGCAATGTGGACGATGCCGAAGACCTGATGATCGAATCGTTTGCAAAAGCGTTTCGCAGCCTGCACCGCTTTAAGAAAGATTTCACGTTTAGCACCTGGCTCTTTAGGATCGCCACTAATAATACGATCGACTTCATCCGCAAGAAAAAAATTAATACCCTCAGCATCGAGAATGCCTATACTGATGACGACGGACAGTCGGTATCGTTGGATGTAAAAGACCACAACCTGGATCCGCAGGAGGAAGCAATTAGATCGCAAAAGGAGGAATTGATACAGGTGTTCGTGGGGATGCTGCCAGCGAAGTACCAGAAACTCGTACGCCTGCGTTACTTTCATGAATTGTCCTACGAGGAGATTGCCAAGGAACTAGAGGCCCCACTCGGCACGGTGAAGGCCCAACTCCATCGCGCCCGCGAGCTGATGTATGATCTTGTGAAGAACAAGAAGGAACACATTTGAGTCATAACAACTAGTCCTACTTTGTCATATTTAGATTTTTGGGGTCACAACGAGCACGAAGATGACACAACGAGCACAACGAAACAGAGCCAATGATCCGTTGGACCTCGATTTCGTAGTGCTCGTAGTGGTTCGTTGTGTTCTTCGTGACCATACTTCTGATTCGCTCTTCGGGCTGCAACCTTATGCTATTCAATAAACCTTGTCTTTTATGGCCTCAACCCGTCACCCTTCTCCTGAAGAGAAGGGTACAAGGAGTTTTTAGAGACGCCCTGATATCAATTCATTGGACTGAAGCCCACCCTTAATTAATTTATTGCTTTCAGATAAATCTGCAATTTAACGGCTCTGATTTTAGGTCCGGGAAAATAAAAAATAGAAAAGGACTTTAGCCCAAATCACCTAACCTTCAAAAATGGTGGTTGCTCTTGATGGGAATCATGAGGTATTAAAATGTAAAATCGAAACGCTAAGAACACCTATCGATTCTCCAGGTTCTCCAGGTAAGTGATCAGTTCCTTATCAGAAGATAAAAGCATTTTAGCGATGTTATCAGATTCGGGTTTGTACCATTCTTTTTTTGAAAAGTAGGCTTTAAGATCTTCGGTTCTAAACGCGTATCCTCTTCTCGCATAAATGGTATTCCGCAACATTCTCAGTTTCTCTTTTGGCAGTTTATCAAAACGAGATAGGCCAAACCACCGGTCCTTCAGGATCGTATGTGATGAACTGCTTTTTCTTTCAATAATTCTCCCTGCTTCATTGATATCATACCGTTTTACATTTTCCTGATTCAGTTCGCGCCCAGGAATGCTGAAGGGATCGTCATAATTCATTAATCGCCTGAGATAGTGCTCGTCTGATTCATTGTCCGGCTGTTCAATCCCACAGCCAAGGTCGTAGGATTTAGTTACAATTTTAACACTCAAACCCTTCATGAATTGGTATTCGCCATGCTCCTGGTACCGGTGACAGGTTGAATCTACTGCCGACAATGTTTCAGCAAAGGCAAGTTGTTCAATTTTTGCTCCGGACTGATTCATTGTCGTAATGATGATGTATATATTCTCCTCTCCAACGGCCCGTTGAACAAGTACCTTAAAGTGTCCGACGTTACGTTGCTCCACGACAACTGTATCCGGATCTGCGGTTGGCACTTCCAGTCTAAATGATTTGAACGATGAGGCCATTATCGTCCCCTCCCGCTGAACGTTTTTGACGGGCCAGCAAAAAACGAGGACACAGGTTAAATAAAGAGGTTTCATTCTGAAATTTTATAAGCAGGCGGAGATTGCCCACCCCGCGAAACCAAAATCCACTATGAAGATAAACTAAAATTTCACACTTGCTGCTTGATGGTTTTCATTTCTCGTCTTTTTTCTTCTACCAGTTCTATTTTTATTTCATTGTCCATGAATCGCCCCCTGTTGTTAGGCAAAACGAAGCCAGCACCCATGCAGGCAAGCAGGATGAGGAGTACTAAACACACCAGTCTCACTATTTTCTTGAAATTATTCATACAGATTGGTAATGAATGGATCAACCGTTGCCATGATGCAATAGGTCAAGCCGGATTGTTGATAAATTGAGTTAGGCCAACATGAATTGGCGATGGAGGAATTTATCCTCGATTAGGTAAGGCTAACGTCTTCGTCTGAACTTTTAGGAATTGTTTTCAGATGAAAAAAAGGAATTGCACAGGAGTGGGGAAGAGTACGGGCTAAATTGGCACCAAGTCTGGTCTTCACAAGTTTGCTGTGGAGCAATGAAAGTGTCAGATGGAGCGACTTGAAAACGGAAGAGGGGGGGCTGACCTTGTATAAAAGTGCAATAACCGCCTTATACGAGAAAGTCCGTTTGGAATTCCTGGCGAAGTGGATCAGTTCTGTCTTTGGAGGCTGATATTGTTGAGATGGTACATTGGAGACATTACCTGAAAAAGTGAACAGGCCGAGAAAGAGGGTTGTTGTCAGCAACCACTTCGAAAGGGTGTTATGGGTAAGGTTATTTTGCATCATTGTCACGTTCAAAGTTATTCATTCAGAACTTACCACCCTACGGTCCATTTGACAAATACCCGCTTTTCACTAATTCTGAATCCTTTATCCACAATTTTTCCTTGACCGACAAGCATTGCAAACGAAGCTGTTCCATTGACATGGAATCATTCGAGTCAATGGCTTCAACTTCAACGAATGATTTTCCATTAACCATTTTATCCAAATGAATTTTTACATTATCAAGAAAGTATATTTTTCGCTCTTTTTCGATGACGCCAATGACGCTATGTTCCCGGTGAAGCTTGGAAATTTGTTCGTCGGTGGGTTTTAGGTCATATTGATACACAATGGTTCGCTCCATTCCATTTTCATCAACGCGTTCGTAATGCGTAATCAGATTTTCAATCGTCCCTTCCCTCAATTTTAATTTTCCTTTTGGTACGCTGAAATAGGTGTCCTTTTGCTGGTCAAGGCCAACGAAGGTTGCATGCATTTCCACCAAAGCCCGTTCAATAGTTAATGAATCGGTCACGATCGCTTTGATGTTGAAATCCTTATAGGCGATCTTCTTGTTCACAGATGTTAAAGATAGAGTATGCAACCCCTTTTTTCAAGCCTGTCGAGCCAATGGGGCAGTGACGTAAGTTGGTTCCACCGCAGGTCAAGTTTTTGGAGCTTATTTAGATTCCTGATTTCTCCCGGAATTTCGGAAAAATTGTTACTTCGCAAGTCCAGGAATTGTAATTCGTGTAACCCACCGATGGCCGCAGGCAAATGATGAAGTCGATTGCGACGGAGGTCGAGGTGCCTTAATTTCGTCAGGCCGTTGATCGATTCCGGTAATTCCTCCAGCGAATTACCATCCAGGTGGAGTTCTCTTAAATTTGAGAGTTGTCCGATCTGCTCCGGCAAGGCCGACAATGAATTGTTGATGACTCTCAATTCAATCAAACTTTCCATCGAGGTCAATGAGGCGGGTAACGCTGTCAATTGGTTGTCATTAACATTCAAATATTTCAGGCGTGTGAGGCGGCCAATCGACGCGGGGAGGACACGCAGCAAGGTGTTACTGGAATACAGAAACTCCAATGCGGACAGTTCGGTTAAGGTGTCCGGCAAGGCGGTGAACTTATTAATACTCATATCCAGGACTTGAAGATTTTTTAGATCTCCGATGCAGGAGGGAAGAACAGTCAACTCATTGTTGTTCAAAAACAACTGTTTTAGTTTTTTAAGCCGGCCGATCGTCTCGGGTAAGGCCGCTAGCTTATTAAACCCTACTGACAAGAATTCGATGGCTTCGTCTTTTATGACTGAATCATCGAAGACGTTTAAACCCTGATTGCTAAAGTCAAGTCTGACAAGTTTTTTCTCGTTATGAATGATGGCCCCCATCCAATCATGAATTTTGTTGAAATTTATTTTTCACGATCAGGACGCTTCCCTGCCAATCCGGTAGTTCAGTTATGTTTTCAGGAATCGACGATTGGAATTCGGTCAACGCTCTCTTCACTCCGGCCCAGGTATGATTATAGTCGTGGACCATGATCACGCCTCCTTCGGGCAGACGCGGATAAAAGTAGTGTAGTGCAGCCAGTGTTGGTTTGTAGAGATCAGCATCCAGGTGGACAAATGCATATTTCTCCACCTCCAGGTGACGGGCTGTCTTAGGAAAATAACCTTTATGAAAGACGATGTTAGAATTTCCGTCAATCAACTCAGTCACCAACTTTACATTCGTATCTGAAAAATCAACGGAATTTTTGACGTCCGCAGTTTCTGTTTCCAGATCTTGCTTATCAAAACCCTCAAAGCTGTCAAACAGGTGCAAGTTCCGGGAAGGATCCATTTCATGAATAATCCTGGCTGTTTCGCCTTTGTACACACCAACTTCGGCAAACGCGCCAGGGACATGGTCCTTTTTCAACCGTTCGATTTGAAACCAGAACATATAGAACCTTACTTTATCGCGGTAGGAGCGTTCCAATTTTTTCAACCGGTTCGATATTTCACCATTCTTAACAGCCGTCTCCCATTTGTAAGGCTTACTGATCTTATAGGACCAGGTAGTTTCCAGGTACTTAAATCCTAAAAAGAGAAAAATGAGGACCAGAATGATGTTGGTCAGTTGCAACGTGGTGAGGGCTGCTAGTATCAGGTAGTTCATTTATCAATAACCAATTTTTTCACTGATGCATTTGCTTCCATTTGGGTTGATGAAAACAAAACGGTGAACGAAGATACTTTTTTTCCGGTAGGATGAGCCAGGTTAGCGTAGAAAGAGGCGTTTCAAACAGCGACCATAGGACTAAAGTCCATGTGGTGTGGACTTGAGTAACCTTAAGGCCGGGATTACGCTCCGGTAAAGTCAAGGGGCTTTAGCCCAAGAGAAATAGTTTAAGTGGCAAAATTTCAAAATGCACCATCGTTGGATCAAAATACCTCACCAAGGTTTACAAAAAATCCTTGCGAGCCGCCCCTGCCAAAGCCATAGTCGATTGCAATATTCGTTTTGGAATGTTTATTAAACTTCATGCGCATGCCAAGACCAGCGGCGGGCGCAATGACTTCAAATTTATCGGAGGGCCATTCGGAAAAGGTTTGCGCATTTGCAAAAACCACTCCACCGAACAGTCCGTTTCGGGAGACTTTAAAACGGTATTCTGTTTCGAGGTAGAACATATTTTTTCCCCGGAACCGGCCCTGGATATATCCTCTTCCTAAATTGTTATAAGGATCCCAGCCTGTACTTGGCAGATCAAGATACGGTGGATTTCCTGCAAGCGTCATCCAGTTGAAACTCCAAAATGCCAGCACATTTTCACTGTTGGAAGGAAACCGGTAATACTTTCGAACATCTACCCGCAATGACTGCCAGTTCTGGTCGCTCCCCATGAATGTAAGGTTTTGCCGGAAGAGAAGGTTGACGTAGGTGCCACGATCCGGGTTGATGGAATTATTCCGGTTGTCATACAGCAAATTGAGATTGAATCCTGATGATACGGTCTTTTCCGGCAGACCATAGAGTTGAGCATCGGAAACAGCAAAGAGATCCTGGCTGGTCTCGGTTATGTTCCAGTGATAATCCAGGCTATAGCCAACGCCGGCATAAAGATCCCTTCCTATGCTTTTTAGAACAGACTGGTACAGCCGGAGATAATCATAATCCTGGTCGAATGAATTTGCCAAACTAGTATGACCCCCTAACCCAAATGTTTGTTGGGGGTATTTCAGGTAACGCCAATCGGTTACGATATTGTAGGCATTGTTTTTTGTCCAGATGTTGCCCTGAATGTGGGTGATGAGTTGTTTGTTTTGTGTATAGACAACGTCTGCAAAAATGTTGGATAATTTGGCGTCCTCGGAGTCGGTGGTGTAAAATGCAGAATTGCTTGCAAGGATTCCGGCAAAGCCTGTTGAAAGTGTGTAGCCAAGGCCAGGGGCCATCGAGAAGTGGATGCGTCCGGTCTTTTTTGAGATGGAATTATGCTTGGCAAGGCCAGGGCTTTTCACCAGGGCGGCCATGACATCAATCAGGTCTTTCTGGTTCGATAGATCCTTGTCATTTCTGGTTACCTCGGTGCTATCCGGGGGTTTCTCCAATATTCGCTCAGCTATTTGGCCAACCGCCTCGCACCACACCATTCCTGATATCAGCAGGGATTGAGCAATGATTTTTATTCGCATACCTCTCTTTCCCTGCAATTAAAAGTTCTTAGACGATGGCAATTTAAAATGGTTTAATTGAAAAAAATACCTGGAGGGGACACGTGAGAGCCAATCGGCCCGAATAGGAATGAAGCGGGTTATTCGGTTCTCAACGATTCAGCCGGATTGGCAAGGGCCGCACGAATGGCCAGAAAGCTGATTGTCAGGTATGCCACTAGCAGTGCTGTAATGCCGGCGACTGCAGCCATCCACAAGGAAAGGTTGATCCGGTAAGCAAAATCCTCCAGCCATTTGTTCATGCTGAACCAGGCAACAGGAGCACTTGCCACAAATGCAATTAGAACAAGGAACAGGAAATCCCTGGTCAACAGGTTTACAATGCCGGGTATGGAGGCGCCCAAAATTTTACGAACTCCAATTTCTTTTGTTCGATGCACAATGCTGAACACAGACAGTCCTACTAATCCAAGACAGGAAACAAGAATAGCCAGGGTTGCAAAGCAAATAAAGAGTTTACCGAAACGCTCCTCTGCACGGTATAGCTGGTCGTAGGAGTCGTCTGAGAAAGAATAAATGAGCGGCATACCAATCGCTACTTCTTGCCATTTATTTTCCAATTTTTTTATTATTGCTGACACATTTTGATCCGTTACATTCAGTGATATGAACGTCAAAAACCCATGGCTAACTCTCAATGACATCGGATTCTTGTAACCCAGGTTTTTTACGGCAGCCTCATTGATTATCATCGCTTCCTTTTCATCCGATGCGTACCTTTTTGAGAATTCCCGTCCGGCCCTTATTTCAATTCCGTACTGCTTCAAGAAATCGTAGTCGATGAAGTAGGCATCCGACTGCAATTCCTGCATCTCGCCTTCGACATTTTCAATTTTGGCAGGAAATGTATGGTTCGCCTTGCCGGGTATGCAGGACGACATGCTGGCCAATCCGATGCCCGGTATACTTGTCAATTGTTGTTTGACAGCCTCCTCATGCTTAATAATCCGCTCGTCAAATTGAAAATCGATGACTAACCGATGATCCTTTTTAAAACTCAGATCATGGTTTTGCATGTAATTAAGTTGTTCATATATCGCGATCGTCGAAATGATCAGGAAAAATATAGGGTTTAACCGCCCAAATATTCCTGATCCGTCACAGCATTCAACCACGAAGTTTCTTGACCTTTTTCTGAAATAAGCTGTATGGCAATGTGTGTAAAAATACTATCAGCTGTTGCACCATGCCAATGGACTTCGTCCGCCAAAATGGTGACCACATCTCCCGGTAGCAGCGGTTGAATAACTTCCCCTTTTTTCTGGACATAGCCTTTACCTGCCGTCACAATCAGAATTTGCCCTTTCGGGTGCGTATGCCAGTGATTTCTGGCACCTGGTTCAAAGGTTACCTTGACCGCATTGCAGGGGATACCTTCATTTTTGACAAGAGAATCAATCCATGCACGGCCGGTGAAATAGTCAGCGGGTGCGCATTTGGTTTGCAGGCTGGTGGAGCTTTTTTTTAACATGGCGTTGAGTTTAGTAGTGTAGCCGAAGGCCCTTGATCAACTACTGGTATGATTTCAGCGATGAATGTACCTAAAAGGAAATGTTAAATCAATTTTGATTTCTCTCCACCAGTTTACAGTTTTGGTTTTTAATTGATCCCGTGCAAGACGCAACTATTATCTACACATACTTCCCAAACCTTACTGAAAAACAGCAGCAACAGTTTGCTAACCTCGCTGTGCTCTACCGGGAGTGGAACGAGAAGATTAATGTAATCTCACGAAAAGATATTGATAACCTCTATGTTAATCATGTCCTTCACTCTCTGGGCATCGCCAAAATAATTTCATTCCTCCCGGGCGCGGAGATTTTGGATGTGGGCACGGGCGGTGGATTTCCGGGTATTCCGCTGGCCATTCTTTTTCCGCAAACACAGTTTCGTCTGGTGGACTCCATCGGCAAAAAGATCATGGTAGTCAAAAGGGTAAGCCAGGCGCTTGGGCTTACCAACGTGAAAGCAGAACAAATCCGCGCTGAACAGTTGAAAGGAAAATATGACTTTGTTGTAAGCCGGGCCGTTACGCAGATGAAAGAATTCTACGGTTGGGTTCAAACCAAAATCAAGAAGGAATCGCTCCATACCCTCGACAACGGAATCCTCTATTTAAAAGGTGGTGACCTTGATGAGGAATTGAATGAACTGAAAAAGCCGTACAGTATTTACGACCTTCACAAACACTTTGAGGAAGAGTTTTTTGGGGCTAAAAAAGTGGTTTACCTGCCGTTGTAACCGTTTGCGATCCGGAAATTGGAGTATTTTTTGACCGACTATGTCTGACTTATACCCTTTTTTTTATATCCTTGTAGTCATGCGAAAGCCCATCGCCTTCTTTTTTCTGTTCATAATCATGCTAAACATAGCGGGTTACTACCTCGTGATTGAAGGTTGGCAATGGCATAATTCTATCAGCTGGTCCTTCGATGAAGATGCCTCCAATTCACAGGAACTTATCGTAGAAATCCCGTTGAATGTACCGTACGCCACCCAGGAGAAAGACTGGGAAAAGGCCGAAGGACGATTTGAATACAAAGGTGAAGTATATAGAATTGTGAAGCAGAAGCTCACACTGGAAGCGGTGTACGTTGCCTGTGTTAAAGACTCCGAAAGCAGCCGAATTAAACAGCAACTGGAAGACTTTGCAAAAACATTTACCGACAAACCGTTGGAGGCCAAGCAAAGCGTAAAGTCAGTACCTGGATTTATTAAAGAATATGTCTTGAACGTAGTGTCCGTCAAGCGTTCCGTGGCAGGCTGGTCTCAGGCGGTAGCCTACCTTCTCCCATCTCAATCGCTAGTACCTTCATTTTTTGCATCAATCGTTCATCCACCCGAACGCATCTCTTAATTCCAACGTCCATGCTATGGCATTTCCTGTTAACAGGAAGCGTTTAACACGTTCGGATATTCCGGCAGGGATATAACGATCACTGCTTCATCACTGTTTTTTTTAACAATCTAAATTGATTCAAAGCATGCTAATGCTTCGAAAAAACTTATTAAACATGAAGCGATTTATTTACCCGTTTATCATTTCAATTGCATCGATCAACACATATTCACAAACGCTGACGGATGGCTTGCTGATGCCGAAGAACGACTTGTGCGTGGGATTTCTCTACACCCACGATCAATGGAAAAATTATTGGGAAGGTGAGCTAAAGCGCGATAATCAGAATATCGGAACCATCACGACTCAAAGTCTGACGTTCGTTGCCAACTACGGCGTAACCGATAAGCTAAATATTATTGCCATGCTTCCGTATGTACAGACGCAATCCGGCGGCGGCACGTTGGCGGGTATGATGGGTGTTCAGGATTTGTCCGTAGCTGCCAAGTACAGGATTTTCGCAAGAGATTTTACAGCCAGCGGGTTTCGTGCTTTTGCTGCAGGATCTTTTTCCACGCCACTCACCAACTACACACCTGATTTCCTGCCGCTCTCCCTGGGGTTGGCGAGTACCAATTTATCCGGTCGACTAACGGCTAACTATCATTTGAATCAAGGTTGGTACGTGAATACCTCGGGGGCGTACACATGGAGGAGTAACGTCAAAATTGACAGGACCTCGTACTTCAGCGACGGTCAACTTTATTTTAGTGATGAAGTAAGGATGTTCGATACGTTCGACTTCGTCATTAATACAGGCTACTACAAAAACGGCCTGCAGGCTGACTTGTATTATTCACAGCAGAATACCTTGGGAGGAGGCGATATCCGCCGGCAGGACATGCCATTTGTTTCGAACCGCATGAATTTCTCCAAGGTGGGAGTTTTGCTAATGTACTACTTGCCAAAACCGAAGAATCTTGCCGTGCGTGCCTCGGTCAGCTATACGGTAGCAGGCCGCAATGTGGGTCAATCGACTACCCTGATGGGCGGATTACTTTATACGCTTCACTTTTCAAAAACCAATAATGTTTCTAACCCATGAGAACAAAATTTTACATACCAGTCCTGCTGACATTTTTAGCGCTGTTCTTTCTTCCGATCCGATGCAAGGACATTAACTTCACCGAGAAGCTTACCCCACAAACGCCGCTCAGCATTGATGCGAACGCCGGAACATGGAAACCCATCGTGTTGAGTTCGAATAATCAGATTTCAGTTGCTGTACCTACCGATGTTACATCCGATGCCTATAAGGCAGAGCTAGCATCAATCAAGGAATTACAAAGTAAATTAACGAGCGCACAACGCAAAGCTATTGAGTATTGGAGCGGAGGCGGTATACTGCGATGGAATCAGATCTTCCGCGAGTTGGTGGCCCGGTATAACCTTCCTCCCGCACCAAATGCCGATGGGAGCTACCCTGTGCCCGATGCTGAAAATCCTTTTTCAGATCCACAGTTTCCATTTTCAAATCCACCGTACGCCGCACGTGCTTACAGCTACGTGAGTGCAGCGCAGTACGATGCACTCAAGGCTGCCTGGTTTTACAAGTATCAATACAACCGGCCTGCTCCCAATAAAGTTGATAACACCATTCAGGCATTGATGCCGCAAACGGATCTGCCCGCCTATCCTTCGGAAGAAGCTGTGATGTCAGGGGCCGCGACCGATATGCTGAAAGCTCTTTTTCCGGCAGCCGTAGAAGAGATCACCCGAAAAGCCGGCGAGCAACGCAGTGCAGCGCTTTGGTCAGGCAAGGCAACTGCCAGCGATATTGCTGCCGGACTTGCCTTAGGAAAAGCTGTGGCCGCTCTCTTTATAGCGCGGGCAGGCAATGATGGGATGAAAAACGCAATTGGCGACAAAGCACAATGGGAAGCCTTGAAGCTTAATGCCACTTCGCGGGGTGATGTTGCCTGGATAAGTCTGGACTTACCGTCACGGCCTCCCATGCTTCCTTTCTTCAGCAACGTCAAGGCCTGGATGATGACGCCTAAGAATATTGTTGATGCTCGTCCCGCTGCTCCACCGTTGGTCACGTCTTCTGAAATGGCGAAGGAAGCGGCAGAAGTAAAATACTATTCAGGTAACCTGACACGGGAGCGAATCGCCATCGTTCACAAATGGGCCGATGGTGCTGGCACCTATACACCCCCCGGACATTGGAATGATATTGCAGCCGAATACATACGCGATTCGCGCTACAGCGAAGTACGTGCTGCCCGTGCGTTTGCCCTTCTCAACGTGGCCTTGCATGACGCGGCAGTGGCCTGCTGGGATACGAAATACTTTTATTTCAATCCACGACCTACGCAATTGGATCCTTCCATCAAGACCGGCACCGGCATTCCCAATTTCCCTTCTTATGTTTCCGGTCACTCAACTTTTTCAGCTTCCGCTGTGACTGTGCTGTCCTACTTGTTTCCCGGTAGTGCGGCTGAGTTTTCAGGGATGGCAGAGGAAGCTGCGATGAGTCGGCTATACGGAGCCATTCATTACCGTAAAGATTGTCTGGTGGGATTGGACCTCGGCAAGCGAGTAGGTGACTACACCGTAAACTTTGCGACAAGTGATGGTGCAAATTAAAAAAAGCGAGATCACCTGACTCGATCTCAACAAGCATTGCAGAAAATAAATTGGGGCATCTCTAAAAACCCTGCCTTTTATGGCCTCAACCCGTCACCCTTCTCCGCAAGAGAAGGGTACAAGGAGTTTTTAGAGACGCCCTTGGTTTATTAATTGGGTAGCGGAGGGGGAGGGGTCCCTCTCTGCTTTTTTATGAACAACAAACAAATTTAACATGAAGCAGTTTTACATTCTTTGCTTTTCAATTCTTTTAACGCAAATAGCTCTTGCGCAACAAGACTCAATCAAGTCAAAAAAACTCGAAGAAGTAGTTATCAAGTCACACCGTATTTTTGATATGGAGCGATTGCCGGCCCTGCAAGCCACGTACCTCTGGTCGGGGAAAAAAAATGAAGTGATTAACGTTCAAAACATAGACGCCAACATAGCTGAAAGAACACCGCGACAAATTTTTGCAAAAGTTCCGGGCGTGTTCGTGTATGACATGGATGGCACAGGAAATCAAATGAATATTTCCACCCGTGGGCTCGACCCTCACCGGGGTTGGGAATTTAATAATCGCACCAACGGTGTGCTTACCAATTCAGATATGTATGGGTATCCGGCAAGTCATTACAGCATACCCATGGAGGCGGTGGAACGGATTCAACTGGTACGCGGAACAGGCTCGCTGCAATATGGCGCGCAGTTTGGTGGTATGCTCAATTATATCACCAAGCGACCCGACAGCACGAAGGCGTTTTCATTCGAAACCGTGAACTCCGGCGGCTCGTTTGGCTTGCTCAGTACCTACAATGCCGCGAGTGGAAGAATTGGCAAAGTTGAATACTATGCGTATGTAAACAAACGCGTTTCAGAAGGCTATCGCGACAACAGCCGGAGTGATTATGGCGCGGAGTCGGTCATGATATCCTATTCGCCAACGGCCAACCTCAAACTGAAGGCGGAGTTAGGGCACACTCATTACGTGTATCAACTTCCGGGTCCCCTTACCGACAGTATGTTCCAAGCCAATCCCCGCCAGTCCACCCGGGCCCGGAATTATTTTAACCCGGATATTTTTATTCCATCGCTTAATCTGGATTGGAAATTGGGGAATAAGACTCGCCTGGCACTCACTACTTCCGCGGTGCTTGGAAGTCGCAATAGCGTTCAGTTTGATAAACAGGCTACGGTCGCTGATGCGATTGATCCCATCACGCTGCAGGATGCCGCCCGCCAGGTGGATATTGATCATTTCAACAGTTACACAACAGAAGTGAGGTTGCTGCACCGTTATACCTTGCTTCAATATCAAAGTTCATTTGTTGCTGGTGTGCAAATCATGAACAATGATCTTCACCGCCAGCAATTGGGTAAAGGAACTACCGGAAGTGATTTTGATCTGTCCCTGAGTCAGCCCGGCTTTGGGCGTGACCTGCATTTCAAGACAAAGAATTTCGCTGCTTTTATAGAAAATAATTTTAGGGTCTCATCGAAGTTGTCAATAAATCCTGGGGTACGTGTAGAACTTGGTCAATCGGATATGACAGGGACCATCAACTATTATGACCCAAGTCAGGTACCGAATACAATCAAGCATAGTTTCCCCCTGTTGGGTGTCAATGCTGAGTATCAATTAAA
Organism: Cyclobacteriaceae bacterium; assembly: GCA_025350305.1. Classification (GTDB taxonomy): domain Bacteria; phylum Bacteroidota; class Bacteroidia; order Cytophagales; family Cyclobacteriaceae; genus ELB16-189. The sequence goes on along the minus strand of JANXYC010000014.1, from coordinate 7,851 downwards.
AGGAAATAGTAATTTCTATGCCGGCTGGTCGCAGGCATACCGTCCGGTGATTTTTAAAGATATCATTCCTGCTTCCGTCTATGAAAAGTCTGATAAGAACCTAAAGGACGCTTATGGATATAATTTTGAAGCGGGCTTTCGCGGATCAACCCGATCACTGCAATGGGATGTAGGTCTTTTTCAACTCCAGTACAATAACCGGCTGGGTGTTTTATCTGAAAAAGACGCCGGTGGAAATTTTTATTTGCTGCATACAAATATTGGCAACTCGCTCACGCAAGGCTTGGAATTGTTTGCTGAATATGCGCTGCCCATCAGCAATCAGGTTTCTTTCTCCGTCTTCACCTCTACCGCTTTTATGAATGCGCGTTATACCGCGGGCGCCGTTCGGTCCGGAGAAAATAATATTGATATCCGTGGTAATAACGTAGAATCCGCACCATCCGTCATCACCCGCAATGGCTTGAATATAAAATTTAACAAGTCGAGTTTTTCTCTATTGTACAGTTATACTGGGAAAAGTTATGCGGATGCCCTGAATACTAAAACACCATCCGCCAATGGGGCAGTCGGGTTGGTACCCAGCTATGGACTGCTGGACATTAATGCTTCATTCAAATTGTCTGAGCGGCTGACGGGACGCCTTAACATTAATAATGTGACCGACAAACACTACTTTATAAAGCGACCGACTTTCTATCCTGGCCCGGGAGTGTGGTCATCGGATGGGAGGTCGTTTGTTGTATCGGTAGGAATACGGATTTGATACAAGCAAATCAGAGATGTTCTCCCAAATAGAGTCCTCCAAAAACAGCGGCAACACAAAGCAATAAACTAAGGGTAATGTAGAGTACCAGGGAAGCGGTAAACCCACTTTGTAAAAGATAAAGTGTCTCATTACTGAAGGTAGAAAATGTGCTGAACCCTCCGCAGAAGCCCACGGTCCAGAACAAGCGGGCGGAAGGTGAAATGATGTGCTTGTGATCGGCCAACCCGATGATCCAGCCTAACGCAAAGCAGGCCACAACATTGACTACGAGCGTGCCCCATGGGAAATGATGACTGTGTAAAGAACTGATCCACTTGCTTAGTGAAAATCGCATTACACTACCCAGGCCGCCACCGAGAAATATGAGAAGAAGTGATTTCATTTTGTAGAATAAGACTTGATCGCAACCGTCATCACGTTAATCACTTTTTCTTTTAAGGCCGGAAGATCAGCGAGTTTCATCCCCGCTGTTGGAATTTCCTCCAGTACGGTGATTTTAATTTTACCAGCCATGATGATAAACTGTTTGGGTGGCATCAGCCGGCCAGCGCCCAGAATGACCATCGGCAAAACGGGTTGCTGCATTTCAATGGCGATGCGAAAGGCACCATCGTAAAAAGGCTGTAGAGGTTCAGCAGAGCGATTTTGTGTGCCTTCCGGGAAAATCAAAATGGAGATGCCCCGCTTCAAAACATCTTTTAAGTGGTCCATGCTTTTTCTGCGGCTCTCGTTGCTTGAGCGGTCCACTATGATTGCGGCATTCTTCGCGATCCACCCGAAGACCGGGATTTTCTTAAGTTCTTTTTTTGCCAGCGGCCGGATTTGGGTAGGCACTGTCAAACAAACACCGGGGATATCCAGGTAGGAGGTATGGTTACTGATGTAGATATAGGTCTTGCCGGTTTGAATATTTTCTTTCCCGGTGATTTCGTACGGTATGAAATTAAGTTTACTAAACGTCCACGACCACAGTTTTAGGAATTGGTAACTGATGGTTCCGTATTTCTCGCCGAAAAGGAATGGCAGCAGGATGCCCGGCAGGTACAGGATCATGAAAAAGGTGAAGACAAATAACACCCAGGCGATGTAGAGTTTATTAAATACTTTGCGAATAAAATTCACGTGTACGATTTAGTCATGTTTCTTACCTGTCGTTTGACCGCGGAGGGCGCCGAGGCAAATTACGCAAAGGTCGCAAAGTTAAAAGTTTATGAATAATTTCTTGTGTGCTAAGACGCAGTGCGGTCACAGAATTGCCACGGGTTTTAACCCGTGGCAATTTGTTGCCATCGTTCGATTAAGAAAAATACTTAGTCACTCCGGGCACGGCGATGAGATAAAACCCATTGGCATCGGGCTTTGAGGGCATATCTGCATCCCAGGTGTAGCGTGAAGGTTGCAACGAAATCCCGGAGTTAAGTGTCTTGTCAAACTCCAGCACTTGTCCGGAATACGTGGCCATGCGGCCGAGGATGGCGGTCATAGTACTTTTTGCTCCATTCTCTGCATCAGCAAATTTGTATTCACCTTTGGCAATAGCAGCAAAAAGTTCATCGTGCTCCGTCTGGTAAGGATTGTTTTCCCTGGCTTTATCAAATTGATACAGCACGTTTCCTTTGCGGTCGTTGATGTTCATCGCACCGCAATAAATGGTGCCTTTCGTACCCACAATCTGTTCATCCACTTTGCTCATGGTGCCTTTGATGTGACGGCACTGGCTGTTGAGAACGCTGCCGTCCGCATATTGAAATTCAACATAATGGTGATCAAAAATTTCTCCAAACTCCTTTCCTTTCCTTACCTCGCGTCCGCCCATGCCCTGGGCTTTCACCGGGTAGGCCCCCTTAAACCAGTTAACCACATCAATATTGTGAATGTGCTGTTCGGTGATATGGTCACCGCAAAGCCAGTTGAAATAATACCAGTTACGCATTTGGTATTCCATTTCCGTCTGGGCAGGCTGACGCATGTTGACCCATACGCCCTCATTGTTCCACCATGCCTGGGCAGAAACAATCTCACCAATCATACCGTCTTTTAAGCGTTTGTAAAGTTCGAGATAGGAGTTTTGGTAATGACGCTGCAAACCCACCACGACATTCAATTTCTTTTGTTTTGCGATCGCTGCTGCTTCCAGCACCCGTTTTATTCCAGCCGGATCCGTGGCAACCGGTTTTTCCATAAAGATGTGTTTGCCCTGATTCACGGCCTCTTCAAAATGGATTGGCCGAAAGCCGGGAGGTGTAGCAAGAATTACCACATCCGCTAAAGCGATCGCTTTTTTATAGGCATCAAAGCCTGTAAATTTAGTCTCCTCGGTAACCTTAACTTTATCCTTGACATTACCTGCGGCGCCTGACCAATCACTTAAATCGTTCGACATTAAATTTTTATAGCAGTCATCCAGCCGGTCGCGAAAAGCATCGGCCATGGCTACGAGTTTTACATTCTGCTTTGTGAGGAGTGCCTGCATGGCTGCCCCTGTGCCACGACCGCCGCAACCGATCAATGCAACCTTGATCGAGTCATCGGCAGACGAATTGAAAAACTCTGCATTCGAAACGAGAGGCATCGCCATCAAGGAGCCTGCTGCCAGTGTGGTTTGTTTGATAAAATCTCTGCGGGTGGGAATGAAGGTTTTCATAGGTTTTTATTTTTTTATTGGATAGTCCCTTTCGTAACCATTATAAAAATACACTTTTCACAGCAGGTGATGATTATTTCAGATACAGATCATAAAATTTTTCAATTTCTTCCCTGGAAGGTTGTTTTACGGGGCGAACGACTCGAAACCCAACGAACATCCCGTCGGTAAGCCACCACCGGCTCTTGGGAATTTGCGGATCGCGTTGGTTCCATGTTGGATCAGACGGAATTCGATTGCTGCAACGAAGTTGAGTGGCGGGATCCAGGAACGAACCGCCCCGAGCGGTACGGGGATACTTTGGGCCGGGGGTGGTAATGGGATCATTATTTTTGATCGTGGAATAATAGTTGGGTTCGTATTGATCGATTGTCCATTCACTTAGGTTGCCCAACATATCATATAACCCCCAGGTATTCGGTTTTTTTTCTTTTACGTGATGAAACTTGCCGTCTGCGTTATCCTTAAAGTAACCGGAAGTTTTGAGGACCTCCAGCCCGGGCGCGACCGCATTATCTCCTGCTTTGCAGGCATATTCCCATTCAGCTTCCGTTGGTAATCGATAAAAAAAACCCGTCTTTGTGTAAAGCCATTTGCAATACATCATCGTCGCTTGCTGGCTCATGCTGTTGTCGGGATGCTTCCCATCACGGCCCATGCCCCAGGTGAGGTCGATGTATTGAGGAGTGGCACGGGTAACGCCATCGATGGTTTTACTCTGCGGCAATGACATATCGTTGAAATAGAGGTCCCATTCTTCAAAGGTCACTTCGTGTTCGCTCAACCAGAACGGGGATAGCTCAATTTCCCGAAGGGGAGTTTCGTCATGATCCGCCAAGATGCTTTTGCTTCCGATCTGAAATTTTCCAGCGGGTATCGTCACCATTTTAAAACTGACCGAGGGGCCTATTTTTTGATCGTAGGTTTTGAAATCTTGTCCGGTTGTAAACGTTGCCATCAGAAGAAGGGCAGGCAATGAACAGTGATGTCTCATGCTTAAAATATAGTTGTTATAGACTGAAATAAAAAATACCAAGATGGCGGTACTGCGGTAAATGGATCCATAACAATCTTTGCCAAAGATTCTCTTACTTTGAGTGTGCTTAAACGAGTACTCTATCTGATTTTGATTTCCACAGCAGTGCGCGTGATCGTGGCCTCTGTTTTGGAGCTGAGTAACGATGAGGTGTACTATTATTTGTACGCCTTGGATATCCAGCCTAATTATTTTGATCATCCCCCTGGCGTTGGAATCCTCATCCGGTTGTTTACAGGCAATCTGATATTCACGCATGAATTTTTTATTCGTTGTGGGGCAATTGTATGTGCTGCGCTTGGTACGTTCTTTTCCTACCGGCTAGGAACAGTCATGAAGAATGAAAAGACCGGGTGGCTGGCGGCCATTCTTTACAACACCAGTGTTTACACATCGGTCATCGCTGGCACCTTCATCATACCAGACAGCCCACAGGTTGTTTTTTGGTTGGGGGCACTTTGGGTACTGTTTACCATCCTACAGATGGATGACCGGCACCAAACCATTCATCTTTCACAGTGGCTTTTATTTGGCTTGCTCGCGGGTCTGTGTGTACTCTGTAAGGTGCACGGTATTTTCTTGTGGCTCGGTCTTGGTCTGTACATCTTGTTTTTCAAAATAAAACTTCTAACACGCTATGGATTGTACCTGTCAGCGCTGGTTACTTGTATCACGATCAGCCCTATTATTTGGTGGAATATTCAGAATAATTTTATTACCTACCGGTTTCACAGCGAACGGGTAGCTGTTCAGGAATCCATGGTTCATCTTGATTATTTTTTTCAGGCGATTGGCGGGCAATTGTTATACAACAATCCAATAAACGCAGTGCTCATCATCATCGCCCTCTGGAACTTAAGATCGGTGAAGTTTCTGAATCGTACCGCTTTGCGCTTTGTTCTTTTAAATGGGTTACCGATTATCCTAGTGGTCACGGGCATGTCATTGTTCAATCCGATGTTGCCGCATTGGAGTGGTCCGGGATTTATGATCTTGTCATTTTTAGCGGCTGCTTATCTGGACGAAAAAATACCAAAACCCTCCTCTTTCGGGCTTCCCCTTGTGATGAAAGCCAGCGTGTCATTGATCGCGGCAGCTTTGTTAGCGGCTACGCTCCTGATAAAGTTTTATCCCGGCACTTTTGGCTCGCATGAAAAGCTGCGCTATGGTGACGGAGACTTTACGCTCGACATGTATGGCTGGAAACAATTTGCCAACGACTTCCAGCCTTGGATGGAGGAGCAGAAAAAGAATAAAGTCTTGCCACAGGACATAAAGATCGTTTCGCATAAATGGTTCCCTGCTGCGCATCTCGATTATTATGTTGCATTGCCGTTGCACCTGCCGCTCGTCGGAGTTGGGGATGTCACCGACCTTCATCAGTATTACTGGTTGAATAGGAATCGTCCTTCCTTGCAAAGAGGTGAGCGTGCGTTATGCATTATTCCCAGTAATTATCAGGTGAACATGGATGAAACCTATCGCCTGTATTTTACTTCCGTTGAATTGTTGCACAGTTTTGAGAATAGGCGGGGAGGAAAGTTGGTGCGGTATTTTGACGTGTACCTCCTGACAGATTATCAAATGAATGACGAGATGCACCGGAGGTGATAACGCTTACGCCTCAACGCCAATATCAAAAATGATCATGGGTGACCGGTAGGGTCTGTTTTTTGCAGGACTTCCTCGATTTCCACCTGCTCCGTTTTTCTCACAATTGCCCTGATTACATCATCAAGTTCTTTGCCTGAATTTACTAAATGACTCATAATTTCAGCTAAGTCTTCTTTTCCCAGTGAATAATCAGTCAACAAACTTGTCAGCCCCATAATACGGGCTAACGGGGCTCTGACGGAATGAGATTGGGTCCATGCAATTTCCCGCAATTTCGCATTTTGTGTTCTGATGGCTTGTATAGCATTCGTACGTTCCGTGATGTCCCTGATAAAAGCGCAAAAGAATTCTTCTTGTCCCTGTTTGATCGGCAGAATCGTGAGCTCGATCGGAAATTGTTTATTCTCCCGATTGATGGCCGATAGCTCCAACAATAAATTCAATACAGGACCGGTTCCTGTTTTCAAATAATTTTCAAGATCCTTGATGTGCCTTTCCCGATAGGTTTCCGGAATGATAAGGTCCGACAATAAGCGACCAATCGCCTCCGCTGCTTTCCACCCAAATATTTTTTCAGCTTGTGGATTCCAGAAAGTAATAACTCCGTTTACATCAATGCAAATAATAGCATCAATAGCCGCATTCATGATCAGTCTTCTTTTTTCCTCGCTGTTTTTAATTTGTTCTTCGATCTCTTTTCGACTCGTAATATCATAACTGATTCCGACCAGGCCAACAATTTTATTGTCCTCATTTCTCAAAGGAATTTTAGATTTAAGAAACCAGACATCTCGACCATTTCTTGTATGACATTCTTCTTCGTTTATGATGGGTTGGCCGGTCACAAATATTTGATGTTCCTCAATTATTGCTCTTCTAGCTAATTCTGACGGAAAAAACGTGTAATCGTCTTTTCCGAGCACGTCTTCTTCGCACGTGGCGCCCATGAACTCATAGTCAGCTCTGTTGGCCAATGTTTTTCGTGAATGGATGTCTTTTGTGTAAACGTTGATGGGAAGGTTATCCACTAATGTCCTTAATAATATACGTTCATCCCTGATTAATTTTTCCGCTTTCTTTTTTTCAGTGATATCGCGAGCAAAGCAAGCTGTTCCGATGACTTCCTCTCCTTTGCGGATAGGATAATAGGAAATTTCTGACCAGAATTCAGCAGGAGAATCCGTGTATTCAATTTCTGTAAATGTTTCTCCTGAAAAAGCGCGGCTATACAGTGATTTAAATTGTTGCAATCGAGCTTCATTGAATCCCGGTGCCAGAACATTTTCTCCTTTTGCAATTGGTTTCCCTGTTCGGCGCTTGATCAATTCATCAAACGCATGATTGGAAGTGATCAAGTTAAAATTTGTATCAACGCCTCCATATTAAATCGTTCGTATTATTGATCAGTGAGACTAGGTTATTACGGTCAAACTCAATGTTCTGTTCTGCCATTTTAAGCTGTGTCACATCGAGGGTTATCCCGGTCAAGCCTATTGGCTTAGTATCCTGGTCGAATTCAAACTTTGTTTCAGAATACAGGTACTTGATGGTCCCGTCTCGTAGAACAATGCGATAGTTTAATTTCGCGTTTCCTAAAGTTTGATGAGTGCTTTTTATTAGTTGTCTCACGTCTTCCAAATCATCGGGATGCAGGAAGGATATCCAGGATTCGTAGGAGCGTATATTTTCTCCTGGAGAGAGTCCATAGATTCTGCATGCTTCATCAGACATTGTGGAAATTCCGGTCCCGAAATTAATTTCCCAACTGCCGAGGTGGGCGATTTGTTG
>JANXYC010000292.1 GCA_025350305.1 Cyclobacteriaceae bacterium | reverse complement strand
ATTCCCTGCTGGATATACCGGGAGGTGGGAAACGTAGTCGGTGTTCCGGACATGTAAATAAAATTGCCTGATACCGACCAACGGTTGTTGATATCATAGAACGCCGCAATTTTGAGATTATGCGTCTGGTTATAACGTGTTTCATACCATTCGCCACGATTGATGCCATCTACCTTCAACTCGGTCCGGCCCAGTGTATAGCTCACCCAACCAGTAAGTCGCCCGGTCTTCTTCTGAAAATATGTTTCCAAACCGTAGGCCCTGCCGCGACCACTCAGCAAATCTCCTTCGAGGTAGCGGTTGATGAGCAGGTCAGCGCCATCGATATAATCCAACTGGTTTTGTGTATAACGCAAATAGCCTTCTACGGAGAGCTCATACTTCCGTTCCTCGCCAATATCCTTGAAATAACCAAGGGTAAATTGATCAGCAATTTGTGGCTTGATGTTGTTTGAACTTGGGTTCCACACATCCAGCGGATTGGAAGCCGTTGTGTTGGAAATCAAATGCAGGTACTGCACCATCCGGTTATAACTTCCTTTCACCGAACTGGTCTCATTCGCTTGTACTTTGAAAGAGAGGCGGGGTTCCAGATTACGGTAGTTGGCAATGGTTTCACCGCTCGTATAGGTTTTGGCACCAATCACAGACTTGCGAATTCCAGGAATGGTATCATTATAATTGTAGGCCGTACCTGGTCCCATAAACTGAAAGTTTGAAAATCGCAATCCATATTCTAATGAGAAAGCGTCTGTAAGTTTTTGACTGTTGCCGATGTGAAGGGCCGTTTCAAGATTATACTTTTTGTCCAGGCTGATGTCCACAGATTTTCCATTGGTTACACCTACTGCGTTGGCAGGCGCAAAGGTGTAATACGTGGCATCACCTCCAAAATTCAATTCATTCTTACTATTAATAAAATATGTGAATTGCGGCCGGAGAATAAAATTAGTGATGGAGGAATTCCAACTGAAGCGATTACGGTCGTCCTTACCAAATTGAAGGGCATAATCATACTTACTATAAACCAAAGTCAGGTTCGAAAAAAGCCGCTCATTAAATAAATGATTCCAGCGAACGGTCGCTGTCGAATTACCCCAGTTAAAGCCCTGCGTCTTATCAAACTTGAAATTATCCCGTCCGAAATAGCCGGAGAGATACACCCGGTTTTTGCGATCGATATTATAGTTAGTCTTCAAGGTAAGATCATAAAAATTAAGAGCACCGCCGTCTTTCAAAAGTTGCACAAAGGGCCGGGCCAACACATCAATGTAAGACCTCCGGACGGCGATTATGAACGATGCTTTATCCTTGATGAGCGGACCTTCCACAGCCAAGCGGCTAAATACCGAACCTATACCTCCGGTTACTTCGAGCTTTTTGCTATTACCTTCTTTCATCCGCACGTCCAGAATCGAAGCCAGGCGGCCACCATATCGAGAGGGGATGGCACCCTTGTACAGCTTTGTATCTTTTACTGCATCCGGATTGAAAACAGAAAAGAAACCAAAAAGGTGAGACGAATTGTAGACGGGTGCTTCATCCAATAAGATGAGGTTTTGCCCAACGCTTCCGCCCCGCACGTTGAAACCGGAGGCCCCCTCACCCACCGTGCTCACGCCTGGAAGCAACTGAAGGCTTCGGAGCACATCCGATTCCCCAAAGAGCGTGGGTATTCTCAGGATTGTTTTTATCTCCAGTTTGTTCGTGCTCATCTCCAGATTTTGCACGTTGGCCTGCTCGATTTCCGCCTGCACCACAACTTCTTGTAGCTGCTCGGTCTCTGGTAGAAGCTCAATATTCAGTTGCGTATCTTTGTTAAGGTCTATCGCTTTAGAAACCAACCGGAAGCCAACGTAACTGTAGCTGATCGAATAAGTTGCCGTTGGTAAAGTGATTGCGTAAAATCCGTATTCATTGGTTGTCGCGCCGCTTTTGATCTCTCTGATAAAAACGGTGACACCTATTAACGCTTCGCCATTGGAAGCATCCTTGACAGTGCCATTAATGGTAAACTTTCCCTGTGCAAAACCTGAAAAGAATAAAGTAAATAAGAATGCAGTGCAAATCAATTGCCTCATAGCAGTCGGTCGGGGTACTTTTTGGGAGACGTTAAACGGTATTAAATTGTTACATTCGATCAAAAAATACGAAAACAATGTTTCGGGGACTCCGGGAATTTTATGACAAATATAAAGCCTATGTACGCGTAGACCTGGTCATGTACTTAGTTATGATTTTGTTAATAGTTATTTACGCAATTTATACCTTACTGGCTGATTGATCCAGCAAAATTTCCTGGACGTTATCACGGATTTTTATTGTTAACTCATCCGTCGGTAGGTCATTGATGTCATTTCCGAAAGGGTCTTCAATCTCTTCGGCTATTAACTCAACGCTAAACATGACAAACGAGATTAATACGACGATGGGAATGGTGATGTATTCTGTTTGGGTGACAAAGCCGAAAGGCAAGGTAATAATGTAGATAAAAATGAATTTCTTGATATACATCGAATACGAGTACGGTATTGGTGTATTCTTGATTCGTTCGCAGCCACCTAAAATATCGGAGAACTCCTTTAGTTCCCGGTCTATTAATAATAACTGGTCACCAGAAATTGCTTTCTTCACATACAGCTCATTGACCCGGTCATAAAGCATGGAAGAAATCATATTCGGAATGTGCTTGATATTCTTGAATTTCTCTGAAAAATTATCGCCTGTCGTTTCAAGGCTATTTACATTTACACCTTTCTGCAAGTAATCTTTTACTGAAACGACAAAGTTGGGAATCATCCGGCCAAAATACTTCCGGTTTTCGAGGTCTTCCTTTGGCAAAAAAGCATTGAGCTTGAACGATAGATTTCGTGTGTTGTTGACCATCTGACCCCAAAGTTTCCTTCCCTCCCACCACCGGTCGTAGGCAGAATTGGTACGAAATACCAGGAACAAACCCAGCACAATACCAAGCAATGAGTGCATCGCTATTGTGCTGTGAAAATCCTTTTCGTGCAGCCGGAATACGTCTAAAATCAGATAGCAGCAAACAGCCGAATAGCCAGCCATAAACAATAGTGCAGGCCGTAAGGTGCGCATGACGTGACGGCTGTATGAATGCGTAATCAGCGAAAACCAGGCCTTGGGGTTATAATCTATCATAATGAGAAATCCGTTTCAAGTACGCTGTTTTTGAAAAAAAAACCTATCAACTGTTTTTAATAAACGTTAAACTTGTGACCATTTGAAAATAAATTCGTGAAAAAATGGGGAAATTAACACACTGGATTTACTCAGGGTAACGGACGATTAAAATTAAAACGGATGAAGAAAATTATAATAACACTTTCTGTTGTATGGTCATTAGCGGCAAACGGGCAGGATTTCGTGGTGACCCTAAAGAACGATACGTTGCGCGGGCAAGCCAAAATAATGTCCTATGACCTGATTGACCGCATACAGATCAACGAAATGAAAAAGAAAAGCCAATTCACGGCTATCCAGGTGCGATCAGCATTTATCAGTAATCAATACTATCAGCCCGTACGTACAGAAAACGGCTACCAAATGATGCGCCGGATTAAACCTGGCTTTTTGGGTTTGTATTTGGCGCGGAGGTCAAACAGCCTTTCTTATGAAGTCCAGTATTTAGTAAAGCGCGACGGAAGTTCGATCGAAGTACCCAACCTTTCATTCAAAAAAACAATGAGTAGCTTTTTGAAAGACTGCGTGATCATGAATGAGAAAATCGAAAACGGAGAGCTGGGAAGAAAAAATCTGGACCAGATAGTGACGGAGTACAATCTGTGCCTTGACAACCAGGCTAAATCAGCAGTCGCTGCAGCCCCTATCGCACTGGAAGATCCAAGGCTGGTTGCGATCGTAGCACTGAAAGGCAAACTTGAAAGCAGTTCGCTGCCTGCACAAAAAGATGCCCTCGATATCCTGAACGATTTAAGAGAAAAAGTAAGGACCAAACAAACCGTTCCAAATTATCTTCTTGAAAGTTTAAAAGGATTGCTGAAAGACACGCCTGACTGTCAATCCGAACTTGAAAAAGTTCTCAGCACACTTAAGGGTCCGTAGTACTTATTTCCCAGCCAACCTCATCGCTATCATTTTTACTTTGTCGAAATCATGCCAAAGCACATACAGCGAGCAGACCGTAACGATTACAGCATACAAAAATAATTGACCACCGTCGTTTTGC
>JANXYC010000288.1 GCA_025350305.1 Cyclobacteriaceae bacterium | reverse complement strand
CACCAGCTTCAATCCTGACCACACCTCATCCACAGCGCAAACCTTGATATCAACCAATCCGTTTTTCAACGCAAAGTTGCGGATGATATTCTCATCCAGGTCAGTGATGACTTTCGAAGATTTTTTGGGCCACGAAATCCAAATCATTCCATCTGATACCCTGGCTTGATGTCGAGTTTTTTGATCAACGGTGTGTCCGAATAACCTGCCATAATCCTGGGACGAATATAAAAACAAACCACCCCGACAAGTCGGGGTGGTTGCTATTATTTTAGAATGGATGCCTCAATTACCGGTTTTCTTTTTTTCCATTTCGGCGTTGAAAGTATCCTTGAACTTTTCGTAATCGTAATCGATCTTCAACCGATCATCCTTCGACAGACGTTCGTTGTATTGTTTGACGAGATCGTCCGCAGAAAGTTCGATTGCCACGTATGTCTTGTAACCACCGTCTTTTGTTTGCACTAGCTTTTCACAAATGGTCCGAACACCTTGGAGAGTCTGTTCCACAACTTCACGGTTCAGCTGTTCAAAGCGTTGTTCCAGCTGCTCACGCTTGTCCATAGAGCGGGAGTTCGTGTAATTGTCCGTTACGGTCTTTACTGTTGTTTGGATGGATTGAGCAAGTTCATTGCGGGCGTTGGTTGTTGCTTTCTTTTTGGAGGTAACCTGATCTATACTTTCACCAATAGAATTCGCCCGGAAAACCTTATTGTTGGTGAAGAAATCAGGACCGGAGCAAGGAACGATCACTTCTTTTTCACCATCCGGAATTTTTTGCTTTGCCTTACAGCCGGCAAATACTACGGCCGCAACAGCCACTACCACGTACGAGAGACGAATTAAGTTTTTCATAAAAGTTTCAAAGTTTGGTTGTGCAATGTAAACAATGCAATTAATAGGCCACAATATAAAATTCAGGATTTTCAACAAAAAACATACAAAAAGGTACTCCATTATTGCAAAATCGCATTCAACAGCTCCGGCATTTTCTCCTTATCGAGCACCTCCAGCGCTTTATTATATGCCTCCTGGCTGGCGCGATCATAGTCAAGGCTATAGCCTTTAATGCGGTCCAGCGTGGTAGCGTAAATTTCTTTGTTTTCTTTCGCCGTGCTTACGCGAATCACACTGGTGACATAGGTAATATAAATGCTGCCCGATACGGAGCCCTTTTCTGAATCCGTCGTAACGTCCAGCCACAGCTCCGCTTTATCTTTTTGCTCGGTAAATTCAAATCCCTGGTTGGCGAGGAAATTCTTGATCTTATTGGTTACCTGCATATTTGATTTTACTGTACCAAAATTTTTCTCTACTGCAGTGACGTACACTTGCGGGCGCTGCACTTCCAAAAGGATACTGGTTTTGGGAACCGTCATTTTAGAAGATATCAGAGCAAAGATTGGTGAAGGGTTCGCTCCTGCAAATTCCAGCAGATTAACGTTCACTCCAACGGTCTGCTCCAGGTCCCGTGAACCTATTTTTGTTAACAGTATTTTTGCCTGGCCGTCCGGATCCGTTTTATAATTCGGATACACATCTCCGAAGCCCTTGTCAAACGCTGCTTTGAGCGGCAAGTCACCGAGCGCTGCTTTCGATGTCCTTTCGATAGCCTTTACCATAACCGACATCATGCTTTGTGCGACACGCCTGTTCAAATTAATTTTCGGGGGTGTGGCCGTTAATTGAATATTGTCGAGCAATGCCTGCATGCTGGCGTATATCTCGTTGGTGAGAATAATATCTTTTCCCTCAAAGGTGATGGTAATTGGTTCGGCCAGGTATTTTTCCACGGCCCGAAAACCCTGATAATAAAAAGCCAACGCCTGAATCGAATTATTAGTGCGTTCAGACTGTTTTGCTTTCGTAAAAAAATCCAATGCCAGCTTAACAGCATCCCGCTTTTGTTGTTCCTTGATCTCGAGATAGCGCTGCTTCGATAACCGGTAGTACACCCAGTAATTCCTGTCATCCTCCCACGAATCGACCGCCTCAAACTCCTCAATCTCATCAGCGGCGGTAGTTTGGATCATCTGCTCATACTTATCATGGAACTCTTTATTTTCATCAATTGATGTAAGGACAGAAGTGGAGGAAATATTCACTTTTATCTCGGAAACAAGATCTTCAAGAGCGCTTTTTTTGGCTTCCTGTACATAATTATTGGTGCCGTCTTTTGTGCTATGGCCTATTCCAACATAATAGGAGTCTGTTTGAGGTTTAGCACTAAGCCATCCTGGCCGGGTGTTTTTTGTATCCGTTTTCTGGTGGGTAGTTGTCACGGAGGGGCTACAGCCTGTCAGCACAAGAAAAGAGAGCAAAATTCGTTTCACAAGACTATTTGGGTTATCTGACTTGTAAATAAACCACATTCATGCCAGAATTAATTATGGGCTTCTCTAAAAACTCCTTGTACCCTTCTCTTCCGGAGAAGGGTGACGGGTTGAGGCCATAAAAGGCAGGGTTTTTAGAGATGCCCTTATAGAGGTTTAAATTGCCACGGGTTTAAACCTGTGGCAATTTAGCTTTAGCCCAATGGAGTAGTTTGAATGTTACAATTATAAAATCACCTGATTTCTATCCCCTAATCTCCCCCGCCACTTGTCTTCACTTCATACGACGTCAACATGGCCGAAAAGTATTCACGGTTCATGCGGGCAATGTTGGTGACTTTAATGTCTTTAGGACATTCCGCCTCGCACGCATAGGTATTTGTGCAAGAGCCAAATCCTTCTGCATCCATTTGTGCAACCATTCGTTCCGCTCTATCCTTCCGTTCCGGTTGACCTTGCGGCAATAAAGCAAACTGCGCAACCTTGGCGCTGACAAATAGCATGGCGGAAGCGTTTTTGCAAGCGGCCACACACGCACCGCATCCAATACAGGTTGCGGCATCCATCGCCTCATCCGCAACTTTTTTAGGAACCGGAATCTCATTACCGTCCGGCACGCCACCCGTGTTCACAGAAACAAATCCTCCAGCTTGTTGAATACGATCAAATGCTGAACGATCTACAACCAAATCCTTGATTACTGGAAATGCCTTTGCCCTCCATGGTTCAACGGTAATCGTATCACCGTCATTAAAAGTTCGCATGTGCAACTGGCATGTAGCGGTTTGCTGCGGTCCGTGTGGATGACCATTGATATACATGCTGCACATGCCACAAATTCCTTCGCGGCAATCGTGATCAAAGGCAACTGGCTCTTCATTCTTTTTAATAAGATCAGTATTGAGGATATCAAACATCTCAAGAAAGGACATATCCGGTGAGACATGGTCGACGTTATAGGTCTTAAATCCACCCTTTGTGTTTTGACCTTTTTGTCTCCAGACCTTAAGGTTGATTTTCATCTTGCTTATTTGTTAGTAGTTCGGTTAGTGATTAGAAAGTTTAAAGCTTAAAGCTTAAAGTTTAAAGTTTAAAGTTTAAAGCTTGTGTCCACTGCTTTCGGTTTTTTGCTTTCTGCTTTTAGCTCCTGATATTTATTTTAAAAAAGCATAAAGTGTAAAGTTGAAAGTTTAAAACTTGAGCCCCCTGCTTTCCGCTTTCTACTTTTTACTTTCTGGTTCATCTCCCTTTACTTATAGCTTCTCTGCGTCAATTTCACATTCTCGAATATCAGCAACTCCTTGTGAAGTTCTTCCTGCTGGTTTTCACCTTTATACTCCCACGCCGACACATAGGTAAACTCATCATCCTTTCGCATCGCCTCACCATCCGGTGTTGCAGACTCTTCACGGAAATGACCTCCGCAAGATTCCGAGCGGCTTAAGGCGTCATCCACCATCAATTCTCCCAGCTCCATAAAGTCAGCCACACGTCCGGCCTTCTCCAGTTCGTGGTTCAATTCAGTAGCGCTTCCAAGCACGGTTACATTCTCCCAGAATTCTTTTCTAAGCGCTTGAATTTTTGTCTTAGCTTTTTTAAGGCCTGGTTCATTACGCGACATACCACAGTATTCCCACATCGTAAGGCCAAGTTCACGGTGGAATTCATCAACCGTTTTCTTTCCCTTGATGGATAAAAGTTTATTCACCCGAGTATTCACCTTGTCAATCGCTTCTTTAAACTCGGGCCGGTCGGTTCCAATCTTTTCCCACGGAAGGCCAGCGAGATAATCTCCTATTGTGTACGGAATAACAAAGTAGCCGTCAGCCAGACCTTGCATCAGGGCACTTGCCCCTAAACGGTTTGCTCCATGGTCCGAAAAATTAGCTTCTCCCAGTGCATAGAGACCCGGAACGGAAGTCATTAAATTATAATCTACCCACAAGCCGCCCATTGTATAGTGCACCGCCGGGAATATCATCATTGGCATATCATAGGGATTATCGCCTGTGATCTGCTGATACATGTCGAAAAGGTTGCCGTATTTAGCTTCAATGGTTTTTCTTCCATCGCGTTTAATGGCGTCGGCAAAGTCAAGAAATACGGCAAGGCCAGTTGCCCCGACACCACGGCCTTCATCACATACCATTTTTGCATTGCGTGAGGCAACATCACGTGGCACGAGATTACCGAAGGAAGGATAGCGGCGCTCAAGAAAATAATCACGGTCCGCTTCCCCGATCTTCGCGGCATCTTTTGCCTTAAGACCTTTGACCGCCACCTTGGGTGTCCACACGCGTCCATCATTGCGCAATGATTCCGACATCAGGGTGAGTTTCGATTGATGGTCGCCAGAAACGGGAATACACGTTGGATGAATTTGCGTGAAGCAAGGGTTGCCAAACAGAGCGCCTTTCTTATGAGCCCTCCATGCAGCCGTTACATTGGAGTTTTTTGCATTGGTAGAGAGATAGAACACATTCCCATATCCTCCCGTGCAAAGGACTACTGCATGCGCTGAATGAGATTCTATTTTGCCCGTCACTAAATCGCGCGTGATAATACCACGAGCTTTTCCATCGACTATTACCACGTCGAGCATCTCGGTACGGTTATACATTTTTACCTTGCCATTGGAAATCTGGCGGTTCAGCGCTGAATAAGCACCCAATAGCAATTGTTGTCCGGTTTGGCCCCGGGCATAAAATGTGCGTGATACTTGTGAACCGCCGAAGGAACGGTTGGCCAGTAAGCCACCGTATTCCCGTGCAAACGGTACACCCTGCGCAACGCATTGGTCAATAATACTAACACTCACTTCGGCCAAGCGATGAACATTTCCCTCCCGTGCCCGGTAGTCTCCTCCTTTTATGGTATCATAAAAAAGCCGGTAAATGCTATCACCATCATTCTGATAATTTTTCGCTGCGTTGATTCCGCCTTGCGCCGCGATCGAGTGGGCCCTGCGCGGGCTGTCTTGAAAGCAGAATGCTTTCACATTATATCCCAATTCTCCGAGTGATGCGGCAGCGGAAGCGCCAGCCAAACCTGTCCCGACGACGATGATGTCATACTTTCTTTTGTTGGCCGGGTTCACCAGCTTCAAATTGAATTTATGTTTCGACCATTTTTCGGCCAGGGGACCGGCAGGAATTTTTGATTCGAGCTTCATACGTTGTTATTCTTCGGATTAAAGTTTGAAAAACATGCTGATCGGAATCCAGGCAAATAAAGCTGGCACAACGATGGAAAAAGTTTTGCCAACGAAACTAATAACAGGGTTATACTTCATGTGGTTTAGTCCAAGCGTCTGAAATGCACTTACAAATCCATGATAAAGATGAAAAGCAAGGCCAATCATGCAAATAACATACAAGGCCACGTACCATCCTTCCGTAAAGGCCAGCGCTACAATCGCATAGAGGTCTTTCACCTCTTTGCCCTCATAGTTCTGGGTGGGAATTCCCCCCCAGTGCATTTGCGCCCAGAAGTCTCTCATGTGGACGACGATGAAAATCAAAAGTAGCGTTCCCAGGATGCCCATATTGCGGGAACTCCACGTGGTCGACTTACCGCTATTCACGGCATAACGCTGAGGGCCACGGGCTTTGCGGTTTTGAATGGTCAACATCAAGGCCCATACCGAGTGAATCAAGATGGACGTGTACAAGGAGTAGGATACCGTTTTGATAAGCGGGTTGTGCGTCATGAATTCAGCATATACATTAAATGCATGACCGCCATCGGGCTTAAGAAGTTGAAGGTTGCCGATCAGGTGAATAACTAAAAAAGAAATGAGGAAAAGGCCTGTGAGGGCCATGACAAGTTTTCGCCCCAGTGTACTGGAGAACATATCAAGAAACCACTTCATAGCGAGGTTAGGGTTTTTTCAAACGAACCAAAAATACTTCTCAAAGGTTTACCAAACAATTGGACAGGCTTTTAAATATCTGTCATGAAATAAGGCGAAAAGCCACCGCAGCGGGTTTGGCCCTTCCCTTCCACTACAGTAATTTTACTCACAACCACTATTCGTTTAATTTCTCATGTATTTAATTTTCGATACAGAAACCACTGGCGTTCCTCACAATAAAACTGCGCCGCTTACCGATCTGGACAATTGGCCCCGCGTCGTGCAGATCGCATGGCAGCTTCACGATGGAAAAGGTGCACTCTTTTCTCAACATAACTACATTATCCGGCCGGAAGGCTTCGACATTCCGTACAAAGCCGAGCAGATTCATGGCATCTCTACGAAACGTGCGATGGAAGAGGGGCATCCGTTTAATGACGTACTGCGTATTTTCCGACAGGACCTGGACAAGACAACCGTTCTGGTTGGACACAACATTGAATTTGATATCAACATTCTCGGAGCGGAACTCATCCGTCAAAATCTTCCCACGGAAAAACTTTTATCTACCACAAAGATAGATACCGGCCTTGTCTCTATAGAATTCTGTCAACTTTCAGGTGGCCCTGGCGGAAGAATGAAAATGCCACGCCTGAACGAACTTCACGAGAAACTTTTCGGAAAAGGCTTTGGCGATGCTCATGATGCCTCCTATGATGTGGCGGCCACGGCCCGTTCTTTTTTTGGATTGATCCAGGCAAATGTAGTCCAGCCTTTTGACGCCACGCCACCCGAGGAGATTGAATACGAAGAACCCAACCTTGAAGCCGGCAATGACAGCAAGCGGGAACGGAGAAAAAAATCAAACTATTCCTCCGAAAGCACCGGCGCAGGTCTAACAGAGAAACCATTTTGCCACTTGCACCTGCACTCACAATATTCTGTTCTCCAGGCTACTGCCAATGTGCATGACATTGTCGCCAAAGCGAAGGAGCAAAATATGTCTGCCCTTGCGCTCACGGACCTTGGTAATCTTTTTGGAGCGTTCAAGTTTGTAAGTGAAGCACTTAAGCAGGACGTGAAACCTATTGTTGGTTGTGAGTTGTACCTGGCCGATGAACGGAAGAAGACAAAATTCACCAAAGACAATCCTGATAAACGTTATAGCCAGGTGCTCATTGCCAAAAATGAAGCGGCGTATCAGAATCTGGCCAAGCTTAGTTCATTAGGATTCATTGAAGGACTTTACGGAATTCATCCCCGCATTGACAAGGCTTTGGTGGAGGAGTATAAGACAGGATTAATAGCAACGACCGGGGGTCTTACCAGTGAAGTCCCGCACTTGATTCTTCATGTCGGGGAACGGCAGGCTGAAGAGGCCTTTAAATGGTGGCACAAAACATTTGGTGAAGATTTTTATGTAGAGTTAAATCGTCATGGCATACCTGAGGAAGATCACGTAAACCAAACCCTGCTTCGCTTCTGTGAAAAATATAAAGTAAAATATTTTGCCGCTAATGAAGTCTTTTACCTTGAAAAAGAAGAGGCTAATGCACACGATGTTTTATTGTGTATCAAGGAGGGAGAATTCCAATCAACACCAATTGGTGAGGGCCGCGGCAAACGATACGGGTTGCCAAACAATGAATTTTATTTCAAATCACAGGAAGAGATGAAAAATCTTTTCCGCGATCTGCCGGAGGCTATCGACACGATCAGTGAGATCGTGAACAAGGTGGAGCGCTACAAGCTGGAGCGCAAGGTGGCACTTCCTAAATTTGGTATTCCAAAAGATTTTGCGACGGAGGATGATTATTTACGTCACCTCACCTATGAAGGCTCAAAAAGAAGATACCCCAAATTAACACCGGAAATAAAAGAGCGAATTGAATTTGAATTGGAAACTATCCGGAAGACGGGCTATCCGGGTTATTTTCTCATCGTCCAGGACTTTACTTCGAAGGCGCGGGAGATGGGTGTATCCGTTGGTCCGGGCCGTGGTTCGGCAGCGGGTTCAGTCGTTGCATACTGTACGGGAATCACGAATGTTGATCCTATTGCTTACGACTTGCTGTTTGAACGCTTCCTTAATCCCGATCGTGTATCACTGCCCGATATCGATATTGACTTTGATGATGAAGGACGGGACAAAGTATTGAATTATGTGATTGAAAAATATGGTCACAACCAGGTGGCACAGATTATCACCTATGGTACCATGGCCGCCAAGTCCTCCATCCGTGATGCAGCACGCGTGATGGAACTTCCGTTAGCAGACGCGAATAACCTGGCCAAGCTTGTGCCAGAGCGACCCGGGACAACGCTCGCAAAAGCCTTTGAAGAAGTACGCGAACTCGAAGATATCCGAAAGGGAAAAGACAAACGCGCCGATGTATTGCGACAAGCGATCATCATTGAGGGGTCCTTGCGCAACACCGGCACACATGCCTGCGGTGTCATCATCACGCCGGATGACATGACCAAACTCATCCCGGTTTCAACGGCGAAAGATTCCACTATGCTGGTCACGCAATTCGACAACAGCGTGGTAGAGAATGCCGGCATGCTGAAGATGGACTTTTTGGGGTTGACGACGCTCACTATCATCAAGACCGCGCTGAAAAATATCAAAAAGCGGAAAAACATTGATATCGATCTTGAAAAATTAGAGTTGACGGATCTCAAAACGTACCAGCTTTACCAACGCGGAGAAACGGCCGGCACATTCCAGTTTGAAAGTGAGGGGATGCTCAACTATCTGAGAGCACTCAAGCCTGACAAGTTTGAAGACCTTATTGCGATGAACGCGCTCTACAGGCCCGGCCCGATGGAGTACATACCCAACTTCATTGCACGGAAGCATGGACGCGAGGCCATCCGCTACGACTTGCCGGAGATGGAAGAATTCCTGAAGGATACCTACGGCATTACGGTCTACCAGGAGCAAGTGATGTTGCTTTCGCAAAAGCTTGCCAATTTCTCCAAAGGCGACGCCGACGTTCTTCGAAAAGCCATGGGTAAGAAGCAGAAGGACGTGCTCGATAAAATGAAAGATAAATTTATCGCGGGTTGCAAAAAGAACGGACACGATGAGCGCATCGCAGATAAAATATGGAAAGACTGGGAAGCGTTTGCGCAGTATGCCTTTAATAAATCACACTCTACCTGTTATTCGTTAGTAGCGTATCATACGGCTTATCTCAAAGCCAATTACCCGGCCGAGTACATGGCAGCGGTGCTGACGCATTCTCAGAATAATCTGGAGAACGTTACCTTTTTCATTGAGGAATGCCGGAAGATGGGCATTGAAGTACTGGGCCCACATGTGAATGAATCCGGTGTCTATTTTGAAGTGAATAAAACTGGAGCGATACGCTTCGGGCTGGGTGCAATCAAGGGTGCGGGTGATGCAGCCGTTGAATCAATTATTGTCGAACGCGATGCGCACGGTCCGTATGCAGACATTTTTGATTTTGCGAAGCGTCTTAGTCAGCGGTCTGTAAATAAGAAGACGTTTGAATCACTGGCCCTCTCCGGTGCATTTGATTGCTTTACCGAATTTCACCGCAGGCAATACGTTTTTGCAAAAGAAGGTGACATCAACCTGACAGAGAAAGCGACACGTTATTCAGCGAAGCTTCAGCAGGAATCGATGAGTGCACAAGTGAGTATGTTCGGAGGTTCTTCCGGAACAGAAGTTCCAAAACCAAAAGTGGAGCCGGTGGAACCCTTCAGCGAAATTGAAAAACTTCATTTTGAAAAAGAAGTCGTCGGTGTTTATATCTCCGGCCACCCGCTGGATAATTTTAAGTTTGAAATTGATACGTTCTGCACGGCTCCGATAACAGCCTTGAATGATATAGAAAAAGCGGAGGGTAAAGAATATAAATTGGGCGGCATCGTTGCAAGCGTGGAACACAAGATGACCAAAACCGGCCGTCCGTTTGGCAAGATGTCGGTGGAAGACTATTCCGGAAAGTATGAATTTGTTTTATGGAGTGATGACTATTTAAAATTCAAGTCCTTTCTGATGCCAGGCTTATTTTTATTTATTGAAGGAAACGTGCTTCGTAAAAGCTGGGGAGAGCAGAACCTGGAATTTAAAATACGGAACGTTGAACTTTTGAACGAGATCGGAGTGAAACGCGCGAAAGGACTTCAGGTAAAAGTTAATGCCAGCTCCCTTAACCCTGCCCTGGTAAAACAATTGGAGGCACTTTGTCAGGAATACAGTGGTGGAACACCGTTTTATCTCAAGCTACGCGATGAAAAGGAGAATATCAGCCTGGAACTGTTGTCGCGAAAATTCCGGGTGAAACCCATCAACGATATGGTGAAGAAGATGAAGCGTATACCGGAGGTTGAGGTGGAAGTGGTTTATTAGAGTTTGGAGGTCGGAAATTTGATGGTAATGTCCAATGGACGACAACAGCGACTTTAAACATTAAGGGGCATCTCTAAAAACCTTGTCTTTTATGGCCTCAACCCGTCACCCTTCTCCGGAAGAGAAGGGTACAAGGAGTTTTTAGAGAAGCCCTTAAACATTGAACTTTATACCTTAATTTGTGAACTTAGCCGTTTATCTTCGCGTTAAGAAACCAGAACCTAAAACAATTTAATTAAAAAACATACGTACCATGGGAAAAACGCTTGTACTAACGGACGCGAACTTTGACGAAGCAATCAAATCAGATAAGCCCGTATTGGTGGATTTTTGGGCCGAATGGTGCGGGCCGTGCAAAATGATTGGCCCGGCCGTGGAAGAGTTGGCGGGGGAATATGAAGGCAAGGCTGTCGTCGGCAAACTCAATGTAGATGAAAATCCGGAGGTGACCGCCCGCTATGGAGTCCGCTCAATTCCTACACTGCTGGTTTTTAAAAACGGGGAGATCGTTGATAAGCAGGTGGGTGCAGTTCCCAAATCTGTTTTATCGCAAAAACTGAAAGCACAGGTGGCTTAGTCCATTTTTAAATAGTATTTCTGTGGAGAGTCCTGCTGATTGCAGGACTTTTTTTCTGGCAATTAGGTGGTACACGCCCATTTATTTAGGATCTTCTAGGCCCAACGCCCGGTATTTATAGAGGCGCAACAAATCCAAGAGTCACTTCCTCCATCTTGTTGTGAAAGCTACCTGGTATCCCTGGTATTCAGTATCTCATTGGTGATTCATAATAAGCTGCCTAACAATATTTTCACCGCACAGACTTGCCTTTAGAACGTAATGATCAGAAGGCATATTTTTGGTATCAATGATGAAAGATTTCTCTTTTGTCTTTCTATTAAATAACATGCTTCCATCTTTGGAGGAGTAGACAACCACCTCCATTTCAGTGTCAGCGAAATCCTTTTGAGAAATTTTGTTAGTTACTCTTTGATCTGTGGATGGAGAAAGATCAACGCTGACCTGATGATTGGCCGGGTTAGGGCTCATATTTATAACCATTCGCTGAATTGTGCCTCCGCCACCGCAATCAATCGTGTTTAAAGTAGATAGCTTTGCAGGACCCGAGCCGCATACATTTGATGCAATCAGACTGACTGTATAAGATGCCACGTAAGTTGGAATAAAGTTAAAATCCGGAGTGGGGCTCAAAGCTGTAAGCACCGGAGCACCCCCATCTGTTACTTGCAAAAAATAAAGCGACGCATTTGCAATAGCTGGACAGGTGATCGAAATCCCTTCATTAATACAATTTGTAGAGTAAAATATTTTTCCTGGACTTCCCGGAACCGAACTATAGGCGTTCACCGATGTAAATGTAAATCCATTTCCTGCACATCCGGCTGTATTTACTCGAACTGCAACTGAATTAGCTCCACCGGGAGTACCAATCGTAATTTGTGCAATGTTCGGATTAAGGACTGGTGTGCTGGGTACTGTAACAATAGGACCAAGTTGTCCGTTTACTTGCCATGTTGAATTTGGCACAGTCCATGTGTATGAGTATGCATTTATAACAGCTGTTGCTGAAAATGAAAGGTTACTACCAACACACGCTTCAGTGGGGCCTGTTAGCGAAGCCGGAGGCTTAAGACCGACAATTACGCCAATTTGATTAGTAGGTGATAGAGCGACGAAGCCGCTACAGTTCCCTTGAACCTGAACCGCAATATCGCCATAAGAGAATGTCTTCACCAAAATGTTGGATTCCGTCTGACACTGACAAAAAAAATTGCAACAAATGATTTCCTTTCCAAGAAGATTTCCATTCACGTCAATAAATTGCGCATCACCTAAAATCCTCCAGTTTACAGAGTCCCAGGAGTTGCACAAAATCCCTTGAGGTGTACCGACACTATACACATTAATTGTATTGGGGCACACCACGCTCGGTCCGTTCATGGGGATTCCAACACACGCACGAGCCTCCTGCAAGCCACTAAATATGAATACAAAAAAAATAATTCAAATCAAATTCAAGGAATTCCGATTGAATCGAGTCAATTTAGCTTTCATAGCGGATTAATATTTTAGATTTTTTTAACTGCTTAGGGAAAGCTGGTGAAAACAATTCGAAAGATCAAGATGAGAGTACTAGTTTATTTGTTGTTATTCAATGGACTGGCAGGATCCGCCCAGGCCCAAAGATTGACTACCAATGAGAACACAATTTCTCAAAGGCATTCCTATCTTAAGTTTTCGGTTGTTCCCTTCATCTTGATAAGTCTTTATAAGAAGGAAGCTGTTTGGCTGATATTGCACTATGAATCACAGTTTAAGGATGAAAGTAAATTCACGTACAATATTGTGCTTGATTATCATAACTTCACTTTTACATCCTCAATCAATGGAGTCCCTTTATCTAAGATTCCGGATAACATCGACTTTTACATTCGGCCTCAAATAAGATTCTACACTGGTGAAATGGCCTACAAAGGTTACTTTATTGGCGTATTTCCACTCTACTTATATCGAGATTTACCATCCGTTCCACTTAAAGGCCATTATTATGGCGCAGGATTTATAACAGGATATCAGTTCTTTGTGCGCAAGAAAATACCGTTAGAGTTTAACTTCTTAATTACCGAACAAACTGGAATGGTTTCTAAACTTGATCTTCAAGGGCAATCGATTCGAGCTCGTCATAGCTACGCATTTGCTTTTTTTGAATTGAACTTAGGTTTACCAATCAAAAGAAGCAGATGAGGCAAATAATAATTTGGACAGCCTTATCGACCGTAACGCTATTTTATTTTTCATGGCCTCCGTTGCCTGCTGTATTCCTTTTGTTTGTGGCTATTGTTCCATTATTTCTTGCTTATCATAAGCTTCCTTTTTGGTCATGGCTTCTCGCTGTCTTCTTAACTCTTTTTGGTTGGAATACTTCTACTACATATTGGCTTTACAACACTTTACCAGTTGGATCATTTTTCGTCCATATTATTAATTCAATCATTTTCAGCCTGCCTTTCGTTGTATTCTGGCTTGCAGAAAAAAGATTTAATAGGTCAGCTGGGTATTTGAATTTTGCTTTCGCCTGGTTATCGCTCGAATACCTTCAGTTAAACTGGGACCTTGGTTATCCTTTTATGAACCTGGGGAATGGCGTATCCATGTATCCGGAGATTTTTCAATGGTATGAATATACAGGTGCTCTTGGTGGTTCGTTGTGGATTCTGGTAATAAATATTCTTGCCTCAGAGTTGTGTCTTTATTGGATTCATCAACATGCACTTGATGTCAGAAAATTAATTTCCCTTACCGCCGTATTGTTGATTCCTCTTGTTTTCTCGATTTTCAGATACAACACCTATCAAGAAAATGGCAAGACCTGTTCGGTTGCAATTGTCAGCCCCGCCATAGATTGCTACAATGAAAAATATCAGAAGGATTTGGACTGGCTGACGGATACCTACTTGTTACAATGCAAGGAAATTAACAATCCGGATTTTATTCTTTGGCCAGAAACTGCCATTCCGGATGCAGGGTTGTCAGATGCCTTAAATGAAAATCCTTTCTTAGAAAAGATACGCAATGGACTAAATAAGAGCACAAATTCCTCCCTAATTACAGGGGCAATTATTTACAAAAAACATGGGTTTGACCCTGAAGAAAAAGCGAATAAGACTTATTATCAACCCCTCAATGAATACTTGAGTACGCACAACTCAGCCATAGAAATTAAGAGGGACGGACCCATTAGGATAATTAGAACTAAGATGATCTTAGTGCCTTTTGAGGAAACTGTTCCGTATCCAAAACTATTAGGTTGGCTTCGTAAAATGGTTGGCACCCTGGGAGGTTTCACGTTCAGTTATTTGGATGAGGGGGCTGGCTTCGTACAATATAGAGAAACGAAGGCTACCCCTTTGATTTGTTATGAAACAGTTGGGCCCAGCTGGGGCTGAGCTTTCATATCCATACTGTTTGAAGGTTCGTAGCAGCGTCCCGTGCAGCTGAACAGGTTCCATCCGGGATCGAACTTTCATACAATGCTATAATGATTCAAAACATTGTGGGGATATTTTCAGCTCCGGAGGAGCATAACTGTTTGTAGCTTCGTAGGAGAGTCAATTTTTGCAGCCCCCGTGGGGCGACCTGTTGCCTTCAGTAAGCGATATCTACAATTGAATTTTCTTTAATCGTTCCACCATCTCAAGCACCGCGGGACAAACCAATGTATTTTTAAACGTCAACTCCATGATCTGCACCATTTTCTTGCGGTGTGTGTGCGGATATTCCCGACAGGCCTTCGGTCGGTCTTCGTAAACCGAACAGTAATTGTCCGGACCCAGGAATGGACAGGGTGATGAACGTAAAACATAATCGTTGTCTTCATCAACTCTCAAGTATTTGTCGATGATCTCTCCTGGCTTTAGCCTTAGCCTTTTAGCCAGGCGTTCAATATCGTTTTGGTAGAAAATAGGACTTGTGGTCTTGCAGCAGTTGGCACAATCAAGGCAGTTGATTTCCTCAAATACTTCGTCATGTTGCCGGTGAAAAGCTGAATCTATTTTGCGCGGGTCCCTTTTTTTAAGGCCAAGCAAAAACTTTTTGTTCTCTGCTGATTTATTTTTTGCCACTTCCCTGAAACGATCCAATTCCATCGGTCAAAGGTAACAATCCACCAGTGTTAACTTAATCGTGATTTGTTAATCCTACTCTCAAGTTAGGCAATCTATTGAATGCCATAACGTAGCCCGAAGAGCGAATAAGAAGTATGGTCACGAACACAAAGAAAGCACAACGATCACAATGAAAGACATTGAAAAACTAGCGCCTTCGTGATTTCGTCGTGGCCTTCGTGACCTGAATTAGGTCACCATGAACACAAAGAAAGCACAACAATCACAATGAAAGACATTGAAAAACTAGCGTCGTGACCTTCGTGATTTCGTCGTGGCCTTCGTGACCTGAATTAGGTCACAACAACCACTACGAGCGTCCTATTCATACAAATACAAAAGACCAGAGCTTTAATAGCCCGGTCTTGCATTCATTGTTAATGTGCTGCTCCTTACCTCCCCGACACGATGAATTCTCTTTTTTTCTCTTTTGTCGGGCCGGCGATGCGGGCAAAAAAAGCTTCATTTAGTGCATGGACAATCTGTGTGATGTATTCTTTCCGTTCACTTACCATCACATTTTTTTCACCTTCTGCTGTTGTGATGTTGACAGCGTAACGCTCCTTGGTCAACCACATCCAGGTTGCCCCAACGAGAAGAAATAAAATACCAACACCCATTGCCATTAGATTTGGTGTTAGCCAGATGTTGAGAACATAAACCTTCGGCAGCCAGGTCGATGGTATTACGTTGGCAGCTCCTACTATCTCAAGCACCCCTCCAAGCAACAATAACATAACACAGGGAAATCTATCCGGTTGAAGAATCATGAACGTGTGTTTGGTAATCCCACTTAAGTGGTACCACTTTTTCTTCACCTGAAACATGGATTCCGTAACGGTTACATCGTGTCCGTCTGTGTACAAAACGTTTTCGGTTTTCATAGTTGTAGTTTTTAATC
Organism: Cyclobacteriaceae bacterium; assembly: GCA_025350305.1. GTDB lineage: Bacteria > Bacteroidota > Bacteroidia > Cytophagales > Cyclobacteriaceae > ELB16-189. Next base: position 38,326 of record JANXYC010000288.1, on the reverse strand, counting down.
TTGTTTATCTCCAGCCCTTCAATACGACTAACGGTTCCTTGATACCGTGCGCTTGGCAGGGTATTCAATTTTATTATTCCTGATAATTCCGTCCTTCTCCAGTAATTTGTGAATTTGGCGAGCATGAGTGAAACAACCCAAATATCACCAGAACTGTAAAAAATATTTTTATAGGTCCCCTGATTGTAGGCTTATATACGCTGTAGTACATTGGAAAAATGATGCCAGAAATGAGAATAGCGGATTGAGCGACGAATTAACTGCAGTGAGCGACGAACTCCTGATTTGGGATGGTTACCATTGAAAGCGTGGAATTTTTTCAACGAACAAATCCACAATTTTCCATTACGTCGGTGTTAATTGAGAGTTTTCCTAAAGGTAAAAATAAACTCTAAAATCAGTCGCCCAAGCCAGTTTTTGGGTCATTTTTCTCAGGCTCGGATTGCTTCGTTTTGATTACCCGAGGGTCATCTCCGGTATCCGCTTTCCCGGAGTTAAAGAATGAGCTTGCCAGGCGCCAAACCATGAAGCAGCATGCTCCCATAATTGCAAGACCGATAATTGCGCCAATGATTCTCATATCCTATGGTTTAAAATTCAGAATAGTTTAAGGGCATCCAGATCACCGGTAACAGATACCCTGATACGGGCAATACTTACAAATATCCCGATTTTGTGTTTGCCTAAACGTTTCTGCCGGATTAAATAATTCCTCCAATAGGTTTTTCAATCGCTGCTCAAATTCCGGCAGCAACGGACCAGCATCTTTCATCTGCGTTTTGTTAATTTTTAAACCGAACTCAAGGTCATCTTCAAAAAGATTGTTACGGTTGATCAACCCGGGCACGATGCGAAGGCCATCTTCAGGGTAGTTTGTCTTATATAAAAGAGCATAGAGCAGTGTTTGAAAGGCGGCTGTACTCCGTTCTTCCTCGCGTCTGAAAAGTGATTCCACGTTCTCGAAATCGGATTTGCCTTTTCCTGTTTTGTAATCAATCACACGCACTAAATTTCCTTTTCGATCGAGTCGATCGATTTTACCACCAACAACGGCCTGGCCCGGCATGTGGGAAATAGTCGTATAATAAAGTAATCCTTCACGCTCCAGGCCTTCAATGGAAAATGGTGCATATTTCTGGTCGTGCCGGATGATGTGCTGAACAAAACTTTTGATCACCTCACGCACCACCAGTTGTTGTCCTTCGTATATCACCTTCTTCACCGGATCGAGTTCGTAGGCATCGATAAAAACCAAATCAATCAACCCGTCAGTGACAGCCTCGTGATTCACAAAATCACCGGCTTCGATGAGGTTGGTTTTCTTTTTCTCCTGGATTCGTTTATAAAAACGTTCCATGACTTCATGCAAAAAGTTGCCCAGCACCCGTGCATCCAGGTCTTCTTCTACCGCTTTTGCTTCCTTGATTTTAGCGATGTGCCTGAAGTAAAATTTTAATTGACAATCGATATACGTGTTCAATGCCGATGGCGAAATACCTTTGAAACGGTAATTCCCTTCGTTCAGTTTTGCCAGGGCTTGTAAAACTTGTCCGTCCTTGGTTATTTCAATCGGTTTGATCGCATGTGGTTGAATCGGATTGTGCAGCACGTGGTGCTCAGTGGTCCAACCGGATTCGAAAAGAAGTTGCTGAAGGAAGCGGCTCATCTCGCCCTGGCCAAGCACATCAGTTTCTGTATTGTAAAATAGAAATACATTCTCGGCCCGTTGAAGCACGCGATAAAAGAGGTAGGCATACATTGCATCCTGATGTTCGGCAGTAGGCAATCCATACGCTTTACGAATATTAAAGGGAATGTAGGAGGATTTGTTTCCGGCAGAAGGAAGTGCACCTTCATTCAGCGAAAGCACAAACACATTTTTGAAATCCAGATTGCGGGTCTCCAGCACCCCCATCACTTGCAGGCCCTTTAGCGGCTCCCCGGTAAAAGGAATTTTTTGTGTCCGTACCAGCTGACGAAATAGTCTGATAAACGATTTTAATTCTGCTTTAAATTGCTTCTCTGAACTGAGTCCTTCAGCAGAAGGTCGGACCGTTCCCATCACCTCTTCAAGTCGATTGATCAGTTTGAGAAAATGGAATGTGTACTCCTTGTCGAGCGGGGTAATGGATGGCAGGCCTCCCAGCACCGTTATGATTTCCCGTAAATAAGGCATCAGTCCTTGCTCTGTTACCGTCGAAAACATCAACGCGTAGAGGGCCGGCCCCGAGGTTAATTCAGATGCTTGAATTACAATGCGGTTATTTTCAATAATTTCTTTGCGCCGGGTGTTGGCAAATGCGGGGTCCGCCGCCACCACATAAGGATGCCCCAGGATCGAAAGCACCTGGCGATGGCTAAAATATTCTCCTCGCTTGTTACTTTGCAGTTCTATCAAAAACTCAATCAGATTAAATGTCGGAGTACTTGCCAGCGGAAAGCCCATGGTCACATTAAGCTTATCCAATGAGCCAGAAATTCCATGCAGCACGGGCAACAGCAGTTTTTCATTTGGAAGTACAATCAACGTGTCCTCCGGGTCAATCCCATTCACCAATTCCTCCTTCAGCAACTGCGCCATGAGTTTTGTTTGCCCTACATGTTGTGCAGCGCCCAAAATTTTTGCCGATTTCTTTGAATTGAAATTCGCCGGAATATCCTTTGGGAAAGTTTTTCCCAACACAGCATGGTGCTGGTACTCACGGAAAAAGAGTCCGGCTTCCTGCGTGTTGTTATTGACATAGTAGCTATCCATGTCCCAATGCACTTCCGCCACACCGGATTCCACGAGGGTAGAAATAATTTTTTCCTCTGTTGTGGTGAGTGCATTGAATCCGGCAAAAATAATATGATTGGGTTTCTGATTTTCTACTTTTGACTCCATCACTTGATTCGCTACTTCGCTGTGTAGCATGCCTTCATAGGCAAGGCCTTGGTCTTTCAACTGTTTCTTAAATGCATGGTATACCTCCGGAAGGTGGCGCCACACCTGCAAGAATTTTTTCTTGTTGGCCGTGAGGTCCTCATCAAAATTTCCCCAAAAACTCTTCAAAAATTCAATTTGTTCTTCGGTGAGAAAGTCAAAACTTGAATCCAGTTCCTTTTGGTTGCTGAGGTCCTTGAACAATTGGTCGGCATGGACCATGTATTTATCTACTTCGTCAAAATCGCGGAGTAGCATATCACCCCAGAAGTAGAATTGATCAAAAGCCTCCCTTGAAAAATCTCCACCATCGGTATTGTTACTGAGCACTTCATAGTATGATTGATACAACCGGTGAACGAGTTCCAGTTTATCCGGCACCTGAAGGGTGGAGTAGCTACCAATAAAATCTTCAATGGTCAGCAGTTGGGGAGCGAAGGCAGGCTGTTTCAACAAAGAACTGAGGTGCATTCTAAAATAGAGAACCGCACGCCTGTTAGGGAATACAAAAGTAAGTTCATCCAGGGTGGGATGTTCCCGATGCACTTTTTCCGCCAGCTCCAGTAGAAATTGCTTCATATAGAATTCTTTATTCTGGCCGTAGTCATACTGTCAAAATCCCAATCCCAATTGACGCTCATTTTTTTTGCTCACTTTAATTTTTCCATCGTTAATGGAGATCACCTCACGATCGCGCGTGTAGAGGAGATAGCCTTCTACTTCTGTGAAGTGCATCTTCTTAAGAATCTCCATGTACTCCGTCACTTGTTTTTGGTCGGCTTTTGATTTTTCTCCCGTTTTAAAGTCAACTACAATTGCCTTTGTGTCGTTGATCATTAATCGGTCGATGCGGCTCTCTCCGCCGCCGGGTAGGAGAATGGGTACCTCGGTCTTAACTTTCCAGTCAGACGTAAACCAGCGGGCAATGACCGGTTGATTCAGCAGTTCATCCAATTGCTTTTGGATCGCTGGCTTATCGTGTGCGGCAATGAACCCCTCTTGAACCAGCCTGTCCATTGTAAGGGGTATATCGTCTGCGTAGTGTATTCGCGAAAGCACAGCATGAAGATAAATACCATAGTTGATCTTATTCCGTTGGTCTGCACCCATCGATTCAAAGAATGAAGCGCCTGCCTGGCGAATTACAAGCTTGTCGCGCCAGCGAGAAGAGAAGTAAGATTCCAATTCAACAGCGTGCGCCACTTCTGTTACGTCCTTTGACGCCGGAGTATTCCAGTCACCCAGCGATAATTCCTGACTGGCTTCATTCCATGCGGGCGTCCATTCTTCATTTTTTTGAATGCTCTCATGAAGCCATCCCGCCACGGTTCGTTTGTTTTTATAAGGTGCTGTCACGATCATTCCACTTTCGGCACGCGTGAATGCCACATACAATAGGTTAAGATTGTCGAGGTAGGTGCGTATTTTTTCTTCCTGATAGTTCTTTTGAAAATATGTCTTGTCTAGTGTACTGGAATAGTTGACCGGCAAATAACCGGCTTCCAAAAAGGGAGTTTCGTCTGATTTTACCCATAGGTTGGGAGCCAGCAAGCCGGCCTGATCAGCGGCCCATGAACAAAAGGGAATGAGCACATACTTAAATTCTAATCCCTTGGCTTTATGAATGGTCAGGATTTTTACAGCGTTCACTTCGCCAGATATCTTAATGGATGTTTTTTCCTTGCGCTTGTTGTCCTCCCACCATTTCAAAAAGGCTGCCAGGTCATTGCACTCACGACTATAAAACTCCAACACCAAATCCTGAAAAGCCTGCAGGTATGCGAGCTCTCCACGTTCCTTTCCAAGGTTGAATATTTCGATCAGTGTTTCCGTTAACTCAAATAGCGGAAGTTTCCGGAGTGACATTTTTTCCCTGGTGAATGCATCCGGCAACTGACTCTCAAAAAATACCTGGTTAGCCACCGCAAATACTTCTACCTGGTTACGCGTTGGTTCATGCAGTTTGGCATATTCAAAAGAAAGCTGGGCCCGCGCGATCGGGTCTTCATAATTTAGTAAGTAGCGCATGGCCCCCAGCAACAAATTCACGGTAGACGCACCATCCATGCGCAGGGATTCGTTGGAGACTACATCGTACTTACAGCCGGGTAGCGCCTGATCAGAGCCTTTAAAATGCAGCAGGTGATCTGCAATTCGCTGGCCCTCCTCATTTCTACGAACCAGGATGGCGATGTCACTAAGTGCCACGCCCATTTGTTGCAATCTTTCCAAATGATGCGGGATTTGGTTCAGCGCTTGCTCCTTCCATTTCCCTTCTTTGTTATCCTGTAAAAAATTTATTCTGACAAATCCATCCTCAGATTTTGAAATCTCTTGTTTTACATCATGATAGACCGAACCAGGAAGCTCCGCCCCAGTCGCTGCAGCAACGATTGCAGCGGCCGTCTTAAATAAAGCATTGTTAAAATTGACGATATGCTTCGCACTTCGATAGTTACGGTTCAATTCCTTTATTTCAACTCTTTCCTTGCCGATTTGGTTCTCCACTTCTTGTTGTAAAAGGGTAAGGTCGCCACTGCGCCACCGGTAGATGGCTTGCTTCACATCACCAACCACGAGGCTCGGATAACCCTGATCAAGGCCATTGGTCAGTAACGGTAAAAAATTCCTCCATTGAAATCCGGAAGTATCCTGAAATTCATCAATCAAATAGTGACGATAGAAGGAGCCAATCTTCTCATAAATAAAAGGCGTGTCGCTGTCCTGGATAATACCGTTTAAGAATTCCGGTGCCTCTGCCAACAGCATCAAATTGTTTTCTGTTTTATAGTCTTGCAGCTTTCGCGAAATATCGGCAAGCAAGCCGAAGACATACATATTTTTAAGAGCAACTTCAGCCGAAATGGCCTTTTGATAGTGCTTGTCGAAATGAGATAGAATTTCCTTCAAGTTCGGAACAAATTTTTCTTCTGCGGCCTGCGTGATGGCAGCCGCTTCTCTTGTTGTTTTTGATGGCCAATTCTCTATAAAGATAAATTCGTTGAGTATCCGAACACCCGGCTTCTCATAACTGCTCAGTGATCTGTTGAACGCGAATTGATTGAAGAAGCCTTTTATTCCGGAACCATTACCATATTTAAAGTCTGCAGGATCCCATCCCTTCGATTCAATAATTTGCAATACTTCCAAAGCGGGCCTGGATACCGACGTCAGAAAATTGTTTTTCACTTTCCATAGTTCGGTTCGCAGCTTTGAAAAAAAATCAACATCGGCGGCGTCAAGCCGAACCTGCTTTTGGATAGTTTTAAATTCCTCACGGAAAATTTCCTTGGCAAACTCCATCAAACTCTTCCGAACATCCCAGGCACGGTCGTTCTCCAGATTTTCTCTGGCAAATTCTACCACCCATTTTGTCAACTGGGGTTTATCTCCCAATTCATCAATCAGATTGTTGATCACTTCTTCCAGTACAGGGTCCAGATCCACTTCCAGACGGTAATCGCCAATCGAATGTGATTCACGCGTAAATGAACGGATCACCTTCTGAAAGAACGCATCGATCGTAGTGATGGAAAACTGGTCGTAGTGATGTAGGATTTCTGATCGCAGTTCGGCACAGTTCTGCTGGAAGGTCTGGTCGTCTAATTTCAACTCCTGTTTTAATTCTTCTGCCAGGGCATCATTTTCGCCCCGGGCAAATGCATGAAGATAACCAAGGATGCGGTCCTTCATTTCCTGGGTGGCCTTGTTTGCAAATGTCACGGCCAGGATATGACGAAAATAATACACCTTGTTCCGAAGGGCGAGCTTCAGGTATTCTTTGGCCAGCGTGCGGGTCTTACCTGAGCCGGCGGAGGAACGGTAAACAATGAAGGTCTTCAGGAGGAATTTACGAGTTACGAATTACGAGTTACGAATTACGCCATCAAAAACACAATTCATTTTATCATTCATAATATCCGGATAGTCCCGATCCTGCCTTTCGGCAGACTGGCAGTTTATTCAGGTAGAAAGCCAGGTAGTCTCGGGATCGTCCCGATCCATCCTGCTTGCCTTCGTGTAGCTTAGGCGAAGCAAGGTCGACAGACAGGATGTCTATCGGGATTGTCATTTCAATTTCCTACCTTGAAATAATTCTGTTTCCATGGCCCGGTTATCAAAACTTACTGACTCCATCTTCTACTCTTTCCCGGTACAGCTGTTACTCAACAATCTTCAGCGCAACCAGGTCCTCATCCTTGGCTGGATCATACTATTTGCAATGATCACCGGTAACTTTGGTAAATACCTTGGCATACCCTACCTCTTCCTGGACCCGGAGTACCTTAATAAAGTAAACTTCACAAGCTTCTTCATTATGGGTGTGATGATCTCGGGGTTTACTGCTGCATTCAACATTACTTGCTACATCGCCGACGGGCATCGGTTTTCTTTTATCGGCGCGATATCCAATCCGTTTGGCAAGTTCAGCCTCAATAACGGTATCCTGCCGTTAGTATTTCTTATCACCTATCTCTACCAGGTCATTCGCTTTCAGATTGACAACGAATACACATCGGGTGCTCAGTTATCGATCAACCTGCTGGGTTTTTTTGTTGGATACCTGGTGATGGCCGGACTGTTACAAGTTTACTTTTCGCTTACGCAAAAGGATATTTTCAAATATGTGATTTGCCGTTTGGACGAAAAACTGAAACAAACGGTAAAAGTGACCCGTGCCAGCGCCATGAAAAAACTCGACATCGTCCGAAAAAAGCAAGTCCGGGTCGATAACTATTTTGATTACAGCTTCCGCTTTAAGAAAGTCAATGAGGAGGAGCGGGATTTTTATGATAAGGGTGCCATTCTCCAGGTGTTCGATCAAAACCAGTTTAACCTCGTGGTCATTGAGTTGCTGATCCTCGCCATGGTGATTGTCCTGGGTATTTTCAAAGACTATCCCGCCTTTCAATTTCCCGCCGCTGCCAGCTTCATGATCTTCCTCACCATTCTTGTCATGCTATCCGGTGCATTTTCTTATTGGTTTGGGAACTGGTCCATAACGGTGGCTATGATTATTTTTTTGACGCTTAACTATCTTGCGGGTGAAGGCTGGCTGACCAAAAAATACAAAGCCTTTGGATTGGACTATGAAGTGCCGAAGGTTGAGTATACCATCGGAGCCTTACAAGAACTTAACAGCAGTGCCAGTATCCGACAATCACAGGAACACACACTTGGCATTCTGACGAATTGGAGGAATAAATTTGAAGGAGCCCCTTCTCCAAAAATGGTCTTCATCTGTTCCAGTGGCGGCGGTAAGCGCGCAGCACTTTGGACACTGGCCACCCTTCAGTTGGCCGATAGTCTGACGGGCGGAAAACTGATGAACCAGAGTATTTTGATCACGGGCGCCTCCGGCGGACTGATCGGTGCAAGTTATTTTCGCGAAGTGGTACTTCGTGAGAAGCAAGGCGAGAATGTGCATCCTTATTCGACCAGCCATCAACAGAAAATCGCGACCGATAATTTAAACCCGCTTATCTTCAGCTTGCTGGCGAATGATCTCTTTGTGGGCTTCAACAAGTTTGAATACGAAGGTCATCGCTATTCGCGCGATCGCGGGTACACGTTTGAAGAACAACTCAACATCGACACGGAAGGAATGATGGATAAGACCATCTCAGAATATCAAAAACCGGAGGCGGATGCAATTGTGCCGATGATCATCTTGTCACCCACGATTGTGAACGATGGCCGTAAGCTTTATATCTCGCCACAGCCTGTGACTTACCTGAATTCCGACATCTTAAATTTTCCGACCTACCAAAACTCCAAACTCAGCGGTGTGGATTTTCAGAAGATGTTTGAAAACCATGGGAGTTCTAACCTGCGGTTTCTTTCTGCGTTGAGGATGAGTGCCACCTTTCCCTACATAACTCCGAACACCACCTTGCCCACCAATCCGCCCATCCAGATTATGGACGCGGGCATTTCGGACAATTTCGGCTTAACCGACGCGGTCAGGTTTATTTATTCCTTCCGTGAATGGATTGCCGTCAATACTTCCGGGATTATCATTCTTTCCATCCGGGACTCCCCGAAACTTTCCCCGATATCGGAAGAAAAAGGGAACACGTTTATTGATGATTTCACGCAGCCCATCGCAAGCATTTACAACAATTTTGAGAACTTCCAGGATATTACTAACGACAACCTAGTGGGCTACGCACGCTCTTGGTTCAAAGACCCGATTGATCGCGTTGATGTTCAATATTTACCCACGAGCTACACAGCTATTTTGCAAAATATGGACAGCATCCGCCAGCACAGTGTGCGCGCTTCTCTCAGTTGGCGCCTCACGACCCGTGAAAAAATTGGCGTTGTGGAAACGCTCTATACTCCAGCCAACAGAGAAGCCATCGATAAACTCATAAAGTTGCTGAAGTGATCACGCATCAGAGTTCAATCATGAATATTGATTAATCAGTTTTGTCAACTGATCTTTTCCCGCCACACCTGACTGTCGCCATACTGGTTTTCCGTTTTTGAAGAGTATCAGCGTCGGAACCCCACGCACCTCGTATTGGGCTGCAATGGCAGGATTTTTGTCTACGTCTATTTTTACGATTCTGGCTTTTTCATTCATTTCAGCGGAGACCGCTTGAAGAATTGGAGTCTGCATCTTGCACGGCCCACACCAGTCCGCATAGAAATCTACAAGGACAGGTTTGTCTCCGTTGATAAGGTCATTTATGTTTCCTTTCATATACTAATACTTTTAGGTCAAACTTTCAGCGAGCCATCTCAAACATTACTGAGTACTATGTAGCTTGCGCGACAATATGACGATGTCCAATTCCCATGAAGTGATTCCCTATGTGCTGAATCCGTCCTTTAATTATTCATCATCCTTCATTCGATATTTCAATATTGAAATTTTCATATTATTAGAACAGACAAGCCGCCAACCAGGTTCAATATGAGAAAAGAACTTTTAAAAATTGATGGACACCGTAAAAAATTCAGCGCCACATTCAGCCGGCTGGGAACAAAGAAAAACTATAAGGGCTATTCCGAGCCCACCATCTTGTTAATTTCTATCATTGACATTGAAACGGGCTTAAAGGTGGCCGACCACATGTGGTTCAGTCTGACCAAAGGATTTGAAGACGCCGGGCTTAAGGCGGGCAAGGAAGGCGCAACTGTAGAATTTGAAGCGCGGATAAAGGAGTACAAAAAAGGATATGTCAACGCTCGCTATAAGATCAATCAACAAAAAGCTGATTATAAGTTAAGCCACCCTACCCGAATAAAAATTGCGAATGACGAGTTACGAATTGAGTACTAGGGATCAAGAATCTGTCATCAGGAATTTTTAATCACTTCCGCGACGCATTCAATTTCGACCAAAGCGTCTTTCGGCAACCGACTTACTTCTACTGTGGTCCTTGCGGGTCTATGATCACCAAAAAAACTCTCATACGCTTTATTCATTTTTTCAAAATCAGCAAAGTTCTTGAGGAACACGGATGTTTTCAGCACATGCGACCGGTCACTGCCTGCCGATTTCAATACCGTTTCAAGATTGCTCAATACCAGCGTGGTCTGCTCTCCGGCTGTCGCGCCTTCGATCAGCATCGACGTTGGATTCAGAGGGGTCTGGCCCGAACAGAAAATTAAATTCCCCGATTGAATGGCATGTGAGTAGGGCCCGATTGCTTTCGGCGCCTGGTCGGCAAATACTTTTTTCATCTGTAAATAATTTTTTGTTTAATATCAGCTGGAATCTCGTTTCAGGCTTTAAAACTACCTAAAACTAAGGTATCCCAAAAGCAGTTGGTTGCATTTCAAAGGGTCGCGTTGGACTAACGTCCATGTGTGTGGACCGGAATTGCCACGGGTTAAGCCCGTGGCAATTTTGCCCTAATGTTATAGGGCTTTAGCCCAAAGTCAAGTAGTTTGAATGCGACAATTTGAAATCACCCAGTAGTCAGGTTTGTTTTTGGAATAATCCAGCAATATTTTGGAACAAGGCAAAATCGAACGGACAAACCTCTTTGTCCAGAAAACAGGATTTGAGATGCCATTAAAACCTCATACTTTTAGTCAATGCTCGCGAAACTAAAACTCTCTGAATTAGTCGATGAAATCAAGAACGCCATTCAAGGCCGCTTCGAAGGAGAAACGTTTTGGATTACGACTCAAATCATCGATGTAAAAAAACAAGCTGCAGCCAGAAGATGTTATCTGAAATTCATTGAGAAGGAAAATAATTTAATTACCACCGAAATCCGGGGCGTTTTTTGGTCCAACTATTACAGTCAACTGGAGGATTTTGAAAAATTCACCAAACAAAATTTTGCCGATGGAATAGAAATCACGTGTAATGTTCGGGTCAAGTTTCATCCAAAATACGGGTTTAGTCTCGAGGTACTTCAAATTGATTTTGCTTACACGCTGGGAACGCTCGAGATTGAACGGCAACAAACCCTGGACCGCCTTCTGAAAGAAAATCCAACAACTATCCGATTAGTGGATGGATTTTACCGGACCTTCAATAATTGTTTACCGCTTCCCCTTGTCATTCAGCGGATTGCTTTAATCACAGCTCCTAATTCTGACGGTCAACGGGACTTCAGCCAGGAACTAGAAAAAAACAAACATGGTTATGCATTTTCGATGAAAGAATTTTTGACGCCTATACAAGGTGACACGGCGCACCAACTAATTTTACAGCAGTTATTACTGATTGAACAAGGGAAGCAAAATTTTGATGTAGTAGCCATTGTCAGGGGTGGCGGGTCGCAGACCGATTTCAAACCCTTCGATGACTATGAACTTTCAAGGTGTGTTGCCGCCTTTCCACTTCCGGTCATTGCGGGCATCGGACACGATCGAAATACAAGCATTGTCGATATGATGTCAAGACAGCAAAAAACTCCTACGAAGGTTGCATCACTCCTGGTAGATCACAACTTTGAATTTGAGAACAGGCTCCTTGCGTTGAAAGACCGGTTTTTTGATATCGTAAAGCAACTCATGCAAAAGGCTAAAAATGATTTAAAAGAGATGACACGACTTGTAAAACTTTCAAGTCCTGACACAATCCTGAATAAAGGTTTTGCCATTCTCCTCATCAACGGCAAGATTGTAACCGATCCGAAAAATATACATGAAAATTCACAAATGCTGGCCGTTTTAAAAAATGAAATAATTCACAGCACCGTAACTAAAAAGACGAAAAAATGAAAACTGATTTGACCTACGATGAAGCCTACTCAAATCTAGAAGAACTTGTTATCCAAATTGAAGATGACAGCATTCAACTCGACACCCTGGCGGACAAAGTAAAGCAAGCGAATGCTCTGATTGAGATTTGTGAAACTAAACTTCGCAAGATCGAAACTGATGTGGAGAAGGCATCCGGGTCGCATTAGCCATCGGCGAGGAAAACAAGTTCTCACCGCAAAAGTTTGCTAATCCATGGGTTGCGGATTCTATCGCAGCAAGTTCCCGGTTCCAAAGAGAATTACAAACAACAACGTAGAGAACGCCATCTGTTTAAGGTAAGGATCCAATTCTTCCGAAGGTTTTTCTGACACTGCTACTCCAATCCGAATGAACAAGGGAACGGTCAACAAGAACAAAAACTGAAAGAGGTTCTGGTAATTTAATGTTGAGTGGACGATTGCAGCTAACAATCCTGCTACCAATAAAAACCAATTGTAGCGCACGGCATTTTCTTTTCCGATCCGCACGGGTATCGAATTTTTTCCGGCGACTTTATCAGATTCAATATCCCGGATGTTATTAATGTTTAACACGACTATTGAAAACAATCCGCAACTGAGGGCTGGCAAAATAGTGGACCAGTCGATTTCCCTGGTAAATAAATAAAGAGAGCCCATCACGCCCACCAATCCAAAAAAGATCAGCACTGAAACATCCCCCCATCCGGCGTAACCGTACGGCTTTTTACCAACCGTGTACGCAACGGCCGCGGCAATGCACAAGATTCCGAGCACGAAGAAGAAAATAAGGGAATTCCAGTCGACACCAAAAGCCACCAGCAGTAGAGAAATGCCACTGGTGAGGCAAAGGATGGAAAAAAGGATAACGGCATTTTTCATCTGACCCACCGCAATAGCCCCCGACTGCACTGCACGTTGCGGACCTTTTCGTGCTACATGGTCTGCACCATTTACATAGTCGCCGTAGTCATTGGCCAGGTTAGAAAGAATTTGCAGGAAAATAGTGGTCAGGCAACTGAGGGCAAAAATCAGTGCGTTGAATTTTCCAGCGGCCGCAGCAAGAAATCCTGCCATTCCGATGCAGGAGAGCGTCAAGGGCAACGTACGAAGTCGGAATGCGTGAATCCAGGATTTAATTTCCATTGATTTACACTAAGACGGGATTCGTTTTTATCTCTTTAGCAGGCGATCAACCGAATATCGGCCCGGTCCGGCTAAAAACAAAGCAATGTAAGACACTAAAAATAAAATTGCATGTTCCTTGACGCCCAGTTCATCTTTCGAATGGATGATGAAAATCGCCACCAGCATGAGGACCATGAGCGGGATAAGAACAATCCGGCTGAACAACCCAACCAGAAGAAATGCGGAACAAAACACTTCGGCAAAAATGGTCAACAGTAGTGAAACCTGATGACCCACCCCCAGCGGATCGGGAAACGTTACGGCTTTTTCAGAATAACCGATGAATTTTGGCCATCCGTGTGTCATCATTAACACAGCCATTGTCATGCGTATTGATAATAACCCAAGATCCAATGCATAGGGCTTTGTACTCCAGAGTCGGTTCAACATAGTTAGTGTAAAATTTTATCCACGATTTCCTTATCCATGGGCTTCACCTTGGTAGGGTAAAACGCCAGCACCTCGCCGTTGGGACTTATCAAATACTTACAGAAATTCCAGGAGGGCGCTTCACCCGTCTTTGCCTCCAGCCATTTATAGAGCGGCGCTTTGTCGTTGCCTTTAACTGATATCTTTTCAAACATGGGAAACTTTACACCATAGTTCTTCTCGCAGAACGTAGCGATATCTTCATTGGAGCCCGGCTCTTGCCATAGAAAGTTATTGGCCGGGAACCCAAGCACCGCCACTTTATTGCCAAACTGCTCATGCAATTTTTCAAGACCGGCATATTGCGGGGTGTAGCCACATTTTGATGCGGTGTTCACAATCAGCATATACTTTCCCTTGTATTGTAACAAGCTAATTTCTTTGCCTTCAAGTGATTTCACTTTGAAATCATAAATAGAACCGGAGACCGGTTCCTTTTTAGCAGAGGTTAACTTGCTCGAAATAAATGCTGCAATTCCCATAGTGATCAATACTCCAATTAAAATTCGTTTATAGGTCATTGGTTATTTCCGTTGACATCGGGTTTACCGAAGATTTGAAATACTTGATAGTTCCATCAGCCTTTATCAAATACTTGCAAAAATTCCAGCCAGGCTCTTTACCCGTCTGCTCTTTAAGCCAGGCATACAACGGATGCTGATCGCTGCCTTTCACTGAAATCTTTTCAAAAAGCTGGAACGTTACGCCATAATTCTTCTGACAGAATGAACCAATTTCCGTATTGCTCCCAGGTTCTTGTCCGCCAAAGTTATTGGCTGGGAATCCAAGGATAATCACTTTGTTACCCATTGATTCATGCAATTTCTGCAGATCGGCATATTGTGGTGTGTAACCACATTCTGATGCCGTGTTGACGATCAAAATATTTTTGCCCTTGAATTGGGAGAAATCGATCACCTTGCCATCGATGGCATTTAGCTTGAAATCGTAAAAGGATGCGGGAGCTACTGCCATGGCGAAGAGGAATAAAATGAGGGTAATTTTCATACGAAATGGATTTTAAGGATAACAACGGATTCAATGCGAATGTTCAAATTCCTTTATTTTTAAATAGTTGATTCAATGCTTTTTTTCAATGCGGTGGCTTTCGCAATCATTTCCGTATAGCTTTCAATACTATCGCCTAATTGTCCCAGGGCCATGAGTAGGTTATTGCGGGTCTGCACTTTTTCTACGACGCTCGCATCAATTATTTGTCGCGTGGCAAAATCACAGTAGGGAGAAAAGTACGTATAAAACTGAAACAGTATATCCGTATAAACCTTGTCAAAGTGCTCGACAGATTGGTATTGCTTATAGTATTCTGTAATCTGACTACGAATCGCGCGATCACCTAAAGCACTGAATCCGTTGCTGGCAAGCAAAGTAGAGTACGTATCCTGATTCCCATCAAAAGTATCGAACCAGATGGTCTCCACTATAACAATACCCAAAGAATCAGGGGTCGGGTCAGGTTGTTGCAGTTTTCTCAGGTAGGTTGCAATCAACTTATGGTCGGACCGTAAATTCTCCAGATTCTCATGACATTCAAGGATGTCCTTATCAAGGTCAGTAAGCATGCTCTCTAAATAAAACTTTTCGAGTGATTGTTGGTCCGACTCCAGTTTCAGGTTGTTCAATTGAAAAGCAATGGATACTCCCAGGATGACAATCAGAAGATCAAAAAACTTGTTGACAAACAAGTCGCCCCAGCGGAAAGACTTCTTTTTTTTCACTTTATCTTTCATATCATTCGATTCCTTTAAAGTTAACCCTTTCTCCATGATGAAATCCAGGAATTCCCTGCCGTTCAACATTTTCCGGTTCTCGCGCACCAAACGATAACCTCTCCTCTCAAAGAACGGTCGTGCGGTAATACTAACTTCCACGGTAGCAGCTTTGACGCCGTTCTCTATTAAGTTTTTTTCAAGTTTCTTGAGCAAGGCTGTTGCCACTCCCTGCCCCTGGTGGTCCTTGTGTACGTACAACAAGCCGATGGTTGAAAGCTCGTTTTCCAGGTTTCCAAACCCAACGATCTTTCCATCAAATTCAGCTATCAGCGTTTTGGAAGACTTAAATCGCGTGCGCCATTTTTTAAGATCGGGGAGCACCGGTGCCCATGCATCAAGTTGCTCCATTGGATAGTCCTTACCATTGATTGTGTGAACCGTGTCATGAAACAGACTGACCAGGCTCGCCGTATCCTCACCCGAAAACTTCCGCAGCGTTACTTTCATTATTACTAATTATGGTTTCGTCAAATCATTACAGCACTCCAAATCCAGCCTGGCAAGCAAGCCAGAACCCAGCACTCAGCATCCAACTTTACATTCTCTCCGGCATCCCAATCCCCAACAGCCCCATTGACTTCTTGAGCACGTCAGCTGCCACCTGCGACAGCGCTATCCGGAATTTTAGTTTTGCCGGATCGTTTTCATTGAAAATCGGAATGGATTGGTAAAACTGATTGTATCCTTTTGCTAACTCAAAGGCATAATTGGCAATGACTGCTGGCGAATACTCACGTGCAGCTTCTTCCAATTTATTCATGTAATTGTGGATCATGAAGATCACTTCACGCTCAACCGATTCCATAGATACAATGCCCCGGGCCTCCGGTTGAATATTCAGCGTTTCGGCTTTACGAATGATGGATCGAATGCGCGCATAGGTATATTGAATAAACGGCCCTGTGTGTCCCTGCAACTGGATCGACTCGGCCGGGTCGAAAAGCATACGTTTCTTTGGATCTACTTTCAAAAGAAAAAATTTCAACGCCCCCATACCGATCATTTCCGAGAGATTATCCAGTTCGGCAGCAGTCATCTCGTCAATCTTTCCCAGTTCCTTCGTCTGCCTGGCTGCCTCCTCTGCCATCTCCTGCATCAGGTCGTCGGCGTCCACGACGGTGCCTTCTCTGCTCTTCATTTTTCCGGAAGGCAGATCGACCATACCATACGACAGATGATAGCATTCCTTTGCCCAGGAATATCCCAGCTTGGCCAGGATTAAAAACAAGACTTTAAAGTGATATTCCTGCTCATTGCCAACGGTGTACACCTGTTTTTCAATTTTTGGAAAATCTCGGTAACGCAAAATGGCGGTGCCGAAATCCTGGGTCATGTATACGGAGGTACCGTCCGATCGAAGCAAAACCTTTTGGTCTAATCCATCCATCGTCAAGTCCACCCATACAGAACCATCTTCCTTCTTAAAAAATATTCCCTTGTCCAGACCCCGCAGCACTTCCTCTTTTCCAAGCAAATAGGTTTCGGATTCGTAGTACAACTTTTCAAAGTCAACACCCATGCGCTGGTAGGTCACCGCAAAGCCTTTGTACACCCAGCTGTTCATCGTCTTCCAGATTGAAAGTGTTTCCGGATCTTTCTGTTCCCATTTCTGCAGCATTTCGATTGCCAATTTCATAATAGGCGCCGCTTTCTCTGCTGTTTCTTTACTGCTCCCCTTTTGTTCCAGTTCGCTGACCTGCGCTTTGAACACCTTATCAAACTCAACATAGTATTTCCCCACCAGCTTATCGCCTTTGAGTCCGTTGCTTTGAGGCGTCTCTCCGTTGCCAAACAATTTCCATGCAGCCATGGATTTGCAGATATGAATACCGCGGTCGTTGATGATTTGTACTTTATGGACCTTGTAGCCCACGGATTTGTAAATTTCAGCAACACTCCAGCCCAGGAAATTATTACGCAAGTGGCCAAGGTGGAGTGGTTTGTTCGTATTGGGAGAAGAATACTCCACCATGATTTCCTTGCCGCTGGAGGGACGTTGCCCAAAGTTTTTATCCTCGTGGATCGACCGAAAAACATCAAGCCATACTGTATCGGCAATGACGAGATTTAAAAAACCCTTCACCACGTTGTAACGGCTCACACTACCGGAGTTGGCAACCAGATAATCCCCAACTAGCCTGGCTGTTTCTTCTGGTGCTTTCTTTGATATCTTGGTCAACGGAAAACACACCAGGGTATGCGACCCTTCAAACTCTTTGTTGGTGGGTTGAAGCTGAAGATTGTCGGGGTGCTGATTGAATACAGCGAAAACCGCTTTTTGTATTTGGGTGCGAAGTAGCGAGTCTAGATTCATTAAGTGATGAGTTTTGGGGCCTCATCCCCGGCCCTTCTCCGGAGGAGAAGGGAGGAGTTTAGCCCCTCCCCCCCGGAGAAGGGCCGTGGATGAGGCCTGGCCTACATATCTAAAATATACGCAAACATCAGCGGAGCAACGATCGTTGCATCACTCTCCACGATAAATTTGGGTGTATCGATGCTAAGTTTTCCCCAGGTGATTTTCTCATTCGGTACGGCACCAGAGTACGAACCGTAGCTCGTGGTAGAGTCACTGATCTGGCAAAAATAGCTCCAATACGGAACACCATCACGTTGCAGGTCCTGATGAAGCATCGGCACCACGCAAATCGGAAAGTCACCGGCGATGCCTCCTCCAATCTGGAAGAAGCCTATGCCATCTTTGCCTGAATTGTTGGTGTACCAATCTGCAAGCCACACCATATACTCAATACCCGATTTCATGGTGGATGCTTTTAGTTCACCCGTTACACAGTAAGAGGCAAAAATGTTTCCCATGGTAGAATCTTCCCAGCCTGGAACCACCATTGGCATATTCTTCTCAGCGGCCGCGATCATCCATGAATTCTTCGAATCGATCTCATAGTACTGCTTCAGGTCACCACTATTGATCATACGGAACATGAACTCATGCGGAAAGAGTCGCTCACCTTTGTCCTCCGCATCTTTCCATACTTTAAACAAATGTTTCTGCAGCCTTCTGAATGCTTCCTCCTCTGGGATACAGGTGTCGGTAACGCGGTTCAAGTGCTTTTGCAAAAGGTCCCACTCCTGTTCAGGTGTAAGATCACGATAATTTGGTATCCTGCGGTAATGCGAATGGGCCACCAGGTTCATAATGTCTTCTTCAAGGTTGGCACCTGTACAAGAGATGATCTGCACTTTATGCTGGCGTATCATTTCGGCAAAGCTAATGCCTAATTCGCCTGTGCTCATGGCACCCGCCAGCGTCACCATCATTTTTTTACCGTCGGCAATATGTTTTTTATAGGCCTTTGCGGCATCCACCATAGCAGCTGCATTGAAATGCAGGTAGTGTTTTTCGATGAATGCAGAGATCGGTCGGTTTTGGCTCATGATCGTTGTGGTCTGAAAATTTTGGGGCGAAAATACAAATAATCCAACTTCGCTAAAGCTACGGCTTGTAAAAGTTGCGGGGTTTGCGAAGAGGCCTCCAATTTTAGAAATTGGAAAAAGAAGGAATTCGGCACTACAGGCCTTCCTTTCAAAAAATACAATTAGTGCTACCTTTCGTTATGAAACGCGTTACCCTCACCCTCCTTCTTGCCGTAACTACCCACCTGACTGTAAGCGCCCAGTCGCGCGACACCACCCAAAGGATCGATGAACTTTTCAGTCATTGGAACAATGCCACGCCTGGTGCCTCCGTTGCTATTTCACGAAAAAGTAAAATCCTTTACAAAAAATCTTTTGGCCTGGCGGATCTGGAGCATCTGGCGCCCAACACCACTGAAACAATTTTTGAATGTGGTTCTGTTTCCAAACAGTTTACCGCAATGTCCATTTTGCTCCTGGCCAAAGACGGCAGACTCAATTTGTTTGAGTTCATTCAGAGCAAACAGGGAACCGTTACGGGACTTCTGGTAAGTCAGTCGCGGGCAGAACGGGTACGTTTCGTTAAAACCTCGAAAGACAAATGAGCAGAATCCTGAAATTCGGTATCCTGGGCCCGGGAAAAATTGCCAACCGCTTTGCGTCCGCCTTCCAATATGTGCCGGAAGCAAAGGTCCATGCTGTGGCGTCACGCGATGCGGTAAAAGCAAAAGAATTTGCCGATGCTTTTGGCGTTGAGAGACAGTATGATTCCTATGAGGATTTGGTAGAGGACCCAACCGTTGACGTGGTGTACATCGCCACACCCCACCCCTTTCACTTCGAGCAAGCGATGTTGTGTCTTAAATACAGAAAGGCGGTACTCTGTGAAAAGCCGCTGGCAATGAATTTTCGTCAAGCGAGTGAAATGGTCGCGGCCTCACAGCGGTCCAATACATTTCTCATGGAAGGCATGTGGTCACGCTTCTTCCCGGCTATCCACAAGACACTCGAACTGATCCAATCGGGTGCGATTGGAGAAATAAAATTCCTGAACGCAGATTTCGGCTTTGCCTCACCGCTCAACCTGGAAGGCCGGGTTTATAACCTGGTATTGGGTGGGGGTGCGCAGTTAGATGTGGGAGTCTACCCATTGTTTTTTGCATTGTTGGTGTTGGGAAGGCCGGATGCTGTAAAATCCTTCAGCCAGCTGGCGACAACAGGAGCCGACGCCACCACGAGCGCATTATTTAATTATGGTAGTGGTGCAATCGCTCATATCGCATCTTCCATCGTTACCGATTCAGTAAAGGACGCCCACGTCATGGGCACGCTGGGGCGCATTACTATTCAGACTCCCTGGCACAAATCGCAGCTCGTTTCCCTACGTCTTAATTCCGGCGAGGTGACAGAATTTTCGTTCCCGCATTCCGGCAATGGTTTTGAATTTCAAATTCAGGAGGTAGTCCGTTGCTTGGCAGAAAAAGGGATTGAAAGCAACCTGATGCCACATCGACTGAGTCTGCTGATGGCTGAAGTGAGTGACGAGATCAGGAGACAAGGGGGAGTTGTCTACGCAGTTGACTAGTTTGTGCGTTGGGAATTGTGTGACGCAAAAATATGAGAGGGGTAATCGGTAAGCACACACAGGTAATCGGCAATCAGGTAATCGGTAATCAGGTAATCGGTGGCAATCAGTTTGGGTTGGTTGACATCAATTCGTTCAAAACAAGATCTTTAAAATATAGAATATATAAAAATTTCAGTGGACATCACCGATTATTGATCACCGATTACCAATCAGACCTGATTGACATGCTCATCAGGCTGACTAGGCCGGACAGTCTTCCGTTCTTTTCTTGCGTTGACTTTTTTATGGGGTTGTTCGGGCACAATGGTTCTCGCTTCAATGGCTCTTGCAGTGGCTTCCATCACTTCGAAGCCGCTTTCTGCCATGCTGTTTAGTGTATCAAGCGTGGGGTTTACCTCTGCTATCTCCCAGGCGCAAATCTTAGGGCTTTTGGCGAGTTCCACATTTAATAACTTGGCTTCCTCCACCGTGAGCCCATTAGGAACGGGGGTACCGGTACCGATCGAGATCCGACTGTCCATGCTGTCAACGTCAAACGACACATAGAGCAAGTCGCAATGATCGAGCAGCTTTAAAACCTCGTGTGCCACCGCAACCGGACCCAGTTTTTTCACTTCCTCAGCCGTGAAGTTTGGGATACCGTATTTATTAATGAGATAATTTTCAGGTTTTTCCAGGTCGCGTACGGAAACAAATACGATATCCTCCGGGTAAATCTTCGCTCCGGGAATGCCGACGTTCATTATTTGTTCCCAGTATTCAATGGTCTCGCCCTTTGGGTCATTGATTTTACATTCAAGGTTGTCAATGTCGCAAGCCATCGCGAGTGCCATGCCGTGCATGTTGCCGGAAGGTGTGGTGTAGGGAGTATGAAAATCCGCGTGGGCGTCGATCCAGACTACCCCAAGGCGTTTTTTGGGATGGGCTTTTTTTATTCCTGCGATCGTGCCAAACGCGGTGCTGTGATCGCCGGCGATGATCATTGGAAAAAAATCGTCGAAAATTTGTTCGTACACTTCCAGGCAAACGCGTTCTTCCATGATCAATACACCATCGATGAATTTGGCGTACGCATGTTCGGCACTGTTGAAGAGCAATTCGTTGACATTTTCTACTTCGATACTCTCATTTTCCCGGAAGAAGTTGGATTTCATGTCCAAGCTGGCGATTTTTATAGCTTCCACACCAAGGCTGGCTCCACGGGTGCCGGCGCCGATCTCTGACTTTACCTCTATGATTTTTATTTTCTCGCTCACAAAAACTCAGATTAACAATAAATAAACGGTGTATCAACAACGACAGGAGGGACGAGTCCTTCCTCACAGATCTGGTAGCGAATGTGCCAGGGCGAAAGAAAGAAGAAAGTGAGTGTTGAGCATACAGACAATAGTATTGCAAAGATGGCAAATTTATACCAATATTGCGTTTTTTAACCAGAATCCTTCCATACAGCCGTTAAACCCATGAATGTGAAATGAAGAGCTACCGTGAACTCATCGAACAGACCTTTGAATTTCCACAAGAAGAATTTAAGGTTTGGGAACACGAGTTACTTTTCAATGACGTACCGCTGATGGACATCATCAAGGAATATGGCACGCCACTGAAACTTACCTACCTGCCACGCATCAGCGAGAACGTCCGGTTTGTACAGGCTACCTTCAATAACGCCATGGAGCGTTTCAAATACAATGGCAAATACACCTATTGTTATTGCACCAAGTCATCCCACTTTTCATTTGTACTTGAGGAGGCACTGAAGAACAACGTACATATCGAAACGTCGTCTGCTTTTGACATCAACATTGTCAGATCGCTGCACGGGCGGGGCAAGATCTCTAAAGACATCTACGTGATCTGCAACGGTTTCAAAATGCCACTGTACACTGACAATATCTCGAATTTATTAAATGACGGTTTTTCGAATTGCGTTCCTATTCTTGATACGCTTGGCGAAATAGATGTGTATGAACAAAAAGTGAATGTGCCCTACCAGGTGGGAATACGGGTCGCGTCGGACGAAGAACCAAAATTTGAATTTTATACGTCGCGCCTCGGCATTCGCTACAGTGACATTGTACCCTTGTACAAGGAGAAAATCGCGACCAGCCAAAAGGCTTCGTTGAAAATGCTTCACTTCTTTATCAACACAGGTATCAAAGACACGGCATACTATTGGAGCGAACTGAGCCGCTTCATTTTTAAATATTGCGAGCTGCGAAAGATCTGCGATACACTTGATTCCATTGATATCGGTGGCGGGTTCCCCATCAAAACTTCGCTCACCTTTTCGTTCGACTATAAGTACATGATCGAACAGATTGTGGAAAACATCAAGTGGATCTGTGATAAGAACAACGTGCCCGTTCCCCACATCTTCACGGAGTTCGGTAGTTACACGGTTGGTGAGAGTGGCGCAATTCTGTATTCAACGGTCGACCAGAAATTACAGAACGACAAGGAACTCTGGTATATGATCGATGGATCGTTCATCACGCAGATGCCCGATGCCTGGGGACTGAACCAGAAATACATTCTTCTTGCTGTGAACAAATGGGATGACCCCTACCATAAAGTCAACATCGGTGGTTTAACATGCGACAGCATGGATTATTATAACTCGGAAGCACACATCGGCGAAGTGTTTCTTCCCATGATCAACGATGAGGAGCGACTCTACATTGGATTCTTCCACACAGGAGCTTATCAGGAATCGTTAGGTGGTTATGGAGGTATTCAGCACTGTCTTGTGCCAGCTCCAAAACATGTTCTGGTTTCAAGAAATGAAGATGGAGAGATTACCACCAGCTTGTTTGCCACCGAGCAAAGCAGCGAAAGTATGATGAAGGTGTTGGGTTACGAGAAGCAGCCTGTACCGACCAATATCGACTAAAAACTTAGCGCCGTCCACGGTCGTTTTCCATCATTTCATAGATGCGGTTATACCGATTCGCCCACGATGAGTACAGTGCATATATAGTTCTCCTGTTAAATGATGGGTTTACCCCATAATAAATCGGCGTGCCGTAGTAAGCATTATTTCCTTTGGAACCTGAATCTTAACTTGAATTTGTTGTTGCCCCTGCCACAATCTCATCGTCTGATAGTTCCGGTTAACGATGCTCGTGGAAGCAAGGTAACCGTGAATTATGATAGAATCCTTCCGTGAACTTAATCCACGCAATTGACAATAATCCGTAAGGAAAAGGCTTCGCTGCTGCGGAAAATTGTTTGGATGTAAGAGAAATTTATGAATGAGTGATGAGTCACTTTCGTTTAATTTTTTTAATTTATTATCCACATACAATGTATAAAAATACGGACGTGATTGTTTTGATAAGAGCGCCGTTAAATAGTTGTTAACTTTAAATTTGCTTTTTCCGATGTCAGAAATGATGCCTTGATTCTGACCATGAAGCAAATACACAAACGAATACAATATAACTGTCAAAACAATTCTCATTGTGTGTTCAGTAAGTCTGCTGTTTATTTAGATGACTAAATTCAACAGGGTCACTTTCAAAATAATCCTTTTGAATGTGGATTTCCCAAAAAAAAGGTTGCTGGCCCTTACTATGATCAAATCATGAACAAACTGTTTGCTGCTGCGGAAATTCAGAATCTCCCTGTCATCTTACCTTCTTTATAATCTGAAGGAATAGTAAAGTCGGAAGCGTTGAGGCTTTCTCTTTTAATTTCTGTTACTTCCATCACCATCGTATTTCCTTCCGGTGTTGCAATTTCAATTTTAAGTGGAACGCCCTCAACACCATCAGGGAGAACGGGTCGGGAGCCGGGCCCCATTCGCTGGCTGCCAAGGCTTTTCATATCTAAGTCTTTTATATCCGTGGTGGTCCAAAAAAATTCCTTCATCGTAGTACCTCGTTCTGTCACTTCACCAATGTATTTAGTGCACGTGTAGCCAAGGATCGTAACCGTCTCGCGTGTTTTAGTAATGACGGGTGAAGGTCCACTGGAAGTGCTTGATCCTGTGGGCATGGGGATGTAAGTCTTATTCACCCGGTCCAGTCGCACGATCTGGCTCTTCTCTTTCATGTGTAACACCTCATAGCCATCCATCATGCCGCCGTCCATTTTGGTGAGTGTATTACCACCTTTCATCCTCATCGTCATTCCCTTCGGCATCATTGCATTCATACCACCACCACCTTGCTGCATCTTCATCATGCTTTCCATCTGAGCCTTCATTTGAGGATTCGCATCCATCATAGCTTTGAACTTGGGATCTTTCATCTTTTCCTCTAAGTCTTTCATTTTCGCCTGTGTAGCGGGATCATTCATCTTTTTCTGCACTTCTTCCATTTGGGCCTTTGTCTTGGGGTCATTGATGTCCATTTTCATAGACCATTTTACGGTGCCTTCAAAGGTCTGGCTCTTGACTTGAAACACCATAAGGAGAAGGGCCACGGTCATTAGTTTTTTCATAGATGGTCAGTTTTTGGTCTCTGTGTGCAAATATTCCGCCAAAAAAAATCTTGTCCAAATATCTCTTTTTTAGCCTACTGGAACAAGCCAAAAAAGGAAGACGGATATATTGGTTTCAATTCCACAAGTTTTCTTAACTTCATCTTCCCTTTTCCTCCAAACTTAAACAGCCATCGCCATGAAAGTTTACGACGAAAAACACATTAAAAACATCGCACTGCTCGGGGCGCCAAAGGCTGGCAAGACGCTACTGGCCGAAGACATGCTTTTCGAAGCAGGTATCACACACCGACGGGGTACCATCGAAGGAAAAAATACAGTCTCTGATTGTCACGAGATCGAACAAGAGCGCGGCAACTCCGTCTTTGCCACCTGTATCCACACCGAATGGCACGATTACAAAATTAACATTATCGACACGCCCGGCTTCGACGACTTTGCCGGTGAAATGATTTCTTCACTCCGGGTAGCCGACACCTGTGTCATGGTTATCAATGCGCAGCATGGCGTAGAAGTGAGCACGGAGTTGATCTGGAATTATGTAGACCGCTTTCAAAAGCCGGTCATTTTTGCCATTAACCAGATGGACCATCCCAAATCAGATTTCGACAACACGCTTGTATCCTTGCAAAAACGGTTTGGGTCGCCGGTGACGCAAATGCAATATCCGGCAAAACAGGGCGAAGGTTTTAATGCGATAATCGACTTGCTTAAAATGGTAATGTACAAGTTTCCGGCAGCCGGTGGCAAACCGGAAAAACTGCCGATCCCCGATAACGAAAAAGATAAAGCCGTGATGCTTCACAACAGCCTCGTCGAAAAAGCGGCAGAGAATGATGAGAAACTCATGGAGAAGTATTTTGAAACTGGAACGCTGGATGAAGATGAGCTGCGCGAAGGACTAAAACTCGGAATGATTCATCACGATGTGTTTCCGGTATTTTGCATGAGTGCTAAAAAGAACATGGGCAGCGGAAGAATGATGGGCTTCATTGATAATGTAGCTCCTTCTCCTCGTGAAGCTGGACCCGAGATGAAAGCGGAGCCCCAGTTATTAGAACCGATCATTGATCTCGAAGTGATGGTTCCTGAGGAAATGGTTGGTGATGTGATGGGTGACCTGCAGACACGAAGATCTCTAATCATGGGGATTGACCCCAAAGCAAATTATCAAGTGATTAAAGCGCGGACTCCCCTGGCCGAATTAGATCGTTATTCCACTACGCTCCGCTCACTGTCGCAAGGGCGGGGCACTTTTTCACAACAGTTTGCAGACTTTGCCCCGGTACCTTTTGAAGTCCAGCAAAAACTTGCTAAGAATTCAAAGGTGGCGGAAGTTGAGCTTGTGTAATTAATAAGGTTCAAAGTTCAAGGTTCAAAGTTCAAAGTTCAAAAGGTTAGGGGTTACACTTTGAACCTTAAACCTTGAACTTTAAACTTTAAACTGCCATAATAATTCCAGCCGCTTCCAGCAAGTTTTTTACTTTGTAATCGCCTTCATTTTCCTTTTCAACTTCATTTCCTACCTGGATCGTCTTGATACCAAGCTGGCGTGCAGGAAGTAAATCTCTTCCCCGATCACCCACCATCCACGATTTTGAAGTTTCAATTTTGAATTTTGCGATAGCCTTCTCAAACATGAGCGAGCCAGGCTTGGTAAGCAGGGAATTGGTTACGGTGCGATGATACGGTGAAAAATAAAACCTATCGATCGCGTCACCACAGTTCTGCTGGAGATAGTCATGACACCCTTTCATTTGTTCAATGGTGTAAATACCTTTTGAAATGCCGGATTGATTGGTCACCACAACTAAAAGAAAGCCATGCTCTTTCAGTACCCCCAACGCTTCCGAAACGTCTGGCAGGATGTTGAACTTACTTACTTCATAGGTGTAGCTCGGGTCATCCTCGTTGAGCACGCCATCGCGGTCCAGGAAAACACATTTGTTCATGGCCGTAAATATCTACATTTGGGACCTTTTTCATTAGTTTTGTTTCAGACCCAGCACACCGTGAGCAACGCACTCGTCATCACCCCTACCTACAACGAGCGTGAAAACATCCAGGCCATTATCGAGGCGGTGTTTTCACAGCCGAAAGACTTTCATATGCTCATCGTTGATGATGGCTCCCCGGATAGCACAGCCGACATCGTCAAAGACCTCCAACAAAACTATAATACAGCCACCGAAACGAAACTTCATCTTATCCAGCGCGAAGGCAAGCAAGGACTTGGCACGGCGTACATCACAGGATTTCATTACGGTCTCGAAAAGGGTTACGATTACCTGCTTGAGATGGACGCCGATTTTTCACACGACCCTAAGGACCTCAACCAATTGTATCTCGCGTGTGCAGAAGCAGGTGCCGATTTATCCATCGGTTCGAGGTATGTGACAGGTGTGAATGTTGTCAACTGGCCGATGAGTCGGGTACTGCTATCTTATTTTGCCAGCGCCTACGTACGACTGATCACGCGTATGCCGATTCATGATACCACCGCTGGTTTCGCTTGCTACCGAAGAAACGTGCTGCAGACGTTGCCCTTAGATAAAATAAAAGCAGTGGGATACGGTTTTCAGATCGAGATGAAATTCAAAACGTGGAAGTACGGGTTTAAGATCAAGGAGGTGCCTATCATTTTTACCGAACGGGTACGTGGGCAATCAAAACTTTCTGCCGGGATTTTTAAAGAGGCGTTCTTTGGGGTGATAGGGTTGACGGTGGCGAGTTGGTTTAAAAAATACAATGCCTAAATTAGGATTCGAGGATCCTAAAGCCATAAAATCATTAAATCCTAAGATCCTAATCCAAAGGGGATGACTAGTCAAACCGAATTGCCTTAATGGGATTTATTCTGGATACAATTGCCGTAGGCAAAAGGAGCACGACTGATACCAGCGAAAACATCAATACATTCAACACCATCACCATCGTCCAATCCCACCCGATGGGAACATAGCTCATATAATAATCGTGAGGGTTGAGTTTGATAAATTTGAAAGTGTCCTGCAGGTAGCAAAGGCCCAAACCAATAACGTTGCCAAAGAACAGACCTTTTGTTACCAGATTAATGCCCTGGTAGACAAATACCGACCGAATGAGACCATCCCGGGCACCCATAGCTTTCAACAAACCGATCATTTGGGTGCGATCCATCACGAGGATGAGAATAACTGAAATCATGTTCGTGCAAACCACAATAAGAATGACACCCAACAGAATCTTTACCTGCCGGCTCACCAGGCCCAGCCATTCAAACACCTGGACGAATTTGTCACTCACTTTCTCAACGAAGAGATCATAGTCCATACGCTCTCCGATCTCATGATAGACCTCGTCCACTCGGTCCAGATCTTTTACATACACTTCCAGCCCACCCGCCACGGTATCGGGCCAGTCGTTTAGTCGCTGTATGAGTGCCAGGTCTCCGATGATAATTTTGTCATCAAAATAATCCGAAAGATTGGTCTCATAAATTCCCGAGACTTTCAATTTGCGGAAACGAGGCGGCTCCTGAAAAAAATGAACCATGATCTCATCGCCCCGCTTGGCGTTGATCTTGTCGGCAATGACCCGGCTGAGCACGACTTCGTGTGAATAACCTGAATCCGGAAAATGGAAAAACTCTCCTTCAATGATGTTAGCCCGAAATGCTTCCTGGTCAAAGCTCTTTCCCACTCCTTTAAACACAATGCCCAACACATCATCCGGTGATTTGATCAGGCCAGCCTTGTGACTGTATTCCTGCACATGCTGTACTAATTCATATTCTTCGGGATGCTTGTACAACGTAATATTGAAATCGAAAGGCTGTTCCTCCATGGAATTATTCAAGCTGAGTTTGGTTATTAAAATGTTCGCGCTGAAACTATAAATCCTGTTCTTCACGGTCGTCTGAAATCCCTCCATGATCAGGAATGATACAATAGAAGCCGCCAGTCCGATAGACAATGTGGCCACTGCAATGGTGTGAATGGTGGAAGCAAAAGCACCCTTTTGTCCGCGACTGATACGTTTGGCCAGGAAGTAGGAAAGGTTCACGTTTGTGATGTAATTTTGGTTTTGCTTACCAACAAAGAAACTAAAATGAAAAGACTTTTTCTCTTTATTGGATGGATGTGGGTGGTGATGGCCTGCGATGCTCAATCCAGTAAGGTAATGGTGGGTGCCGAACAGTTGGACCTTCTTCTGCCTACGCTCGCCGGAAAGCGCGTGGCCTTGATTGTCAATCAAACATCATTAGTAAAAAAGACGCACCTGACCGATACCTTGAAATCGAGGGATGTGAACATTGTAAAAGTTTTTGTGCCGGAACATGGCTTTCGCGGAAATGCGGCAGACGGTGAGCCTGTGAACGATAGTATCGACTTGAAAACCGGTATAGCGCTGGTGTCCCTTTACGGAAAAAACTTTAAACCAAAACCACAGCAATTAACGGATGTGGATATACTTATTTTTGATGTTCAGGATGTAGGCGCACGATTCTACACATACGTCAGCACACTAACCTATGTAATGGAGGCCTGTGCTGAAAATGGGAAAAGCTTAATCGTTTTGGATCGTCCAAACCCCAATGGCAACTATGTGGATGGCCCGATACTGCAACCGGCCTTTAAATCCATGATTGGACTTCACCCGATCCCCATCGTCCATGGACTCACGATCGGAGAGATTGCTGGCATGATCAACGGAGAAGGATGGCTCGAAGGCAAAAAAAAATGCAAACTTGAAATTGTAAAACTGAGAAACTGGAAGCATGCAGATGAGTATTCACTGCTGGTCCGGCCTTCTCCCAATCTTCCAAACGATCAGGCCATCCGGCTTTACCCGTCAATCTGCCTTTTTGAAGGAACCGTGATCAGCTTAGGACGTGGTACATCCATGCCCTTTCAAGTGCTGGGCAATCCTGAGTTGAAAAACATGTCCTTCCAGTTTACGCCGGTAGCTATCAAAGGGTTTTCCATCCACCCACCCCTTGAAAATAAATTATGTTATGGAATTGATTTGCGGTCAGTTCCAGTGGACCGAAAACTGGATTTATCCTATTTATTTAAATTCTATCAGGCGTTTCCTGACAAAGAAAAATTCTTCACGAACTACTTTGAGAAACTGGTCGGCAATAAAGAATTGCGAGAGCAGATAAAAAAGGGAATGACCGAAGATCAAATCCGGGCTACGTGGAAGAAGGGCCTTGATAGCTATAAAGAAAAGAGGAAGAAGTATCTATTATATAAGTGAAAAGCTGAAAGCTTTAAGCTGAAAGCTGGCTTTTAGCTTAAAGCTTTCCACTTTAAGCTCCTAAAAAAATGACCAAATCTGAAAAAGTAAATGACATCCTGAAGATATTAGACACGTACTACCCAACTCCTGAAGTTCCCCTTCAACACAAGGATGCCTATACATTATTAATTTCTGTTTTGCTATCGGCCCAGTGTACCGATGTGCGGGTGAATAAAACCACCCCTGCGCTTTTCAAAATGGCAGACAATCCGTATGACATGATGAAATACACGGCAGCGGAAATCCGGGAGATTATCAAACCTTGCGGACTCTCGCCGATGAAGTCAAAAGGTATTGCGGGACTTTCGAAGATTTTGGTTGAAAAACATCAAGGACAAGTGCCGCAAACATTTGAAGAGCTCGAAGCACTTCCCTCCGTGGGTCACAAGACCGCGTCGGTAGTGATGACACAATGGTTTGGCAAGTCAGCCTTCCCTGTGGACACGCATATACACCGACTGGCGTATCGGTGGGGACTGACCAACGGAAAAAGTGTGGAGCAGACTGAACGGGATTTAAAGCGACTCATTCCCGAATCGAAATGGAACAAGGCGCATTTACAGATTATTTATTTTGGGCGGGAATATTGCCCTGCCCGAAGACACGAGTGGAAAGCGTGTCCGGTTTGCAAGAAGTACATTCGAAAAGATTTAAGGAATTAACGCAACCCCGTAAATTGAAACTTATACTTCCAATTTACGGGGTTAATTCTTATCTTTGAGCCATGCTCATCCGGCACAAAGAAAAAGATATCATCGATTACCTGCGCCATTTTCCCGCCGTAGGGATTATCGGACCACGCCAGTGCGGAAAGTCGACTCTTGCCAGGCAGATCGTCAAAAGAACCAAAGGTTCGGTTTATATCGACCTCGAAAATCCAGATGACCGTGTGCGTCTAACGGATGCATCACTTTTTTTCTCTCAATACAAGGGAAAATTGGTTTGCCTGGATGAAGTACAGTTCATGCCGGAAATATTCCAGGTACTTCGGGGTATCATTGACCAGCATAAAAAGAATGGTCAATTCCTTCTGTTGGGTTCTGCTTCTCCCCCCTTGTTACGGCAATCTTCCGAAACCCTCGCAGGCCGTATTGTATATGTTGATCTTGCACCGTTTTCACTAACGGAGATGATGAAAACCAAAAAATCAGACACAAACCGTTTATGGATGCGAGGGGGATTTCCGAGAAGTTATTTAGCCCGCAATGAAGCTGTCAGTATGGTGTGGCGCAAGAACTTTATTCGAACATTCCTTGAAAGAGATCTATCCAACTTTGGTATTGGTATTGCTGCAGAGAATATGAGAAGGTTTTGGATGATGTGCGCCCACCTTCACGGCCGTTCATTAAACCTGTCTGATCTGGGACACTCGCTCGGCGTAAGCCACACTACCATAAAGAATTATGTAGACGTAATGGTTGGGACATTCATGCTCAGAAAATTAGAACCCTATTTTTCCAACATCGATAAACGTTTAAAAAAGACTCCCAAGATTTATTTAGCGGACACTGGGCTATTGCATGCGCTGCTCAATATTAACAATCTCAATGAATTGCTGGCTCATCCTGTGGCAGGATTTTCATGGGAAGGCTTTGTGCTTACCCAGTTGATGGAGGCTCTATCCGATTGGGAATTTTTTTATTCTGCCACGGCTGATCAGGCTGAAATAGATTTTATTTTAAAAAAAGGCAAACGGCTGATTGCAGTTGAGAGTAAACTATCAAAAGCTCCAGTCGTCACAAAAGGATTTTATTCGTTACTCAAGGATCTAAAAATTAAGGAAGCTTATGTAGCTAGCCCTGTGAGCGATCGTTTTAAAATATCCGAAAACACCACGGTCATCAACATCAATGACTTGATAAAACAACTGAATCAACAAAATGCATAACCTCCGCATCCTCTTCATGGGCACCCCCGAATTTGCGGTGCCAAGTCTTGAAATTCTTGTGGAGAATAAATTCAATGTAGTGGCCGTAATTACGGCACCCGACAAGCCACAAGGCCGTGGTCAAAAACTCACTCCTTCGCCGGTGAAAGTGTTCGCACTCAAACACAACATCCCCGTCCTCCAGCCCACCAACCTGAAAGCCCCGGCATTTATTGAGGATCTGAAAACCTATCAAGCTACTTTACAAGTTGTAGTCGCTTTTCGCATGCTCCCCGAAGCGGTATGGTCAATGCCCGTCCTTGGGACATTTAATCTCCATGCTTCCTTGCTGCCCCAGTATCGCGGCGCGGCACCAATCCACTGGGCGATTATTAATGGGGAAAAAGAAACCGGTGTAACGACATTTTTTCTAAAACATGAGATTGACACCGGTACCATTATTTTTCAAGAACACGAACCTATTCATGAACATGACAACGCAGGTTCATTGTATGAACGGCTTATGAAAAAAGGAGGTCAACTTGTTCTTAAGACAGTGAAGGCTATTGAAGCATGCGACTATCCAACTCTTCCACAGCCTGAATTGGGCGAAATAAAGCATGCACCAAAAATCTTTAAAGAAACATGTGAAATCAACTGGAACCAGCCTTCTGAAACGATCAGAAATTTTGTGCGCGGACTCAGTCCATATCCGGCCGCGTGGGCAATTTTAAATGAAAAGACCTTCAAGATTTACAGCGTGTCCACCGTGGATTTCAAAAAAGAGGGTTCCAACGATCCGATCATTTCCGACAACAAAAACTATCTTTACATCAAAACCTCCAATGGCTGGATTTCAATTAATGAACTTCAACCCGAAGGAAAGCGGAGAATGAATATACTGGAGTTTTTTAGAGGAAATAAAATCTGATGCTGGTTCTGGATTCAGGCCAGGACACAAGTGTTATTGAATTAAAATCATCAACCCGTCACGAGGCCCCAGCAACCAGCACCCACCCCATGATCGTATCCCTCATCGCCGCTCTTAGCACAAATCGTGTCATAGGAAAAAACAACGACCTTCCCTGGCGCCTGCCGGATGACATGAAGTATTTTATGCAGACTACCAGTCGCCATACGGTGATTATGGGAAGGAAAAACTATGATTCGCTCCTGGAAAAATTCAGACCGTTGCCCAACCGGGTCAATATTGTTGTCACCCGACAAAAGGATTTTAGCGCACCGGGATGTGCGGTTGTGAATTCGCTGGAAAAAGGAATTGAGCTGGCCCGGGCGGCCAACGAGGAAGAAGTTTTTAATATAGGTGGCGCTGAGATGTTTAAACTAGGAATACCGTTTACACAGCGTATGTATCTCACTGAGATTCAAACTGAACTTCAAGGAGATACTTTTTTTCCGGAGATTGATTCCTCCAACTGGAAAGAAATATCGCGAAATCATCATGCCGCCGATGAGCGTCACGCTTATTCTTTTGATTTTGTGGTGTACGATCGATTGCGTTAATTCACATTGGCTAACCCGCCCTCAACACGTATGGAAAGTCACAAACGAATTCTGGGAATACTGTATGTCGTCTCAGCCTTATTTCAGGCCCTGATCATGATGGTGCTAAATGTTTTTTTATCGACCATTTTTACCTATGCGGCAAGTCAGGCAGAACCAAATGATGTAGCCGTTCTGGAAATGATTGCCAGGTTGCTGGCGTGGTTGCCGGCCGTTGTTATTGTATTCTTCGCCTTGCCCTCACTCATCGCGGGCATTGCCCTCCTTAATAATAAATCATGGGCCATGACGCTTACCTTGATTTTAGGTTGCCTCAAGCTATTTTCATTTCCGATTGGCACGGCAGTAGGCATATATACCATTTGGGTTTACGCCGAAGATCAACGGTTGGCAAGGATTAAGGCCGTGAAGAATTAGTCATGGCATTACAAAATAAAGTCATCTGGCTTACAGGGGCTTCGTCAGGCATTGGCGAGGCATTGGCCTATGAATTGGCACGCAAAAAAGTAAAACTGATTTTATCGGCGCGTAGAAAAGAAGAACTCGAACGCGTCAAAGGGAACTGCCACCCGATCGCACAACCCAATATCCGTGTATTACCCCTTGACCTGGCGGCTGGCAACACACTCCAGCTTACGACGGAAGCGG
The DNA here is from genome assembly GCA_025350305.1 of Cyclobacteriaceae bacterium. Lineage (GTDB taxonomy): Bacteria > Bacteroidota > Bacteroidia > Cytophagales > Cyclobacteriaceae > ELB16-189. The sequence continues at coordinate 4,077 of JANXYC010000288.1, read as the reverse complement.
CTGTTCAGCTATTCGGTCATATCGATATTCTTATTAATAATGGAGGCATCAGCCAGCGAAGCCTGACAAGAGAAACCAGCCTGGACGTCGACCGCAGGATCATGGAAGTTGATTACTTCGGCACCATTGCTCTTACAAAATACCTGCTGCCTCATTTCTTGAAAAGAAAAAGCGGGCATTATGTGGTGGTAAGCAGTGTGATGGGCCTGATTGGAACGCCGTATCGTTCCGGTTATGCTGGTGCAAAACATGCACTCCACGGTTTCTTCGACTCGCTTCGCGCAGAAATGTGGAAAAACAGCAAGTCAATCTATATCACCCTGATATGCCCCGGGTGGGTACGAACAAATGTTTCGATGAATGCCTTGATGGGCGATGGCACCAAGCTGAACCAAATGGATTCCACTACCGACGATGGTCTTGATCCAAAAATTGTCGCAAAAAAAATTGTCGCTGCTATTATCCATAAAAAAAATGAAGTTTATATAGGTGGATTGAAAGAAGTAGCGTCCGTTTATTTGAAACGATTTCTGCCGGGCCTTTTTGCAAGAATCGTTCGTCAGGTCAACGTCCGCTGATGCACGTCTGGTATGAATATTTACTTATTATTATCGTCGGTTTCTTTGCTGCCTTTCTCAATACGGTAGGCGGCGGCGGATCACTTTTTTCAGTACCGATTCTTACGTTCATGGGTCTTCCCATTACCACCGCAAATGCCACAAGCCGCGTTGCCTTGCTCTTCCAAAATTTCTTCGCAGTAGGCGGATTTAGAAGTAAAAACGTTGAGCTTCCCTGGCCTTACAGTCTTTACCTGGGTCTGACTTCACTCGGCGGAGGAATTATTGGTTCACTCGTGGCCTCCACCGTGGCCGATACGGTTTTCACCAAAATATTCGTCATCGTCATGCTGTTGGCAGTTGTCTTAATCCTATTCGATCCATTTAAATCCACCGGCACGGAGCGGTTGGACGTACGAAGCCAGGTGATTGGCGCCATTTGTTTCTTTTTTCTAGGCATCTATGGCGGATTTGTTCAGGCAGGGATTGGCTTTCTGGTGATTGGTGTACTGAGCGTAGTCAACCATTTGAGTCTGGTAAAGAGTAACTACGTAAAAGTTTTCGCTGCGATTGTGTACACCGGTGTTTCCGTGATTGTATTTGCGATCGAAGGAAAAATCGAGTGGAAACCAGGACTCGTCCTGGCCATCGGACATGCCATGGGTGGATGGTATGCCAGCCGCTGGTCCGTATCAGCAGGTGAACTCTGGATCAAACGTGTCATGATTATTTCCATCATCGCAATGGCAATTAAATTATGGTTTTTCTAATTTCATTTTCAATTCCTGGTGGAGGACAACGAACTCGGCATTCCCGATAATTTCCTTCCACGGATATTTGAGATGTTCTTTCAGGCACATGAAAAGTCAGAGGGTTCAGGACTTGGATTATATATCGTTAAAGAAGCAATAACCAAACTAAATGGAACCATTGAGGCTACTTCGAAGTTATAGATTGGCTCTCAATTCAACGTGAGCCTCCCGGTATAATCAAGCTCCTAAAAATTCTCTGTATGCTAAAATGGACTGACGTCATCAGCATTGCCACCAAGGGTAACCCTGTTCCTCCAAACCGGGTCGAAAAAAGTGATGAGGAATGGAGGAAAATTCTGACACCTGAGCAGTATAGCGTTGCGCGCAAGAAAGGCACCGAACGGGCCTTCACCGGCGAGTATTGTGAGGCGCACACTCCGGGACTGTATGCCTGCCGCTGTTGCAGCACCCTTCTCTTTGATTCAAGTCTTAAATTTGAATCAGGAACAGGATGGCCTAGTTTCACCCAGCCCTATACTGATGGCGTGATCGCCTACCACAAAGATTCAGGTCACGGCATGGTTAGGATTGAAGTAACCTGTAATGTGTGTGACGCCCACCTGGGTCATGTTTTTCCAGACGGACCCCTGCCCAGTGGATTACGTTTTTGCATTAATTCCGCTTCTATTATTTTAGCGGAAAAAGCAAAACCCTGAGCATATGAGGTTGTTGATCGTAAGTTTTATTGCTACCCTTCTTTTTTCCTGTGTGAAGTCACCCCGCCGGCACGGGCCTATCAAGGATAGTCTTTATTATTCTGAAGACCGCTTTTATAAATCCACGAACCTTCTTGATTGGACACAAGTGAGTTTGGCAGGATCGGTGACACGACCCGTATCTGGGAATGTCCGGATGGATGCAAGTAGAATAGGCAGTTTGAGTAAAATGATCCTGTAAATTGGGAATTCAATGTGGTTGCATTAATCTCGCACCCTTCCATGTAGGCCCCAAAGAGCGAAAATTAAGCCCAAAAAATTCTATATTGTATTTATGAGGTACGCTCCTTACAAAGATGACCTGGGTGAATACCTTAATAGATAGCGAACGAACTCCCACTAAAGAATACAAAAATTTAGATGAGGCATTAAAAGCAAAAATTGTACTGGTTATGCTTACAACTTCCTTAAACCCGGATGATCGGGAGAGGGCAAAAAACTACAGCGATGTTAGTGGGTTCAACAACAAGTATCTAAGCAAAGAAACGCTCAATAAAATTCTAAATGACCATTTTCCGGAATATTTTTGAAGACTCCATGCGGAAACATTGTTAGCAAGCTTGAGCCAATTCCCTTATTTTCCTAACTCGTCCCGGATCTACTGTGCGCAACTCAAACTCACTCTTCCCCACCTCGCCCATCGCGGCAATAGTTTGATTCTGAAATATCATCGGACTTTGGTGAAAGGAAGTTGCCGAGAAATGGATCTCCTTGACTTTTGTCTTCGACACGATCTCCTGAACGGTGTTTTCATTCACGCCGGAACCCGACATGATTGAAATCCGGTTGCCGGCCTTTTCCACTAATGCTCGTATCAATTCGACTCCTTCAATGGCCTTTGATCGATGACCGGAGGTAAGAATGCGGCTAAACCCAGCTTCTATGCAGTCCTCCAATGCTTCAAAAGGATCACGTGTCATGTCAAACGCGCGGTGACACGTTACTCGAAGCGGCCGAGCTTTGTCAACCAACTCTTTGCACCGCTTTTTGTCGATCGTGCCATCCGGATTTAAAATGCCAACGACAAAGCCGTCTACGCTCAACTTCTGAAACTGCAGCAAGTCACGTTTCATGGAATAAAACTCATAACTGCTATAACAAAAATCACCGCCACGCGGACGCAGCATCACATAGACATCCATGGTCACATTCTGCCGGACCACTTCCACCGTTCCTAACGAGGGAGTTGTTCCGCCTTCTGCAGGATTATCGCACAACTCAATGCGATCTGCACTGCCTTCCTGTGCTTTGAGGGCAGATTCAATGTTATAGACGACTACTTCAAATGTCATACTTAAGGAAAAACCCGATAAATATCCCGCCGATTCTTTATCCTGGCAAATTGAACAATGTTGTTTTCCACAAAAATGCCAATCCGATAGTCCCTTACTCTGATTCGATAAGCATATTTAAATCCCTGAAGTTTTTTGAGTTGTGGAATTTGGTGAAGTTTTGAAGCTTCCTCCACTTTAATAACTATTTCAAGAATGGCCCTGCGAATTGAAGGTTCAAGAATTTCTTCTAAGTCACGATCAAACTTTGAAAGAAATTCTACCCTCATTTTGCATTTAACTTCTTCATAATTGTTTCTCTGGATACTTTGCTAGACCGATCGGCATCTCTCATCAATTTTGCAAGTCCAAGGTCTTCAATCTCCTCGGTTGAAAGCATTCTTGATGAAATTTTCAGCTTGTTAAGCAGAAGAGAGACAAAGTCAAATTCTTTTTTGTTTTTAGGGGTAATGACAACTGGCTTCATAATTCAAATATAAACATTAGTAATAACTCTTTGCATCAAAAAGCTGATTCCTGATTTCTGAGGAATATACTGCATACGTAAATCCCTTTTGTATGGCAAAAGCACCAAATTCTCCTGCCTTGTTGAGCGCCAGAAAACCAACCTGCATTTGTTTCGATTTTGTTGGTTGGTTTTTTACAATTCGCATCACCGCCTTTTCGCACGCTTCCTGTGGAGAATTTCCTTGTCGCATGA
>JANXYC010000260.1 GCA_025350305.1 Cyclobacteriaceae bacterium | reverse complement strand
TCTTGTTAATATTGCCATCCTTGGTTGTAAGAGGCATTACAATTCGATTTAACCTTGAGGGTGACGGATCAAGATTTAAATTGTTGCAGCCGACAACCAGGATGCCAAGTAGAATGGCAAGGGTTGTCACTAATTTTTTTGTTTTCATATTTTTTATTTGACCTTGCTGGTATATTAATTTTTCCAAGGTTGCTTTCGCTCATTAAAGAATTGTGCCAGAACAAATTTGCTCATAAAAAACATTCCTAACGCCTGGAAGGATATCCCAAAAAAAATTGTGTGTACTTAATTGCCCGCATCGTAACGAGTACGGTTGTACGGCTATGCGTCTCGTGTGTGATCAGATGGATTTGTCGTGATGAAAATCGTGAAAGAAAAAAACTAACCTCATTGACAAACTGAAGGATAGGTTTACAAAAATCCCCAACACCTAAAAGCATGTCTTATAATTCCCAACTCCCAATAAAAAAAGCCGCCTTGAACTAACAAGACGACTTCCTTAAAAAAAATCCTTAAATCCTTAAATCCTGATCCTAGTTGATGGCCTCTCCCTTCTCCAATTTCTTCACCATTCCATCAATTGCCGTCTTACCAGCAGGGTCAGTCTCAGCTTTCAGCGCATCTTGAGCAAACTTCAACGCCTTCTTATTGTCGCCGTTCGCAGAATACCCGCGTGCCATCCCCATCAGCGCGACAGAAGCAGTCGGATATCTCTTGTATCCTACTTCAAAAGCCACCATTGCATCTTTTGGCCTGGTCTGCGTGATAAGCGTGCGACCATAATTCACAATTTGTCCTGCCGTAGCATCTGGCAAATTGATGGCTTCTTTCATTAACGCATCCGCCTCATCTTTTTTACCCATGGCGGCCAATACATTGCCCTTTGAATTGTAAAGCGGGAAATATTTTACGTTGCGGGGGGGATTGATAAACGCATTCAACCATCCCATGGCCTCGTCCAGGTTGATCTTTTTGTTAGCGCAGAAGTTAGCTGCAGCCACAGCATTTTGCCAGGCAAAGCCTTTCGGTCCTACAAACTCTTCCCGCAACTTTTTAATGTACAAATCATCACCATTCGGCACACTGATTTTGAACGGCACCGACACCTTTTCCCATTTTAACCGCGCCGTAGCACTGTTTTGCTGACGATCTACAAATTCGAACGTCAACCACTCATTGAATTCACCGGGCGTCGACTTTACAATCACACGCAAGGCGTCATCGGCGGGTGTGTAGAAAAAACTTCCCCATGCCGTGGAGGTGTTGGAAAATATCACGGTCCATTCCTCCTGGCCGGGGATCATGTGCAAACCGTACGTTCCTGCTTTCAACGGTTTACCTTCCACAACCACGTCGTTTGAGAAACTAATGGTTGTGTTTTCGTTGGCGCCTGCTCTCCAGGGTGATGGGTTTTGTTCGGTACTTTTTGCGAAATTCAGGTTAGTCAAACCATACGGCACCAACTTGCCCCAGATTTCGCGGCCCGATACATCCGGACTGTTGTAGGTTATCGTGACTTTTGCGATTCCCATGTACTGTGTTACTTCGCTTTTCTGGTTGTTGCCACTGGGTGGCAGGGTCATTTGCGACCATGAAATTATGCTTGTCAATAATCCCACGGCGATGATGGCAGATTGTAATCGTTGTTTCATAATGGTAATTGGTATTGGTTAGTTTCAATGTTGAATTAACGAATTAAAAGTTAAAAGCAGAAGAGGAATCTGAACGGTGGCTATTTTAGTGTAGCAATGGAAGCCGGTCATGATCGCTCGATTACGGTCAGGATTGTGCGAATGGGGGCGGAAGTGGTAATTGGTAAGTAGTAAGTAGAAAAGATCACAGCCACGGCTTCCGCCCCAATCGCAACGCCCATCAGGCGGTACAGCAATGTTACATGAATTGGAAAAGGAACTGGAAAGGCAAGGACTTCGCTACGTACGGTATGCTGACGACTTCAGTGTGTATACCAAAAGTAAACGCACTTAACGAACCGCTGTATACGAGGCCCGCTTGGCCTGCCCTGATGAATCGAAGGGTACCGTGGTCTGCCTACATAGGATTTCGGCAGATAAATGTGAGAGGCGCACCCCATCAGTTAATTCTGGTGGGGCCGTCTACTCGATTGCCGGTAGTGCCGTCCCTTGTCAAAACTTAATTGAAATCTCAAGATGTCCACCGAGTCCTTCTGTTATAATTCTCTGAAGTGTAGAGAAACGAACGTCCTTTAAATCTTTTTCAAGTTTTGAAATGTATAACTTATTTGTCCCTGATAACTCAGCGACTTGTTCTTGTGTAAGTCCTTTTTCCTGTCTAGCTTGTTGAATGAGTACTCCAAGTTTGAAAGCATCATATTCAGCCTCAAATTTGTCTCGTTTCTTTGTCCCTCTTTTACCAACTTTATTGTCGATAAATTCACTTAGACTTGTTAAGTTTTTTTTCTTCATAATATTCTCGTTTAATTTTCTCTCCTCTTTCAATTTCTCGTTCTGGTGTCTTTGTGTTTTCTTTTGAAATCCATGTCCGATAAGATAGGAATAGTAGTCCAATTGGACAACTATTTCGAAGGGCCGAACGTTAAGTTGTTCCAAATGCTGCAAGGAGGATTTATCCAGCCTTGCGTTAAGCGGAACAGAGAACAAATTAGTAGCAGTAAGATGATCGAGAAGGTAGTCAACCGAAAGAATAAGCTGAAAGGATATCGTCAGGTCGTGTCGAACGGAGGTTCGGCAGGCGTAGATGGTATGTCTGTTAAAGAGTTGTCCAGCCACCTGAGAGAAAACAGGGACAGGATAGTAACGGCAGTGCTTATGGGAAAATATCTTCCACAATTCATCTTAGGGGCAGCCATACCCAAGAGCAACGGGAAGAAACGCCTGCTAGGCATCCCTACCGTAACAGATCGCTTGTTACAGCAAGCGGTCCATCAGGTGATAGGTCCAAAGTTTGAGGTTGAGTTCATGGTGCTGATTCCTTGTAAAGATCTTTGTAGGTAAGCTTGGAAATGGATTTGCCCTTGCTCTTGATAATGTCCAGATGAACCAGAAGGACGACACTCATCAATGAGAATATAGAGACGTAACCTGCACTAAAGATGATCGGGTTGTACGCGAAAAATCCTTCGTATGCAGACACATCATAACCAAATACCAACAAGCCCAGTAAGATAGAAATTGTCAGGTAGGTAGCACCTGCACGTTCGTTAATCCAGGCACGCAACACCAGGACAACACCATACAATAGAAGCAGGGCGCAAAAGATCAGGTAAACCGGAATCCATTTTGTGAACGAAACAGGAGAAGCAAGCAGGGCGAATGCGATAAAAAAAATATTACTAACCACTAACAGGTATTTTAGTATTTGGTGTTGTTCTTTCGGAAACACCCGGCTCAAAAACAATATGGCCCAAATCATGGTAAGAAATAGTGTACAATACTCAATCCTGATCATCGCATACCAATTGAAGTCCGGCATCAGGGAAATGAATACATAAAGGTTTGAAAAACCAACCCGTAATGCCCAGGTCAGGCAGAGCAGTGCAAAGTACAAAACGACTTTTTTCTGATTTCTAAAAAGATAGGTGATCAAAAAGCCGATGGCGATCAACGCCAGCATAACGGATTCGATAAGGTTGCTGGCAACGGCCATGGAACGATGACGCTGCAATAATTCCGCTGAGCCCAGATAGATCGGATCTTTTATACCGCCCTTATAATGGTGAAAGTTCGCAATCTGCAAGACAAGTTGCAGGGTATCTCCTGGATTTTCGAACGAAACCGTCTGAGGCATCCATTGTGGTACGGTCTCTTCTTCTGATGTGCCTACTGTACCATTGCCAGCCACTAATTTATTATTGATCCAAAGTGCATAGCTTGAATAGATCTGCGGTAGCTCAAGAGCCAGGGTTTTAATGTCGCCAGGTGGGAGCACATACAGCCTGTAGGTGGCATACCCGTACCCAGTTCCCGATTTGCGTCCGTCATTCCATGTTTTCGGAAATTCATCAAAGCTTTTCAAGGCGGCAGCAACTTCACGCGGAGCCAACAATTGATTTTCGTAGAAATACCATTGGCCAGTCAATGAAACACGACCCTTGTTTAAGTCCACGCCACGCAGATCCAGCAAGCCGTTTTGAGCAGGGCCAGCAATTATCGATGCTGAACCCAACAGAACGAGGAAAGAAACGAGCAGCAAAGATTTTGCACGGGCTGAATAGTAAAGCATGGATAGGTTTATTCGAAAGATCGAATATAGAATTCCTCGCCCTATTTAAAAAGGGAATTGCCAATTATGAACTTTTTTATCATAAATAAATTTTACAGGAGTTACTTTATTGAGGAGTCCTCAACTTCTGGCTCCTCAACTCCGCTCTATTCACTTCTAAGTGATTGTATGGGGTTGGATCTGGCAGCCTTAAATGATTCAAAGCCAACCGTGAACCAGGCAATAAAAATAGATATCATAGCAGCAACAATAAAAATCAGTAAATCGATTTCAATCCGGTAGGCAAAGCCATGCAACCACTGGTCCATAGCGAAATATCCAATAGGAGCTGCAATAACGAAAGAAATGACCACCAGTTTCATAAAGTCCCTTGACAGCATGGCGGATAATTGTATCACTGAAGCACCCATAACTTTTCGAATTCCGATCTCTTTGGTGCGCTGCTCCGTAGTGTAGGCCGCTAAGGCGTATAATCCCAGGCAAGCAATGAAGATGGCGAGTCCCGCAAAAATGAAAATCACGTGTGCCAATTGTTGCTCTGTATGGTAAAGAGTTTGCAGGTGCTGGTCGAGGAATGTGTATTCAAAAGCACTTGGTATTATCTTCTTGAACTCTCTTTCTATTTGAACTAATGTTTCGGTCAGGTTGCCTGTCTGGAGTTTCACCAGTAGGACATTGTAACCTTCTGTTTTGGCATTGTGGAAACAGTATGCCCCAATTGGTTGCCGCAACGAACTGAAATGGAAATCCTCCACCACGCCTACGACCTCCGCTCCATATTGAAAACCATTGACCTTTATTTTTCGGTTAATTGCCTCTTCAGGTGTAAGTCCCAGGAAGTCAATCGAAGT
>JANXYC010000254.1 GCA_025350305.1 Cyclobacteriaceae bacterium | reverse complement strand
CGGGCAAAGTTTTGGAGGCGGAACTGAAAATCAGCGTGGTAAAAACGGTCATCGGCAACAGGGATAATAACCTGATAAAAAACATCCGGCTGAATAGCGTCACTATTTTCTACGGTGTACACGGTTTCCCACTTCTTATCGGAATTCTTAAACGAGAAAATAAGCTGATCGCCATTGTCAGGTGCCTCTCCATGACCTTTGACCTGGTAGTAGAAGCTGATGTAGACACTGTTACGAAGTGCAGGATCAACGAGGTCCATCCGGATGGGCAGCGATACCAGTTTATCGGCCAGGCCTTTTGCGAGCACATCATTAACATTATAGGGCTTGCCAAGCGAATCAACTCCGTCAAAGGTGACACTATTCTTGGAGGGTTGCCTGATCCCCAAGCCATTGTTAAGAAAAACAGATTTACCAAAAAGCCACAGATTTTCCTGCGGATAGGTAAGTGAATCCGAGTAGGAGAAGTCGTCCCAAAAGGGAAGGTTCAATGGGCCGGATGCCTGCGACCGCAATGAACGTGACTCTTTTGAAGAAATAAAGGGGTGTGATACATTAGAAGCAAGAGGGTACTCAACCAATTGTGCGTTGGAGGTAGAGAACAGGATAAAGGTCACGAAATACCACGTTAGAATTTTCACGCTACTCAAAGGAGATTCTTTTCATTTTCATTCTCTTCTTCCTTGAGATGGTAACCTTTCGGCCCAATCCACAAATCGATCGGATCGCCAATACTCACGGAGTCACCTGCCGCAGGGAATTGTTTTAAAACGTAGCTGACGATGTCTGTAGTATCCACATCCTCAGGAATTTGAACCGAACCGAGGTGCAGACTTAAGTTCCCCAGTCGGAGAAGTACATTTTGATAGGGAAGGCCCACCATATTTCCGATCAGGAAATCCTTGGGACCCCCACCGTCACCAACCACAAGGTCAATAACAGACCCTTTCGGAATTCGAGTGCCGGGTGTAATAACGTTCCCATTCATACGTATTTCAATTAACAGGTCACGACTGGGGTGTCGCTTGTAAATAATACGCCCTCGTTTTAACTCATTACTTCGCAAAGTTGCTTCGGCTCCGACAAGCGAGCCTGAATTGCCCTCTCCAAATAAATTGGGTAAGGGTAAGGTCGGCGTTGATTTCCGGTTAATGGATATGAGAATCTTGCGATGGTCCTTTACCTTATGACCGGCCTTCGGGTACTGCTGCAACACGGTGAGTGGAGGATGCTCCGCCGAATAGGAAGAATCACCTACTTCATAACGAAGTTGTAGCGGATCAAGCAAGGCTTCAAGTTCCGTGATGTCTTTTCCAATAAGATCCGGCATTTCAATTTCTGCACCGTGGTTGGTGACGTTCGGCAAGTAAACATAGAAGAACCCGATAGCCAGCAACAAAACGATCCCAATGGCAAGACACAAATTTGCCAGCATCCCACCCAATGTATTCGACCGAAATGGAAATTTAAATTTCATTTTAAAATTTTAATGAAGACGCAAAGTTATGCTGAATTCGATCATTCATTTTATTTCTTTCAATTGCCAGGTCGATCAGTTGCGAAATCAGATCGGAAAACGAGATACCCCGTTCCTTCCACATCATTGGAAACATACTTGAATTTGTAAAGCCGGGGATGGTGTTGATCTCGTTCAGGTAAATCTCGCCGGTGTCTGAGTAAAAAAGATCTACCCTGGCATAATCTTCACATTTTAGCGTTTCAAATGCCCGTATCGACAATTCCCTTATTTTTTCAACGATATCTTTTGGCAGTTTCGCCGGCACGTCGATCGTCACGGCTTTTCCGTCCACATATTTCGCATCAAACGTATAGAACTCATAATCCTTGCTAATGATGATTTCGCCTGGTAGCGATGCCTGGGGTGGTGCGTTACCGAGTATGGCACATTCAATCTCCCGTCCTTTTATATATTGCTCAAACAGCAGTTCATGATCATAACGGAATGATTCCTCTACAGCCACCGCAAAATCTGCTTTTGACTTTACTTTTGTAACACCCACCGAAGAGCCCAGGCTTGCCGACTTGACCATGAACGGCAGGCCCAGCTTATTCTTAATTTCTTCGAACGCCGGTCGATAAGAATCATTAAAACCCATCGGTATGAAATCTGCTACCGGCAATCCTGCTTGTTTCAGCAACCGCTTGGCAATTATCTTGTTCATAGAGAGTGATGAACCTAAAACCCCGGTGCCTACAACGGGAAGGTCCAGCGATTTTAGGAGACCCTGAATGCTTCCGTCCTCTCCGTCGGTTCCATGAAGGACCGTAAAAACTACGTCTGCCGTTATTTTTTGCGATCCGCTCTTCAGAAATGGCTCTTTCGGATCGAGTTGAATTGATAGCGGTTTGCCTTTTTGAATATTTTTATTGACCGATTTGGTGAGATACCATTTTCCTTTTTGCGTGACGCCAATGGGCAGGGGGGTGAATTTTTTGCGGTCAATAAATTCAAAAATATTTTTTGCTGAATTGACCGACACGCCATGCTCCACGGAACGTCCGCCGTATAAGATTGCTACTTTGATAGTGCTCATCAATTAAATAAATCGAAGCCAAAGATAGAAATTCCTGTTAATGCCCGATGTAAACTTTCGTTGTGGTGACCTGGTTGTCGATTTGTAACCGGAAGAGGTAAATACCGGTTGACTGCGTGCTCAGGTCAAAGTAGTAGGTTTGGTTGAGGGTGGCAGGCAAAATATTATCGGCCACTACCTGGCCCATTATTGAAAAAATCTGCAACCGAACATCTGTCTTTTCAGGAAGGTTAAATGTTAGCGCCAGGTTATATTGGGTAGTGCGGTCAGAGTAATAGAGTTGGTAGGGAAGGGGTGTAACGGGCGGGTTCGTATCATCACCGGCAAATACCTCGATGTTGTCAAGGTACATGTTATTTCCGTTCGCGTTTGTGACCACAAAAGCCAATCGGATATTCTTCTTTCCTGCCAGTGTGTCAAGATTCACATATTCTCGGATCCAATCCGTTGCGGTGACGGGTTTCCAGTCAGTAGAGGAGAAGGCAGTGTTGAATTGACTTCCCGCACGATCAAAAAGTACCACTTTGTATGTAAGACCACAGTCATCTGAGCCCAGGATCTTCAGCCGGTCATCTGCTTTAATTTTCAGCGCATAGCTTACATCAAAGAATAAGCTGTTTTTACCATACCGCGACATATCTAGTACCGGACTAACCAACCACGCTTCTTCATTCAGTGTAGTATTTGAAAAAGCTTTGTAAACAACGGATTGATTTTTATTGGTGTTTGTCAATTCCCATGTTTTTGAAGATGTTGGACTTGCGATCAGCCAGGGCGTCTCAACGGGATTGTCAAAGGTCAACCGAATGGGTGTCGCATCGCCTGTTTGATCCAGGAATGTTGTAAACGTGATCGTATTGTTCGACGGAGCAGAATCGGCCAAGCCATTTGGATTGGTAATCGTAAGCGATACTTGATTGGCGCCCGTCATTAGTGTGACGGGATTCAGGGTAAATATTTTTTGCTCACCTGTATTATTCAAAAGAATATTAGTAAAATTTTGGGACACTGTGCTTCCGCCATTCAAACTATATTGAACCTGAAAACTAGTCACATTGGAGGTGCTAAAATTCTTAACACTGAATTGAATGGCCGGCATAGTCTTGCAGTGTACCAGACCGGGGCTGACAATTCCTGTCACTGCCACGTCATTTATCTGCTGGTCACTGATGACAGTATTGTCGATATACAGATTATTTCCAAAGCCATTCTTGGCTACGAAGGCCACCTGCCACATGGATGAACCTGTCAGACTGTTTAATGAAATTACTTCTGATTTTCGCCATTGCGCATCCGAGGTGGGGGCAAAAGAAGCGGAATTGTTCGGCGCCGTTGCCAATGCCGGACCGGATTTGTCATACAACAGAATTGCCTTCGATAAGTCTGGATCACAACCAGGCAAGGCATATACTTTTAGTTCATCGCCCGTCTCTCCTGGGAACTGGGCGTAAGCCAAATCAAATCTTAACTGGGAAGTGGATGGACCAGAAATTGTAAAAGATGGCGTTACCAGCCAATCGAGGGCACCTTGAATCTGGTAATTGCTGAAACTTATATACATCGCGCGATTAGACGGATTATTGTCCGGAGCAACGATGTTTGCCCAGGTTATGGAATTATCCGGATTAATTACTTGCCAGCCAGGTGGAAGCGAATTAAACGGTTCGATGATCGGGAGCAAAACGGATACCGGCACGCGGACCTGGACGGAGGAAACATTGTTGCCGGGCTTACCATCCGTGCCCCCATTGGTCTGAAGAATTTGAAATGAAACCTGATTACTGGATGAAGCGGAAAAATTTAATGTGTTAAATGATAATATTGTTATTTGGTCGACGGCAAGATTAAGTGATGAGAAGGTTTTTGTTTCCACCACCGAACCATTTACAGAAAGCTGAACCTGGGTAGAGTTGATGATGTTGTTACCATAGTTTCGCACTTCAATCTGGGGACTGAATGGATTAGTGCATTGCGAACTATTTGGCGTAATAATCCTACGGATCCCCAGATCATTTGCCACTGGCGCCGGCGGATTCGCTCCGGGTGAAGTAAGAAGGCTTAGTCTGCGTGGGCTATTTTGCAGGATCACATTCATACGCGCTACCTGGCCTTTGGTAAAAAGATTCATGCAGACATCGTTCGTATAGTCCATGTAGTTTTGGAACATTTTGGCATGGTTGCCATCAGGGCAAGAAACCAATTGTGGGTGGAGTGGGCAACCGCTGGTGCTTGAAGGCTGGCCTGGCGTATCGTCTACGTAGTCTGTAGCACAATTGGATCCATCGCCCCAGATGTGCCGAAGTCCAAAGAAATGCCCGATCTCATGGGTAGCAGTCCTGCCTTTATTATACTGCGCATCAAGATTGAAATTTCCAACACCAATATCCTTGTAGTTAATAATGACACCATCCGTAAGCCGGTCATTGGAGCCGTCCTCCAGGCCTGGTAGTTGAGTTGACACTGGCAATTGAGCGTAACCGATAAAACTACCAGCTAAATTGATCACCCATATATTAAGATAATTCTCGGCGGGCCAATAGCTCAACGCTTTGAATTCTGAGTTATCAGATAAAGCCCAGGAAGTTTTAGTACCAAGGGTCCGTGTAATGCCATTGGTAGCAAGGCCTTCAGGATCCTGTTGGGCCAAAACAAATTGTATATCGATATTGCCTGCAACGGGTACAAATTCCGCCGGGGTGTTGGCAGCGTCAGCATTCAGGCGATTGTAATCTTTATTCAGCACATCAATTTGAGAAATGATTTGGGAGTCTGGAATATTGGTGCCCGTTCCCACCGCCTCTCCGTTGTTAATAACGTGCACGACAACAGGAATTACGTAGGTGTTTGCTTGAGTTCGCTCGGTTTGAAAAGTTGTTAGTCTGTTATTGAGTTTATTGTTCATCCATTGCTCAAATTGTTGAGTTGTTTCAAGCGTGGGAATCTTAGCGCGTCGGATTTTTTCGTATTCCACCGTGCCGCACCGTTCTTGCGCAACTGAAAATAATGGTGATAGAAAAGAAAGAAGGCCACTTAGAAAAATAGGGAGAACGTGGAGTCGGGCCATCAGGGTAAATACGTCTGTGCTGTTATTTCAATTATTCTCACTCATTTAACGAATGAAATTGAAATCTATGATTAATTCTTAAAAGAAGTAAAGGAGTAACCCTACAGGGGCGTTAAATTGATCACTTCAATCGACCGAATCTCCGGTACTGATTTTCTGATAGCTTCTTCTACCCCAGCCTTGAATGTCATTGTGGACAAGCGGCAATTCCCGCAATTTCCCGTGAATTCAAGCCTTACGACATTGTCTTTCGTAATTTCCAGGACACGCACGTTACCACCATCGGCTTCGAGGTAGGGACGAATGTTGTCGAGCGAGGTTTCGATCCGCTGGATAAGTTCTTCCGATTTCAATTGCGCTGCTGCGGTCATACGCTAATCTCAACTTTTTTTGTGTGATCAAAGGTAGCATTTCTAATGGCAATCTGACGGGCGAGGGCTTCTGCCAGATCGGTGAAAGCCCTGGCGGTAATTCCTTCCTTTAAGACTGCCGGCAATCCACTGTCGCCGCTTTCGCGAATGCTTTGCACCAATGGTATTTGCCCAAGCAAGGGAACATTAAACTTTTCCGATAAGTTCTTGCCACCATCTTTCCCAAAGATGTAGTATTTATTTTCGGGAAGTTCCTCGGGGGTGAAGTATGCCATGTTTTCCACAACACCGAGGATCGGTACATTGATCTGGGGCTGTTTGAACATAGCAAGACCTTTCGTGGCATCGGCCAACGCAACTTTCTGTGGGGTTGTCACAATCACCGCCCCGGTAACGGGAACCGTTTGCACCAGCGTGAGATGAATATCACTAGTACCCGGAGGGAGATCAATGAACAGGTAGTCAAGATCACCCCAGATGGTGTCGCTGATAAATTGTTTCAACGCGGAGCTTGCCATCGGACCTCTCCACACGACCGCGCTTTCCGGTGGAGCCAAAAATCCGATGGAGATCAATTTTACTCCGTATTGTTCTAATGGCAGTATGAAATTCTTTCCATTGATGACTTTCACCTCGGGTTGTTCACGTTCACAATTGAACATGACAGGAATGGACGGTCCGAAAATATCCGCATCAATTAACCCGACTTTAGCTCCGGACTGTGCTAATGCAACAGCAAGGTTGCTGGTGATCGTTGATTTTCCAACACCGCCTTTACCAGAGGCGATGGCAATAATATTTTTTACACCCGGCAACAAGGGAGTATTGTCGCGCAACGTGGTAACGGAGGAGGTGATATTAATGAGGATGACTGTATCCTTACCGACTACTTTCCTTACGGCTTTTTCGCAATCTTGCCGTATCAATTCTTTCAAGGGGCAGGCAGGCGTTGTTAATACTACGGTGAAACTCACGCTGTCATCTATGACCGTGATATCACGCACCATATTGAGGGTAACAAGGTCCTTCTTTAGGTCCGGGTCGTTGACGGTGGAGAGCGCCTTTTGAATGTCCGAGGATGTAAAACTCATAATCATTTAAACAGGTGCAAGTTAGGGCATGGTTTGGCAATTTTTTAAAAAATGATGTTGTTCCTCAAGTCTATTGGGGCAGAAAAAAGGATTTAGCAATCTTTGCGGTCTTAAATTTAGCAGCCTTTGCGTGACATGCATTCTCAGGTAACCCTCTGAACTGATTCTCCTGGCTGGCGGGTTTTTGGTTATCTTTAAACCCTATATTTTCAATCCGGAATCAACAAAGTCGCCAGAATCCAGCATGATTAGCAGGGAGACCATAGATGAAGTCAAAAACCGCCTCGATATTGTCGATGTGATCAGTGATTTTATCTCGCTCAAGCGATCAGGTCAAAACTATAAGGCCCTCAGCCCCTTCAACAACGAAAAGACAGCTTCCTTCTTCGTTGTTCCCGGCAAGGGCATTTTCAAAGACTTCAGCAGTGGCAAAGGCGGAGATGCGATCACGTTTGTCATGGAGCATGAGGGTATGAGCTACACCGAAGCCATTCGGTTTTTGGCGAAGAAATATGGTGTTGAGATCAAGGAAGATGTTCAGTCCGCAGAAATGCAGGAGAAACAAAGTGAACGCGAAGGTCTTTACATCCTCATGAACTTTGCAAAGGACTATTATAAAGAAAACCTGTTCAACACCGAGGAGGGTAAAGGCATTGGTTTAAGTTATTTCCATGAACGCGGATTTAACGACCGCACTATCCAAAAATTTGAATTAGGCTATGCGCTCGAGGGCTGGAATAATCTGAGTGATACTGCCATTAAGAACAGTTATAACAAGGAGCTACTTGAAAAGACCGGGTTAACGGTTCGGAACGATGACGGAAGGACCTATGATCGATTCCGGGGGAGAGTGATTTTCCCGGTTCACAATCTTTCGGGGAAAGTAATTGCCTTTGGCGCCAGGATGTTGGGGAAAGACAAGAATCAACCCAAATACATTAACTCTCCCGAGACAGAAATATATCATAAGAGCAATGTGCTCTATGGATTGTTTAATGCGAAGAACGCCATCCGGCAAAAAGACAATTGTTTCCTGGTGGAAGGTTACACGGATGTCATCTCCATGCATCAGTCGGATGTGGAGAATGTGGTGGCTTCTTCGGGTACAGCGTTAACCGAAGAGCAGATCAAACTCATAAGAAGATTTACGGAAAATGTAACCGTACTGTTTGATGGCGATGCAGCTGGAATTAAAGCGGCACTACGAGGTATTGACTTGATTTTGAAAGGCGGTCTGAACGTTCGTGTTGTGCTGCTGCCCGACAGCGAGGATCCTGACAGCTATTCGAGAAAAGTTGGAACAACCGAATTTCAAAAATACTTAGCTCAAAAATCTCAGGACTTCATTTCATTCAAGTCGGGATTGTTTGCGTCCGAGGCAGGTAATGATCCTGTTCGCAAGGCAGAATCGATCAAGGAGATTGTGGGGAGCATCGCCCTGATACCCGACCCGGTGAAGCGTTCGGTGTACCTACAGGAGACCAGCCACCAATTGAAGATCGGTGAGCCGGTTTTACTCACAGAATTAAATAAGCTGCTCATTCAAGAGCGAAAAAAGAAGGAGCGTGACAGACTTCATCCACCACAGCCGTCCGAAGACGCAACTCATTTGGCCGGGCAGGTGCTGGACCTTACCACCGCGCCTATTGATCTCAAAGACATGGTGTACTACCAGGAGCGGGAAACGGTAAGACTTCTTCTGAATTATGCTGACCATTCACTGGAGGATCAAAAACTGGCAGACTTCCTTCTCCACGAACTGGAAGACGTAGAGTTTGCCAATCCTGTCTTCCGCGAGATATACCGCCACTTTCACGATGTCTTGCAAAACGGAAAAACTCCTGACAGTCAGTACTTGATTCAGCATGGAAGCAGTGAAGTAAAAAATGTTGTTACAAGCCTGATCACATCCAAGTATGAAACCAGCCCACGGTGGAAGGAAAAACATATCTATATCCCGGATGAATTAGAAGTCCTCCAGGACATGGCCTACACCAATGTATTGCGGCTCAAATTCAGAGTCGTTCAAAAAATGATGGAGGATAACCTACTACGAATCCGGGATTCCGAACAAGCCGGCAATTTGGAGGAGGTTGAAAAATACTTGGAACAGCAGGAAGGCCTTAAGAAAGCAGAACGCGAGCTTGCCGCTATCCTGGGGATTGTTGTGGCACGTTAGGAACAGTCTTATATAAATAATTGTTAACACTCTGGAAATTGAAAAGATGAAGGATACGATCAAATTGGACAGCATTGAGGAAGGTATTGAGGCCATCAAAAACGGAAAATTGATCATCGTCGTGGACGATGAAGACCGTGAAAATGAAGGCGACTTCATTTGTGCGGCAGAAGCTATCACCCCTGAGATTGTCAACTTTATGGCCAAGGAAGGCAGGGGATTGATTTGCGCGCCGCTGGTGGAAGACCGCTGTGACGAGTTGCACCTGGATCTGATGGTCGGAAAAAATACAGCTGTCTTTGAAACCCCATTCACCGTTTCCGTTGATTTGATTGGACATGGATGTACTACCGGCATTTCCGCTCAGGACCGGTCTAAAACGATCAGGGCCCTTGCTGATCCGGCAACCAAACCCGAGGAGCTTGGAAGACCTGGACATATTTTTCCGCTCAAAGCAAAAAGAGAAGGTGTCTTAAGAAGATCAGGCCATACCGAAGCAGCGATCGACTTTGCGCGGTTGGCTGGCTTTCGTCCTGCAGGCGTGTTGGTGGAGATCATGAATGAAGACGGTACCATGGCACGGTTGGCAGACCTGAGAAAAGTAGCGGACCGGTTTGGTTTGAAGTTAATCTCCATCAAAGACCTGATCACCTACCGCATGAAAGCCGAGTGTCAGATTCGCAGGCGGGTGGATGTGAATATGCCAACAGTATATGGAGATTTTAAGCTGTCGGCTTATGAGCAAATTGATACCGGAGAACTTCACCTCGCGCTGATAAAAGGCGAATGGCAAAAAGATGAACCCGTACTCGTGCGCGTACATTCATCGTGTGTGACGGGTGATATTTTTGGTTCATGCCGTTGTGATTGTGGCGCCCAATTGCATGTTGCCATGAAAATGGTGGAGGATGAAGGCAAGGGGGTAGTGCTGTACATGAAGCAGGAGGGGCGGGGGATTGGGTTACTGAACAAACTGAAAGCCTATAAATTACAAGAGGAAGGACTTGATACCGTAGAGGCGAACCTTCAGCTTGGTTTTGATATGGATAATCGTGATTATGGAATTGGCGCACAGATTCTTCATGATCTTGGGGTCGTGAAGATGCGGCTGATCACCAACAATCCGCAAAAACGTGTAGGATTGATGGGTTATGGTCTGGAAATTGTAGAGAATGTAGCGATCGAAACAATACCCAATAAGCACAATGAGAAGTATCTCAAGACCAAACGCGACAAGTTGGGTCATACCATTTTAAAGCATCTATGAGGATTGTTTGGATCTTTTTTTTAGTACTGTTAACCTTTACTGTTTATTCTCAAAGGTTTCCATCCGACTTTTGGCACGAAGGGAAGATGGTTCTGGAGGATGGTGATACGTTACGGGGCAATATAAAATATGATTTACAAAATGATCTGCTTCAATTAGAATCAAACAACCGGCTGGAGTCGTTTACGGCGCGCAAGGTTTTGTTTTTCGAAATATTTGATAAGACTATCAAACGTTACCGTCAGTTTTACTCGCTTCCCTACACTACCTCCGGGCAATACAAGGCCCCTGTCTTTTTTGAGTTACTCTCCGAGGGAAAAATTACGCTGCTTTGCCGGGAGGCGCTGGAGTATAGAAATTATCCAAGTTCTTTTTACTATTATGGATCTACAACGCGACTGGTATTAGTCAATAAATTTTTTCTTTTGAAAGACAATGGTACCATAGAACCATTTATAGGAAGAAGGAGTGACCTTATTTACCTTCTGGGCAACAAAGGTGAGCCGGTCGAGAAGTACATGAAAGCCAACAGGTTGAATGTAGATTCTAAGTATGAGTTTGCCCAAATCGTTTCATATTATAATTCACTTTACAAATAAGCATGACCAGACCTCTGATTTTAGTTTCGAATGACGATGGTATTACGTCACTCGGCATTCGCCATTTAGTAGAGGTGATGAAGGAATTGGGGGAGGTACTCGTGGTGGCGCCGAACCGTCCGCAGTCAGGAATGGGCCATGCGATCACGGTGGGTGATACACTTCGCTTGACGGAGTCGTCCATATTTGAAGGTGTCAGGGCCTTTGAATGTTCGGGCACGCCGGCGGATTGCGTAAAAATTGCGCGGCACTACGTGTTGAAAGGCAAGCGACAGCCCGATGTGGTAGTGAGCGGCGTGAATCATGGAAGCAACACGTCCATCAGCGTATTATATTCGGGCACGATGTCGGCAGCGATCGAAGCTGCCATAGAGGGAACGCCCTCGATTGGATTTTCATTAGCCGACTACGGCAGTGAGGCCGACTTTTCACACACACTTGATTATATAAAAAAACTAACGCAGCAAGTGTTGCGCAAGGAGTTGCCGAAAGGTGTGGCACTCAACGTAAATTTTCCTAAGAAGCGAAAGGAATCCCTAAAAGGTATTCGCATCTGTCGCCAGGCCAACGCCAAATGGGTCGAAGATTTTGACGAGCGCAAGGACCCCAACGGCCGCAAATACTTCTGGATGACCGGCAAGTTTGTAAATTTTGACAAAGGGGAGGACAATGACGAATGGGCCATCGCCAATAATTATGTTTCAGTTGTTCCCTGCCAGTTTGATCTTACTGCCCATCAGGCGATCCCGGTACTGAATGAGGAGTGGGATATTTTGGGTTAAGAGTTTAGCTGCCTTTTTGGTGCGCAGGACTTTAGGATGATAGTAAATACACATGAGAATATTTAAATGGCTGTCCATTTTCCTGGCTGTTAGTCTAAACTCACACGCACAGACTTTTGTTCAAATCAAGTTTGGCGGAGAAGCCAATAGGAATTCAAAGAAGCATTTTATAATGCCGCTTGAAGACGGGAGCTTCCTTTTTGGGAATACAACAAAGGTTCAAACAAATGAGGAAGGAATTATCGATTTGAAGTTGAATTTAAAAAATCCCGGCATTGTAATCTTTAGTAACCCAGATATTGATATTATTGAAATTTATGTAGAGCCCAATAAACGTGTCCGTATGAATGTAGATCAACAAGTCACATTTTCCGGAGATCTTGCGGTGGAAAACGGATTGTTACGAAGTTTTAGACGAAATGGGGTCGCTCACGCACTGGGTCAAAAATACCTTCCTCAACAAGTAGTTACTTTAAGAGAAAGTAGCACAACGAAAGAATTCCTGGATTCTCTGGATAATTTCATTGCAAGGGATCAACAGAAAATTGATCAGGCAGTAAAAAGCGAAAAGAAAATATCTCCATAGTTTATCGATTTCAATGATGATTTAGAGAAAGACTTAAGGAGATTAGTCAATTGGAAGGCAATTCCAAGATACATTATTATCAATAGAGAAGGTAAAATCGTGAATGATAATGCGCCACCGCCAAGTGAAGCGGACTCACTTATACGTGAGCTAACAAAATACCTGAAAGATTAGAAAAAGTGCGGACGACTTTATCTTAATTCAAACTATTTTTGCTATGGTGGAAGACGAAATTGAAGATGGTGTAAGAAAGGGACAAGGACCCTGTCATAGCAACGATCGACTATCGGGTCGTTTTCACCCTACTAAAGTGATTAGCGCTGGTGGTGAAATGTTTTTTTAGAAAATCACTATCTTGGCTTTAGGATCACTAAGGAAGAACTTAGAAAGAGGTTGACAAGTTGCCGGTTTGATAAGGGTGAGGACAATGACGAATGGGCCATCGCCAATAATTATGTTTCGGTTGTACCCTGCCAGTTTGATCTTACTGCCCATCAGGCGATTCCGGTGCTGAATGAGGCGTGGGATATTTTGGGTTAGGGTAGATATAAAAGAGGCATATGAAAGCAAAACAAATTCTAAGGACTCTTTTAATCGTAACAATGTTGAGTTCAAATATTGGTTGCGACCAGATTTCAAAAAGTATCGTCCGACAGAGAATTAATTATAACGAACAAATTGGTCTGATGAATAATTATGTGACACTAACGAGGATTGAAAACACAGGGGCCTTTTTGAGCCTTGGAAACTCGCTACCACAACCTATAAGGGTGCTACTTCTGACTATTTTGCCATTATGTGTACTAGGACTCACACTTATCTACTTGCTGACAAAACGTAATCTCTCCAACTTAACAATCGTAGGAATATGTTTTGTTGTTGGTGGGGGTTTTGGGAATATTTATGATAGGATTATTTACGGGTCAGTTACGGACTTTTTACGCATAGACTTTTTAATATTTCAAACAGGAATTTTTAACATGGCTGACGTTTCAATTGTGACTGGAATATTCATTCTTCTGCTTAATTCATATTTTGGCGGGACAAAATTAAACGCTGTTGAATTTTAAACCGCCCTATGCCGGCTGCACACCGTACCAATTTTGTACCTCATGCTTGAGGCACTTTCTCCACTTTAAGCGACCAACTGTTATTTTTTGGATAAGGGCAATTCAGGTTCACGCAAAGACGCAAAGGGAAGGCGCAAAGGTCGCCAAGCTGGAGTAATAATAATAGGCCTTTGCGTCCCGATAGAAGCTATCGGGATCTTTTGCGTCCTAAGATTTGCGGCCTTTGCGTGACACTTCGCAAAATCAAACCGGATCAACATCAAAAACAATCTTCACATTCCTAAAACTTTTATCCTGACCTGTTAGCTCAGCCAATGCCAAAAGTGATTCCTTGATGAGATTCAGCTTTCCCTGGTTGCGGGGAATTTTTAGCAAAATCGTATTCAAAAATTCATTCCGGATTTTAGTGATCATCGGCTCACCCGGTCCCATGATCTTAATTCCTCTCAGCTTTTCACGCGTCTGTACGGCAAACCACTCGGCTGATTTGCGACAAACGTTTTTGTCGGTGTGCTTGAGGGTTATTTCAATGAGTCGTGCATACGGCGGGTAGGTGTGAAGCTCGCGATCGTTGAGCTGTTCATTAAGAAAGCTGGGTATGTCATGTTGCACCACAAATGAAAAAAGCGGATGCCTGGGGTTGGAGGTTTGAATGATAACTTTTCCTGCTTTTTCCCTTCGTCCGGCCCTACCACTTACCTGGATGATGAGTTGAAAGGCGCGCTCGTATGACCGGAAGTCAGGGAAGTGCATCATCCGGTCGGCGTCAAATACACCAACGAGGTTCACGCGATCAAAGTCAAGTCCTTTCGTTACCATCTGAGTACCCACCAGAATATCGGTGTCGCCCTTTTCAAAATCTCCGAGGATGGTTTCATAGCCGCTCTTCGTGCGCGTGGTATCAAAATCCATCCGGCTTATGGAAGCTTCAGGAAAGTGAAGTTTAAGTTCTTCTTCCATTTTTTCAGTACCATAGCCGAGTGTAAGAATGCGCTTCGATGAACAGGTAGGGCATTGGTTCGGCAGCTCTTCGCGGTAGCCGCAGTAATGGCAGATCAGCGCATGGCGGTATTGGTGATAGGTGAGACTGACAGCACAATTGATGCAGGTGGGCACCCAGCCACAGTCTTCGCATTGCACCAGCGGTGAGTGACCCCGTCGGTTTTGAAAAAGAATGACTTGTTCTTTTTGAGAAATGGCTTCTTTTATTTCCTTTAAGAGAAGCGAAGAAAATTCTCCTTTGAGGGTCTTCTGTTTTCTCTCTTTGGAAAGATCAGCAAAAATAATTTCCGGGAGTTTTGCTTCTCCAAACCGTTCGGTGAGTGAAACATAGCCAATCTTTCCCGTCATGGCCTGGTAATAACTTTCGCAGGAAGGTGTGGCCGTACCCATCAAAACTTTGGCGTGATGGTGGAGGGCCATCATCAGCGCGACATCGCGGGCATGATACCGGGGAGCAGGATCTTGTTGTTTGTAAGAGGGATCGTGCTCCTCATCAACAATCAGCAACCCAAGGTTGTCGAATGGCAAAAAAACGGAGGAGCGTACGCCCACCACGAAACGGAATTTTCCCGTCAGCACGCCATTCCAGACCTCCACGCGCTCGTTGTCGGAAAACTTTGAATGATACACACCCATCGCTGCGCCAAAGATTTTTTTCAGCCGATGCACGATCTGGGTGGTAAGTGCAATTTCCGGCAACAAATACAAGATTTGTGAACCGCCTTCCAGTGCTCTGCGGATAAGATCGATATAGATTTCTGTTTTTCCGCTGCTGGTAATTCCGTGGAGAAGAGCGGCACCGTGCGTTTCAAAACTTTCCAGAATTTTATTCCTGGCCGCTTCCTGCTTTTCACTCAGCAACAACGGGTGATTCACCGTGTTCTCCTCAAAGCCAAATCGGGGTACTACTATCTCAAACTCTTCCAGGATTTTGTTTTTCACCAGGGTGTGCAACGAGGATTCGGAAATGTCATCCACCAGAAGACCCGATCGCCCGATTCCTTTTTCATTGAGGTCAGGGTCCTGAAAGACTGGTACCTCCTGTAAATATTTCAGCAGGACGGCCTCTTGCTTTGGCTTGGTGGCCAATGTTTCAAAAAGAGATTCCAGTTTTTTCTTACCAAGAAAAGCCGGCTGCAGCCTGATTCTTTTTTCTGTTTTCGGATGGTATTTCTCTTTTACCTTTTCAAAAAGAATGATGGATTCTTTGGAAGCAAGCGATTTGAGTATACTATAAATCGATTTTACATCCAGCAACTTAGCCACGTCGGAATACGGGAGCGATTCAGATTTCAAATGATTGAGCACCAAACGCTCTTTTTCAGAGAAATCAAATGCACTATCCTCAAGTTGAAACGCCGGGTGCAACTGCACCATCGACTCACTGGACAACTTCAAACCAGCGGGGAGGGCTGCATTCATCACTTCACCGACCGTGCACATGTAATAATCAGCCATCCAATAATACAGTTGGAATTGAAGGGGTGTGATGATTTCCGTTTCGTCCAATAATTCGAGGAGGTATTTGGCTTCGTATTCGGTAGGTGGCTGGTGATGGAGTTTTGCAATGACACCGGTCAATATTTTTCTCTGGCCAAAGGGCACAATGGTACGCTGTCCGAGTTTTACTCTGTTATTCCATGCTGCAGGGACGCGATAGGTAAATAGTTTTGGGATGGGCACGGGCAACACCAATTCCGCGAAAAGTGTGTCGTTGCTTCCTTCCTGTTCGAAAATTTCCACCGTGCTAAAAGTAGGAACTTAATGCGGAGACGCAAAGTAAATGGCGAATAGGTGCATTTCAAAGTGTCGTTAAAGTCCATGCAGAGCGGACTTGAATTGCCGCGGGCTTAAGCCCGTGGCAATTTTGTCAGCGGACTTCAGCACAAATTAAAATGAATTCGTTTGGCTGCCTAAATTGAAATGCACCTGATTAATAACGAATTTAGTAAACCTCGATGTTTGAGATGACGAGACTGACTTTAGCAGCCGTAAAATTTATCCGAATCTTTTGTGTTTCAATCGGTTCTATTTTTAGAATTCTTTTGTAACCAATAGTGGTGGCTTGTGTAGCCAATTGCCATTGATCGCCTTTCCAGATTTCAATTGAAAATGATTTCACCCGCTGACCAAGAGCAACGTACTCCTGTAAGACGATATAGTGGATGATCTTCTTATTTCCAAAATTAATTTCAACGCTACCGGTTGTCACATCATCATCGGTTGCCCAATATGTTTCTTTGCTGATGTCGGTGAGATTGGCAGACGAGAATCTCTTTGCTTTACCGCGAAAGGAACTCGCTTCCGTTTTGGCATTCAGGGCAAGATTTATTTTAAATTCAGTATTCAGCAATTCACGAAAGCTTTTCAGTGCGGCGACATCGTTCTCATGGAGGAGCCCGCGCCGGTCAGGTGGTACGTTGAGCAAAAGTGTGGAGCCGCGTCCAACGGAGGTGAGATAAATTTCAAAAAGTTTATTTCCTGATTTTACAAGAGAGTCTTCTTCTTTATGATAAAACCATCCTGGCCGGATGGAAACATCTGTTTCGGCAGGGATCCAGGCGGTTCCATTTTCAGAACCTGTATTTAATAACTTTTCTATTCCGCCCTTGCCAGCATACAGGGTGTCAGAAGAAATAGTGTTCCAATTGGTTTCTCCGGCAATTCCTTTCTCATTGCCAACCCACCGCACACCGGGCCCTGCGTCACTGAAAAAAATAATACTGGGTTCCATTTTTCCTACAAGCTCAAGCGTGGTTGGCCAATCATAATATTTAGCGCCGTTAATGGTTCGCTTCTCCCGTTTGCCTCCATAGTATCCGCTTCCGCCATTGGCGCCGTCAAACCACATTTCAAAGACAGGACCGTAATTGGTAAATAATTCATTCAACTGATTTCTGTAGTATTCAATATAGGCTGGCGTTCCATAATCTTTGTGATTACGGTCCCACGGCGACAAATAAATTCCAAACTTTAAGGCATTTTTTTTACAGGCTTCTGCAACTTCGCGGACAACATCACCCTTGCCGTTCTGCCAAGGGCTATTTTTAACGGAATGTTCAGTGTATTTGCCCGGCCAAAGACAAAAACCATCATGATGCTTGCATGTTAAGATTACTCCTTTGAAACCCGCGGCTTTGAATATGCTCACCCATTGGTTGGCATCAAACTGGGAAGGATTGAAAACCTTTGGACGCTCATCCCCAAAGCCCCATTCTTTTCCGGTGAACGTATTGGCAGTGAAATGCACAAACGCATTCATTTCCATTGCATGCCAGGCAAGCTGACTTTGAGATGGTATGGGCAACAGTGGTGCCGGTGGTGCAACTTCTTTCGCTGAACAAGCGAGAAGCGTTAGACCTACGATTACGATCAAGTTCCTCGCTTTCATTATTTGCTACTCGATCTGTTTAATAGCCTCCTCCAAACTCTCCACAGGAAGCTGGCACGTTTTATTGAAGCAAACATAAATTTTTGTCTTTCCATCTTTTGCCTCCCGGCCTTGTAAGAGCGGTAATTTGCTTGTGTTTTCAGATCCGAGTGTCAACGTGAATGGGTGATAAAGCTGGTGAAATTCTCGTCTCATCTTTTCCGCATCTCTTCCTACGATCACCACTTCCGCCATCCCTTTCGTGATTTCTGCAAATAAAATTCCCCAATTGGACATGTAGCTCGGTTCGGATTCGATGATAGTGACAAGTCGAGAGGCCATGTCCATCGCCTTCTTTTTCCATTCTTCCTTATCCAGTAAAATCCCGAGGTGGTAGAGATTTCTTGTCATCACCGAGTTCGAGGCCGGGATTACATTGTCAAAGATTTCTTTCTTTTGCGCGATAAGTTTTTCTGCTGACAGGGATGAGAAATGAAAGTATCCCTCTCCTTCGTCGTAAAAATGCTTCAACACGTATTCCATCCAATTGTTTGCTTTGCGAAGCCATTCTTCATGAAATGTTACTTGATAGAGCGACACGTAGGATTGAATTAAAAACGCGTAGTCCTCCAAAAATCCTTCCGTTTCCGAGTGTTTGTTCTTGAAAGCCCGGTAGACTTTGCCATCGTTTATCAGATATTTTTCAATGAATGATATATTTTTCAAAGCAAGATCCAGGTACATAGGATCATCAAATGCTTTATAAGCATCGACTAGTCCTTTTATCATCATGGTATTCCAGCCCGTTAGAACTTTATCGTCAAGGCCCGGCCGGATACGCTTGCTGCGTTCTGTTAGCAGTTTCATCCTGTCATTGCCAATCTGCAATAAAAGATCATTGTGATTAATTGAATGGCGACGTAAAATTTGCTCCTCGTTTTCAAGCCGGATCAAAATGTTCCGTCCATGTTCCCAGTTTCCTTCCGGGAGTGCACCATAGTATTCCTTTGTTACCGAATTGTTTGGAAGCGTGCGGGTTAGTTCTTCCCATGTCCAGGTATAAAATTTACCCTCCACGCCCTCACTGTCAGCATCAAGAGCGGAATAAAAACCACCCTCTGTGTGCATCATTTCACGTGTTAGCCATGCGAGTGTTTCATCCACCGTGTTTTTGAAGTGGTGGTCTTTTGTAATGGCGTAGGCCTCTGCGTACAAACTCATTAACTGTGCGTTGTCGTAGAGCATCTTTTCAAAATGGGGGGCAAACCATTCGCCGTCCACAGAGTAGCGCGAGAAACCACCACCGATCTGGTCATATATTCCGCCCTGGATCATTTTACGGAGTGTTAAGCTCACCATGTGCAAGGCTTCTTTATTTTTTGTGATGGAGTAATATCGGAGTAGCAGCAGCCAGATGGTGGGCATCACAAACTTCGGCGCCTTTTCGATGCCGCCCCACGTTTTATCGAAACGAGATTCAAGGATGCTGAACATTTTATCAAGACTGTCCTTGCTAAATTTCGTTTCATCGGATTTTTTGGTAAATCGTTTTAAGTCACTAGTCTGTAAATGGTTCCTTATATCTTCCGCCGACTGATCGATTTCACTTCTTTTCTCCTTAAACGCCTTGTTGATTTGAAGGAGCAGATGTTCCCAGTTCTTGGCCGGGAAATAAGTTCCACCATAAAACGGTTTCTGTTCAGGATTAAGAAACACATTCAATGGCCAGCCGCCATGTTGCTGCATCGCCTGCACCGCCTCCATGTAAATCTGATCAATATCCGGGCGCTCTTCCCGATCGACTTTTATGCAAACGAAATGCTCGTTCATGATGCGAGCAATATCATCGTTCTCAAAGGATTCTCTCTCCATTACATGACACCAATGACACGATGAATATCCAATGCTTACTAGAATTGGCTTGTCTTCTTGCTTTGCTTTTGTCAAGGCTTCACTACCCCATTCAAACCAATGAACCGGGTTGTAGGCGTGCTGTAGCAAGTAGGGACTTGTGGATCTAATTAAGCGATTGGGTTCTCTCTGGGTAGAAGTGGGATTGGACATTGGTAAAATTGAATTTTAACTTTTGGCTCTTGGCTTTGGCGTTAAGGATTTAGTTGCGATTTGAGCTGGGTGATTTCTTTTTCAACATCCGCAAGGGGTTTTAGTTCTTCCAGCCGTAAAATTGTTTCATTCAAAAAGTTTCTGTGGGAGGGGCTATCAGCTTGAATAGGCCGATGGGCAATGGCTTTTTTGATTTCACCCCATTGCTTCAAAAACTGAAGCGTGGGTTCATTGAAATAGGCCTTCGAAAATTTTTCCCACATGTAATCTTCTGCCGTGTCCGTTGGGTGGATCATGTCATTTTTATAAAATCGATAGTCCCGCAAGTCATCCATCATGATTTCAAATGAAGGGAAATACGCCACGTTTGAGTATTGATTGACAAGGTGCTGACAAGCGATTCTGAGTATTGATTTGCTGAGACTATTGAGTTCGAGCGTGTCTTTGATGTGTCGGACAGGACTGACCGTGAGGATAATTTTTTCAACCGATAGATTCTCCGTAATATCCTTGTGCAAGGATTGAAAGCTCAAAAGAATTTCTTCGACGGAAAGTAATCTTTTATTAAACCTGGAACCCGGTACTTTGTGACAATTGGCGACGATCTCATTCGTATCGGTTCTTTCATAGACGAATGAAGTTCCGTAGGTGATGATCAAGACTTTTGATTCCATTATAAACGCATGACTGCTGTCAATTGCCGTCGTGAGTTGACGGACCAAGTCATCTTCATTTGCCGCAGCGAATTTAGAATGAAAATGGTAATTGAAAAATAATCCTTGCTGCAGAAGGTAGGACTGGCTCGACGGGTACAGTAATCTGATTGTATTTTTAAGTGTCTCGTGAATGGAGATTGGGTTATACACCGTTCCAAACGGATTGACCAAAGCGTCAAATTTATTTTCAATCAATTTATTTCCAATGGAATCCGAGAAGCATGATCCAATCGTCAATAGCGGTGAGTTGTGGTTGATTTTCGGGTCAGAAAATTTGGGTATTAATTCCGTACGAAAAATATTCATACAGCAAAGTTATCTAAAGAATTTTGATACCCTTTTTGTGGAAGGACTCCAAATTAGATAGAATCTCGCATTTATTTTCTGCTGTGTTCAACTAATAAGTGCAACTTTTAATTTTTGTAAAAATACAGCATTTGGGGTTTGATAATTAAATTTTCTAACGGGTCTTTCATTGATCATTTTTTCTACTTGCCTTACGTGCTGATGGGTCACTTTGGTAAAA
>JANXYC010000228.1 GCA_025350305.1 Cyclobacteriaceae bacterium | reverse complement strand
CCTTGCCTTTTATGGCCTCAACCCGTCACCCTTCTCCGGAAGAGAAGGGTACAAGGAGTTTTTAGAGACGCCCTTTAGATACTTACGATTTAGACTTGCCGAAGGAACTTACCCGAATATAAAATGATCTTGGAATCCGTGCCATCAGTGGCAACAAATTTCACCCCGGAAAAATCTCCTCCGCCACCTTCATCGCCTTCACAAATTCTCCTTTATCCAGATGCGAATCAATTCCTTTTGAATCAAGGAAACCAAGGATCGTCTCCGTTGCCAGGTTGCCTACCAACTCATCCTCCGCCATCGGGCAGCCACCAAATCCTTTTATGGCACCATCCAGTCGTTGACAGCTGGCATCGACAGCCGCTTCAATTTTCTCAATTGCTTTTGCAGGATGTGAATGTAGGTGTACGCCAAACTCAATAGAGGGAAAATCACTGGCAAGGTGCGTAAACAAGTTCCGAATCTGGTCAGGTTTGGAAACACCAATGGTATCCGCCAGCGAAATGATTTTTATTTCCAGCGTTGAGAGAATATCCACAAACTTGCCAACCACATCCGCATCGTAGGGGTCGCCATACGGATTGCCAAACCCCATACTGAGGTACGTAACTAGTTTCTTTCCGGAAGTGATGCAAATTTCCTGTATATCGTTAAGGATATTAAGGGCTTCCGCTATCGACTTGTTGGTATTACGCCGTTGGAATGTTTCTGACACCGAAAGGGGAAATCCTAAATAAGTTACAGCGGCATTGCGGCTTGCTTCTTCTGCCCCCCGAACGTTGGCTACAATCACCAGCAGCTTGGTCTTACTGGTCCCAAACTCAACTTTTTCAAGCACCGCTGCTGTGTCACGCATCTGAGGAATCACCTTGGGCGAAACAAAGCTACCGGCGTCGATGGTGTCGAAGCCCACTTTCATTAGTTGATTGAGATAGCGAATTTTATCCACAGTAGCGATGAATTTCTCGATACCCTGCATGGCATCCCTGGGACATTCAATGATTTTCACGGGAGTAAATCTGCTAATAAACTCAGTAGTCTCAAAAGTTCTAAAAATGAAATTGAGGTTTCCGCAAAGAAATTTGAGGCTGCATTAATAAATGGAGCAACGAATGCATCCATTGAAGCACCTTCAAGGATGCTCGGAATTTTATATTTGATGGGATTTTTTATTCCTTCGTCATTACATATCATGATTCAGATCCAGGAAAACATCTCTCTTCAGTACTTCAATACATTCGGCATCGATGCGAAAGCGAGGTATTTCATTGAAGTTTCTACCGATGAGGCTTTACAAGAGCTACTTCACCATACCATCTTTCGAAACAACAAGTATTTGATATTGGGTGGTGGAAGCAACATCCTTTTTACAAAGAATTTTGACGGACTTGTTATAAAATCAGCAATGACGGGCATAACGGTGACGGCTGAAAATGATGATTTCATCTTCGTGAGGGCAGGATCGGGCGAGAACTGGCATCAGTTAGTGATGCATTGTCTTCAACATAACTGGGGTGGTGTTGAAAACTTATCCCTCATACCTGGAACGGCGGGTGCAGCACCCATGCAAAACATCGGAGCCTATGGTGTTGAGATTCAAAATGTGATCGAAAATGTGAATGGAATTGAGTTAAGTACGGGAACACTCCGGACCTTCACAAACTCAGATTGTCACTTTAATTACCGGGAAAGTATCTTTAAACAGGAGTTGAAAGAAAAATATTTTATTTCAAGTATTACTTTAAGGTTAACCAAAAAAAAGCATCATCTCAACACAAGCTACGGTGCTATTCAAGACGTGCTGAAACAACACAACATCGCACATCCAACCATACAGCATGTAAGTGATGCTGTGATTGCCATTCGTCAAAGTAAACTTCCTGATCCGCGTGTGATTGGTAATGCAGGAAGCTTCTTCAAGAATCCAACCGCGCATGAAAAAGAAGTTGAGTTGATTAAAAAAGAGTATCCCTCAATACCGATCTATCCAATTGGTAATCAAAATGTTAAGGTGGCCGCCGGCTGGCTCATCGAGCAATGCGGATGGAAAGGAAAAAAGTTGGGAAACATTGGTGTTCATCCTCAACAGGCGCTTGTGTTGGTTAACTACGGCAATGGAAATGGAGAAGAAATTTTTCAGCTCGCGATGAAAATTCAGGCATCGGTGAAAGAAAAATTCGGTATAACGCTTACTACCGAAGTGAATATTATTTGACAGAACATCGTGTCCTCATGTTGATCGAAAGAATTGTCAATCGGTGTATCAGAATTTATCACACTTCAAAAAAAAAGGCTAAAAACTTTTGTCTGTTAATATTTTATTATACCTTCGAATACGTTTAACGATTACTTAACTTAAAATTTTAAACGCTATGGCAAAAAAAGCTAAGAAGGCTGCTAAGAAAAAAGCAGCTAAGAAAAAGAAGTAATTAGGTAACAACCTATCTTCTTGCAAAGGGAAGCGATCCAGGATTGCTTCCCTTTTAGCTTTTTAAGATGTGCTCTATGACTAAGCATCCAACATGCCAAATGCTGGTTCCAATGCCTAAATGAGGCATAATCACTTACCCCTTCTGTTGGGACGGCAACGGTTGCATAAAATATTACGCTAAAGTTCTTGTTTGCCGGGATAACATCTCTCTAATTTTGCGCGGACAAACAACAAAATCCCATGGCCAAAGCATCTAGCAAAACTCCTGTAAAGACAGAGAAGAAGAAAGTAACACCGAAGAAAGCAACCGCTTCTCCCGATCAGATCGTAAAAGCCTGCCAAATATCCCTTGCTGCACTCGCTACCTTAGACATTGAACACTCTTTGCAATCGGAGATCAACTGGTGCCTGGGCAGTTATCAAAATGACGGCAACCCAATCGGTCTTTTTCAGATGGCCGAACGATCGCTGGTTGTTTTCAAAGAGGAACAAGTAAAAAAAACAAAAGGTATTACAGCTAAGTTGGTTGGTGATATCGAGAAAGCGTTGAAGAGCCGCTGACCATCAGATCATGTGTGTTACGTTGGATAACATCCCACCATATTTGATACAGGCTATTCCAAATCCATTCAGAAAGTCTACACCCTCATCCGTAGGGAGCCCTTTGTGCTCGGCGTATGAGTTAAGGTAGATCACCCGTTTTATACCCATACTATAAATCATTCGGGCGCACGCCAGGCATGGTGATAGCGTAACATACAGGGTTGCGTCATCTACGGAGGTTTTGTTCTTGACAGCATACAAAATAGCATTCTGCTCAGCATGAATAGCCAGGGAGCAACCCCCTTTTGAATCGCGGGGGCATCCGGTTTCGGGCCATAGTTCATCACAGTTGTGTGTGCCAGAAGGGGGGCCATTATATCCGATCGAGATAATCCGGGTGTCCTTGGTAAGCACCGCGCCCACGTGTCGCTTGATGCAATGAGATCGCTTGGCAAGGTTCACAGCCAATTCCATGTAAATGTCATCAAAGGCAGGTCGCATCATGGTGCAAAGTAAAGAATGGGGCCAAAATTCTTAATTTTGTTTTGAAACTTTGTCGATGAAACTGTTTTGCCCACTCTTACTACTTCTTTTTTCTTTAACGGTCTTTGCCCAACAGGCCGTAAAGCCACGACCCAGCCCGCTCGCCATCGTGAGCGCCCGGTATAAGGACACCTATTTGAAGATTACCTATAGCCAGCCAGGCAAACGGGATCGCGAAGTCTTTGGCCAGCTGGTGCCTTTTAATCAAGTGTGGTGCACAGGTGCCAATGAAGCTGCCGAAATGACAATCACTCAGGATCTGAAAATCAACGGTACTGACCTGAAGGCTGGCAATTATTCTATCTTTACCATACCGGAAAAGGATAAATGGACGATCATCTTTAATTCCGACCTTGGACTGTGGGGCGCTTACAATTACAATACTAAAATGGATGTATTGAAGTTCGATGTTCCGGTGGCATCCTTAACAGATGTCGTTTATGAGTCCTTTACCATCATCATTGATCAAAAAAATGATAAAGCTGACCTGCTGATGACCTGGGACAAAACGAAAGTGATCATCCCCATTCAATTCTTAGAACCAAAACCATGAAATATTTTTTCTTCTCCCTATTAATTTTTGGCGCCTATTCCATGTCGGCCCAGGACCTTGCGGAATTGGACCGACGCAATGGTTTTAAAGACCTGAAGCTCGGCACCCCCATTGATAGTGTAAAGGGTGCCAGTTTTAAGAAGGAGACCAAAGAGAAGAATGAATTCCCGGTCAAGCTTTATCTGGTTGATAACCCGGAATACAAAAACATCGGGGAAGTGAAGGTGAAGCGAGTAGAAGTAAAAACGTACAAAGATCTTGTGTATGAAATTGTGGTCATCGTCAACAAGGACACCCGGCTCATGAAGGGCATGCAGAAATCATTTGGCAAGCCGATTTATATTGTCCCAACTGAAACGTACAATTGGAAAACCGACAACCTGAGCCTGACCTTTCAGAACCATTCGAAGCATGAGCTTCGGCTTGCCTACCGGTGTTATCCCATTCTTAAAATGATGCGGGCAGATAAGGGCAAGAAGATTGATGATATTGCGGGCGACTTCTAAGACTTATAGGTAATTCTATAAATTACATTTGCCTGATCATCGCTGACGAGCATCGAGCCATCGGGCAAAAATAAAACGTCAACAGGTCGCCCCCACGCCTTTTGCGTTGCCTTGTCGAGCCAGCCACTGGCAAAGGTTTCATAGCTTTTTCCCTCATTACCCTCGACCTTGACAAGACTGATTCGATATCCAATATGGCCAGCTTCTTTACTGCGGTTCCAGGAGCCGTGTTCAGCTATGAACAGATTACCCTTGTACGTCTCAGGGAACATATTGGAAGTATAGAATTTTAACCCGAGTGGAGCTACGTGAGGTCCAAGGTTTTGCGCAGGCTTCGTAAATTCACTGCAGGGTCTTCTACTTCCAAATTCAGGATCCTTGATAGTCCCACCATGGCAGTAAGGGTAGCCAAAATGCATTCCGGCTTTAGGGGCGTTGTTTAATTCACAGGGAGGAATACCATCACCGAGCATGTCACGTCCGTTGTCGGTAAACCAAATCTCTTTTGT
>JANXYC010000159.1 GCA_025350305.1 Cyclobacteriaceae bacterium | reverse complement strand
CCTTGTTTTCGATCGTTCAGTTAATTCTTAATTACCGAAACAATAAGCAAAAAAATAAGAAGACTCAATTACTTTTCGGGAAATTGGAACTGGAACTTATCCAAGCTATTTCAGACAATCCTGACAATACCCTGTTGATTGACGAGATCAATTCAATACTTGGGACAAGCAATAAGTCTGTTGAAGTTCAAAAAAAACATCGAAGTGATACTATAAACCTGATCAATACAAAATACCGGACATTCACCAATGATCTGGAACCGTTATTGGAAAAGCAAAGGCTTGAGAATGACAAAAGGCTTGTAAGGTATTTTATGCATCCAGAAAAGCATAAACGTCTTAGCAATCTCATTGACCTGTCCCAGCAAATCTATCCAAAATAAGAAAACTAAGCATGAACCGGGGCTTCTCGTTGTTCCTTCCTTCGCCCCCGAGACGGGAACCACGGCAAACGAAACCTGAATACAATTCGAGGCAATGGCAGAGTTTCTCCATCTTAGTCCACCTTGATTATGATTCGAGAAAAGTAAAATTTGGCGATATTCGAGCCGTTTTGGTCAAGAACTGAGAGCCGCGTCTGGTTCAAGTCTTGCGCGATGGGATTGGCGGGTTGAGAGACTTGGACCCACCATGCTATAAGTCTTTAGACTTACCCTTCAGATAATACACCTTTGGTCCCCCGCAATTAATTCCAACTCCGGGTGTCACGGAGGGACAGCGTGAGTGGGTGTGGAGCGTTTTGGTGGGAATGAAAAAGGAATTTACTGTTTACAAAAAGATCAGGGGAAATACCGAGGTGATGTATAATCTCTTCAATCCGGAGAACAAGAGTCCTTATGCGGACCGGCTGGTAGTTCGGTTTGGTTTTGAGTTTCCGATGAAGAAGAAAAGGCGATAGGTACTTGCGGCTGGGCTAAATTACACACGGGAAGCGTTTGTAGCGTTTTTGATTAAAGTTAAGTGTTTAAACGGTTGCGTCGTTGCTAAATTTCGCTATGAGAATAGTTGTTGCGCGTTGGGGCAATCAATAATGAATTGGATTCTGATATGTGTCTACTTCCCAATACAAAACTTCGAAAAAATATTCTCCAGTAAATCCTCCGTCGATATCTGTCCGGTGATCAGCCCAAGATGATAGAGGGCATTCCGTACATCCATCGCCAAAAAATCTCCCGTCACGCGATTATCCATGCCCTTCAATACCCGGTCCAATGCCTCGTGTGTCTGGAGCAAACTTTGATAATGTCGGAGGTTGGTAATAACAATGTCCCCTTGCTTCACATGGTCCACATGAAATCTGGACAAAATTCTCTCTTGCAAGGCAGGAAGATTCGTTTTTTTTGTAGCGGAGATAAACAGAAAATCCTGCGCCTCCAACTGCCGGAGCAGGGCGGGGTCAGCTTTGTCAACCTTGTTCCCTACCTTGATGATCGGGATGGATAAATCTTCTAACGCCTTCAGTTCGGAATGAATTTCGCTAAGGTTAGTGTTGGCAAGGTCAATTAAATATAGAACCAACGCCGCCTTTTTTAATTGTTCTTTCGTGCGGCCTACGCCAATGGCTTCAATGGTGTCGGTTGTCTCGCGTAGTCCTGCCGTATCAATAAACCGAAAGTTGATCCCACCCAGAATCATTTCATCTTCGATCACATCGCGTGTGGTACCAGCAATTTCGGATACGATGGCCTTTTCCTCGTTCAACAGCACGTTTAGCAATGTAGACTTTCCAGCATTGGGCTTTCCGGCGATGACGGTAGGTACGCCATTCTTGATTACGTTCCCCTGTTGAAAAGATTGAATGAGTGTTTGTAAAAAAGATTGAATTTTGAGAATCAGATTTTTCAAATCTTCGCGTTTGGCAAACTCCACGTCTTCTTCTCCAAAGTCTAGTTCGAGCTCAATAAGAGAAGCAAAATGGATTAGCTCTTCACGCAATCGCTGAATCTCTTTTGAAAAACCCCCGCGCATCTGATTTAATGCTGCTTGCCGCGCATTGTCTGTTTCGGAGTTGATAAGGTCAGCCACGGCTTCGGCCTGCGCCAGGTCAAAGCGTCCGTTTAGAAAAGCACGTTTGGTAAACTCACCAGGACCGGCCAGCGCGGCACCATTCTTAATAAGGGCATTGATGATTCGCTCAACGATCACGTGAGATCCGTGGCACGAAATTTCAATAGAGTTTTCTTTGGTGAAGGAGTTCGGCTCCCGAAAAACGGAAACTACCACTTCATCAATTGTTTCATCGCCATCCCGGATCAATCCAAAATGTAAGGTGTGCGAAAGTTGGTCCAGTAAATTCTTACCAACAAATACTTTCTGTGTTACTTTGATAGCGTCTTTACCAGAAAGCCGGATAATAGCCAGCGCGCTGACGCCGGGGGGAGTTGCCGGAGCAACGATTACATCTTCAGGTTTTCTCTTGTCCATTAAAATTTTTAACAGCCACAGATTGCACAGAGTACCACGGAT
>JANXYC010000115.1 GCA_025350305.1 Cyclobacteriaceae bacterium | reverse complement strand
AAGAATATTCTTTTCTCACCCAAAGTACGCGACGAATAAAATGTAATACGGACTGATTTTCAGCTATTTTTGGGTTGTGTCGATTATATCTGCTTTTAGAAAAGATGCTAACCCTTCAAGTTTTTTCCAAAGTGTTTCTTTACTTCTTGTGGTCAATGGATCATTCTTAGAATTGAAAATCCTAAAGCCAGCCAGACCGTTTGAACCGAATGTAAAGCCCTACGCATAATCCAAACGTCAGGAACATGACGATGGGATAATTCCATGGCCAGTCAAGTTCAGGCATAAACTTAAAATTCATGCCGTATATCCCTGCCACCATGGTTGGTATTCCGATAATGGCCGCCCATCCGGCAAATCTTTTTGAAACTTCATTCTGAGAAATCGAGATGAGTGATAAGTTGGCCTCCAAAGCAGCGGACAACAGGTCGCGCGAATTGTCGACCATTTCATTTATGCGAATTGAATCCATGATTGCGTAGAGCGCAAAGCCCGGCCCTTTTTGCAACAAGTGTGGTGTACTTTCACACCGCGCCCGGACATCGGTGTAGGCAAGCGATGAACTATGCCGCACAGTAATGATATAATTACGGCCAATGAAGATGTGAGTCTCGCCCAACTCAATCTGTTGTTCCTTCATCTGTACGGTCCGTAGTACAATAAATAGTGAATCGCCGTAGGCCTCAATCTTTGGCCGCTGGTGGGCGCGGTGTGCGTCTTCGATGGCAAGGTCGTGAAGTCCAAACTCCCGTTGGATTTTGGAGAGCATTTCCGCCGATGGCTCGTGAAGGCCGATCCAAACGAACTTATCGGACTGCTTCAGGACTTCGCTTATATGGTCGATCTCAACATTTGCGACTCTCCGGCCCTCACAATAGGCTGCACAATTAACGACGGTATTTGCGCTCATAATTTGCAATTGATTAGACCGAATCAAAAATCAGATTCAATTTACAGAAATACAGGAAGATCGTGTTGCTTTTCAGTATTGTTGGTGCCCACCACTAATCGGCAGGTGTACACCAATGCACAACCACTGTACAGATACGGATACTCCATAGATGCGTAACTTTTGTAATGCCCTAACTTCCAATCATTTAATGAATTGGTCATGGATTTGCATAGGAACATCAAACGCTAGCCTCATGAAAACATTCATTGCTCTTATCCTTTGGTGTCTTTTGTTCGTAACGTGTTGGCCGCTAGCGTTGATTCTGCTATTTCTCCTTCCCCTGCTGTGGTTAATCTTGCTGCCTTTCAGAATCGTAGGACTTACCATTGGTTTGATCTTTAAACTTATCAGCACCATACTTTTTTTCCCTTTCCGGATTGCCCGCGCGCGCTGATGGCTAACTGAAATAATCTGATCCGTGCGTCAACTAATCCTTTAATATTGTGAACTCCACTCTCCTGTTTTGCTGGCGACCGGCTTCTGTATCGTTGGAGGCTGAGGGCCGGGCTTTTCCATAGCCGCTGGCTTGTATCCTGTCCGCTGGTATTCCTTTCTTCAGGATAAACGCCCTCACAGCCGTGGCGCGGTCGATGGAGAGTTTGTTATTGTAGATATCATTGCCCCTGTTATCGGTATGGCCGGATATTTCAACTGTCATGCCAGGGTGCTCGGAGAGTAATGCCACCATCCTTTCCAACTCGGCGGTTGATTCCTTTCGCAGCTCGGATTTATTGAAGTCAAAAAATAAATTGTTCAGCAAGATCGTCTCCCCTACTTCGATGGGTGCCAGGAACAGATTTCTTTCAATCTCT
The DNA here is from genome assembly GCA_025350305.1 of Cyclobacteriaceae bacterium. Classification (GTDB taxonomy): domain Bacteria; phylum Bacteroidota; class Bacteroidia; order Cytophagales; family Cyclobacteriaceae; genus ELB16-189. The sequence goes on along the minus strand of JANXYC010000115.1, from coordinate 1,882 downwards.
TTGTATGCCTTCAGTGCAATGAGATCAATGTTTTCGCTAACGGAAAAAAAACCCTCTTTTTTCGCAATGAAACTATAAGCCTCCCCTGCCGGAAGTACTATTTTATAACTCCCCTCTTTTACGTTTGACATCGCGATACCGGAAAGCTTGTTGCCAGACAGGATGTTGTAGGAGATATCGGCTTCCAGTGGCTCCTTGGTTTTACGGTTTAATACCTTACCATAAATCAACACGACGGGACGTGGCTTCAATGCATCCGGCAACTTTATCCTGAAAATATCCGTCTCGCCCAACGAGTGCTCTTGTGAAACGACATAGGCATACAAGCCTGATGCCGGTATGGAATAGTAAGCTTCCCAAGCCGGGCTGTTAATGCTTGGACCCATGTTTTGCGGAACCGACCAATTCGTCCAGGTTGAATCCAGTCGCTTGGTAACAAAGATGTCAGCGCTTCCAAACCCGGGATGTCCGGCAGATGAAAAGTAGAGGGATACTTCGTCGGCGGCGAGAAATGGAGAGGCTTCTGACGCGTATGTATTTACGATGTTCCCCAAATTTTTTGGCTCCGAATAGTCGCCGGTGACATTCCGGAAGCTGACGTAAATATCCTTTAGGCCTTCGGTATCATCCCGCGTAACGGCCATCAACAGCACCTGGCGATCCGCTGACATGCAAAATTCATTGGTGCTCGCCGTGTTGTAGTAGTTGATCACCGTCAGGTCCTGAGGAATTGACCAACCTTCATTCGTTTTCGCGGCGATTGATAAGCCGTCGCCCTTTGGCGATCCATCCGGGTTATAGGTATGCATGACGACCAAACTGTTATTATCGGGTGAAACGGAGACCACTGCGTTGGGCCAACTGTTGTTAAGAGGAAACCCTGCGTTTGACCTGGGCAGCCAGGTAGTGTCATTGATCGAAGTGGAATAATAAATGTCATAGCTCTTCCTGATGTTTAATGGATCTCCATCCACCGTTAGGTAGAGTGTTTTTCCGTCCGGAGAAATGACCGGCGTCACCTCTGTGTACTGGCTGTTCACGTTTGGGCCTACATTAACTTTTAAGAGTCCACTTGGGAGGTCAGGAATTAAGTTGAGAACGTTGTCTTGCTTTAGATAAAAATTATCAATTTCAATTTTCATCCTGTCACTTGTCATGATGCCAAAATATTCCGCGTACAGCAGTTCCTTAAAGTCGACATGGATTTCGCCTTGATACACGTTCTGATCATTGATAAGAAAAAGTAATTTGTCAATTTTGCGCTGCACCGCTAATTTATTGGAAGTGTTTTGACCGTGGATAGCGGAAGCTTTTTCCCAGTCTTTTGATGCATTCAAGGCGATTCCATTACCTCTTTGATTGCTTCCAACCCAAAATATCCCTTTTGATGGATTAATAAGGAAGTAGTAATTCCGATTGTCAGCTCCTGAAATGATGAGTCCAAAACCATTGCCATCACTTCCTTCCGTTTGAACAATATTCGTCTCCAGTAAAAAATCTTTATTCCGGTCCAGCCAGAGTGGTGTAAACGTCGAGAAGGGGTGATCGTTCTGCTTATGATCGATGTAGTATTTCCCATCAGTTATTTTCCTGCTGATTCCGGGAGTATCATAGTTGCTCCAGAGCCAGCCTTTTGAGTAATCATTAAAGTCATCGCCAAACCATACCACCTGAGCCGGGCAGACAAAAGCTATGAATAAAAAATAAATCGTCACAAACTTTTTCAAGTGCTTAAATTTATTCAAGATAAACTTTTCATTTAGGCGAAATGATGAACGTATCGTGGACTTCGCGAACGGGTGTATCGCCCAGCTCGTCAAGGGTTCGCTGGAGCGTTCGCAAATCCTCAATGGCCAGGGGAAGCTTATGTTCGTCCGGCTGG
>JANXYC010000114.1 GCA_025350305.1 Cyclobacteriaceae bacterium | reverse complement strand
TTTATCCTTCGTTCAACCTCACCCGTGAATTCGTGTCATGGATTTTAGTATTTATAATTTAAAAAATAGTTATGGAAACAGTGACAAAGAAAGTGGAGGCTTCCAAGGAACCTGTAAAAAAGCAAAAAGCCTGCAAGAAATGCGAAGGCGATAAGATGATTCAATCGGAAAATGGAGATAGCCCAATTATCTGTCCTAGATGCGAGGGTACGGGATTGGAGAGAAGTTATTGGGGTTATTAGTCCAAACAATAAGGTACTACCTTAAATTTATCGAACCGTTCAAATCCCCGAATGCTGCTAAATCGCTTAGGAAAAAGTTCGATATTCGTCCGCTCCGGTCTACGATAAAGCAGACAAGCCTGGAATGTCTCGGTGTAATTACGCAAGACGTTTCAGGCTTGTCGCTTTATATAATGAAATGCCTTCATGCTGATTTCGTACAAATCTAAGCCTACTTTGTCAAGTTTGACCTGAAGGCCAAAATTGAACGGCTCAAGTTTGGAATCAGGACAGAAAATGTGAGAAGCAAGGTCACGAAGTTCACGATGAACCACTAAGAACACGACGAATTTGGACTCAACATGGTCAATGGATGTTTTTCGTGGTGTCCATTGTGGCCCAAAAAATCTAAACATGACAAAGTAGGACTAATCATCCTGTTGAATTCATTGCGCTCATCGGTCTTGGCACTCTCGTAAGTACCACCAAAGAAGCCCAAAACATTCAGATTGTGTTTGATTGCTTCTGTAATGATCGTAAAGGATCACTGAAAGTCTTTCAAGGTGCTCGATAGTAAGTCTCTTTGGTTCCTTCGGTGATCGTTGCTTCACTTTCCTCCCTTTTTGAAAGGAGGTCAAGTTGGTATCCGGTTATTTCAATTGTTCACAAGTTCGGACGAAGATGGGGAGTCGATTTAGGTCGGCCATCATTTCCGCCCAAATCAAGGATTTAATGTTGGCTAATTACAACATTAAGTACAAAATATATACTTAATGTTGTAATTTAGCTACATTAATTTTTAGCAAAAATGTTGTATTTTTACAACATTAAATCACTTTAATTAGCTTAATGATGGAGAAATCAAACAATTATTGGCACGAAATGAGTGATTCTGCCATTTTGGAGACAATTGGGCAATTCCTAAAAGAGACAAGACTGCAACAAAATAAGACTCAACAGAAGCTCGCTTCAGTAGCTGGAATCCACCGATTTACCGTTGTCCAAATGGAGAATGGAAAAAGTGGAACCCTTAAGTCATTCATTCAATTGATGAGGGGATTAGAGCAACTTCACCTTTTTCAACACTTTCAAGCCTCGTATCAAATTAGTCCCCTTGAGCTTGCCAAACTCGAACAAAGCAGACGACATCGGGCGCGGAACAAGAAAAAACCCAATAAGGAAAGCAAATCTGACTGGTAATGATTAGCACAGCTTTCATAAATCTCCGGGACAAACGAGTTGGTGCGGTTGCCTGGTCGTCAGAAACAGGATTGGGCACATTTGAGTTTCAACCTTCTTTTCTAAAACAGCAATGGGATGTGGCTCCAGTCAAAATGCCACTGGACTCAGATCAGAAGATATTTTCTTTTCCAGCGTTAAGGGATACAGCTTTCAAAGGACTTCCAGGTTTGTTAGCAGATGTATTACCCGACAAATATGGTAATACATTAATCAATGCGTGGTTGGCAAAAAACGGACGGCCAGCGAATAGCTTGAACCCAGTAGAAATGCTATGCTACATAGGCAAAAGAGGTATCGGGGCGTTGGAGTTTGATCCGATTGTTCCAAAAGGAAAAAATGCCAGTACCAAAATTGAACTTGATAGCTTGATCAGTATGGCAGAACAAATACTTTCGGGAAGACAAGACTTTCAAACGAATCTATCTGCTAATGAAGAAAAGGCTTTGATGGATATTTTGAAAATCGGAACATCAGCAGGAGGTGCCCGTGCTAAAGCCATCATTGCTTATAATCCAACAACCGGTGAAGTAAGATCTGGTCAGGCCGAGGCTCCAAAAGGATTTACGCAATGGTTACTCAAGTTCGACGGCATAAAGGACACTCAGCTTGGAACATCCCAGGGCTATGGTCGTGTGGAAATGGCATATCACTTAATGGCAACGGATTGCGGCATAGAAATGACGGAGTGCCGCTTACTCGAGGAAAACGACCGGGCGCATTTTATGACTCGCCGATTTGACCGGCCGGCAGGTGGAGGCAAAATTCACGTGCAAAGCTTTTACGCATTGCAGCATTACGACTTTAACGATATCACATCGTTCGCCTACGAGCAATTATTTCAGACCATGCGACAGTTGAGATTACCTTACCCACAAGCCGAACAACTATACAGGAGAATGGTTTTTAATGTGATTGCCAGGAATTGCGACGATCATACCAAGAATTTTGCCTTTGTTATGGATATTCAGGGCACATGGAAATTAGCTCCTGCATTTGATGTTTGCCACGCGTATAGGCCCGGAAGCACCTGGGTCAGTCAACAGTCGCTAAGCGTGAATGGCAAGAGGACCGGCATAAGTTCAGATGATCTATTGCAAGTAGCCAGATCGATGAGCATTAAGAAAGCCGATCAGATACTTAAACAAATTAACGGAGTTGTAAATCATTGGTCAAAATACGCAGAGCAGACAAAAGTCAATGGAGATTTGCGCGAGGCGATAAAGAAAACATTAATCAATTATAAGTTGGGAAAATAGTTTTTGAATGGCTTCTCTCCATTCATTCCGATAAGCCGCCCTAAGCATGTTGCGGAAAGTTTGTCAAGGGTGTCGATACCGTGAAAAACAAAACCAACATCGACACTCCGTACCACCCTTGACAAGCTTGCTTTGCCAAACCGAAGCTTCAGCGTAGGTTGGGAGCAACGGCTACCTTTGGCGGTTGGGGATGAATGAGTCTTTACTATGAGCGTCTTTGTTTGGGAACATCTAATGGTCAAGGGCGGCTAAGTTCCGAGGCAAGCCCCAATGACTTACCAACCTATCTTGTACGAATCCGCCAGCATTTGTACATCTTGCCAAAACTGGAAACAGACTGAAACTAGTCCAGTTTCGTCGTCGAAATATTTTCCGGGCAGGGACTTGACATTGCGTTTTTAACTAATTAATTTGGACAAAATATGCCAAGGCAAGAACTGTCCAACAGAAGTAGCAACTCATTCGGCGAGTACATCCGCTCCTTGCGAGAAGATCGAAATCTCCCATTAAGAAAAGTTGCCGCAGCTCTTGATATCGATACTTCAACCCTCAGTAAAATTGAAAAAAATGAACGAAATGCTAACGAGGAAATTATTCAAAAACTAGCTTCGGTTTTTAATGTGGACAAAGGGGATTTAAGAGTACGTTATATGAGTGATAAAATCACTTATCAGTTAATTGATGAGGAAGATGGAATGCAGATATTAAAAGTAGCCGAACAAAAAATTAGATATTTTAAACAACGGTCCCCCAAATGAATATTGACAAATCGATAAAGGACAGGAAGGTTGAATTGCTGGCTTACTTTCGCGATAGGGCCAGTGAGTCTATAACCCTCATTAAGGAGAAATTTGCCGAGACTCAAGCAGACAAGAGGGCTCGGGCGATAAACGAAAGCCTAAATGACACCAAATCTAATTTGCTAAGCGCCTTACTTCAACAGTCAGAAAAAGAAGGCTGGAATCGCCAAGAAAAACTCGAGTCCATACTCATGATCACATATTGCAATAACGTTGTGATGATTGAAAGTAGGAACTCTCTTCGGCCTTATGAATACATGGATTTTTCAAGGCGCGTCGGCGAGTTATGGGACCCATTTTGCAAGCTTTGTTTTCATTATCCCGTTAATGATGTTTCATTATTTGTTCCTCCCCTTTTTTCTGAAGTAAAGAAGAAGTTAACCTCTGAGATTATCATTTATATTGAGAAGTTGAATATCACCAAGGAGCAAAAGGAAGAACTCAAGAAGTACTATGAGAAAGTATGGAGTCTTGTAACCTCTGGGGAAATTCAGTTGGAACTGGATTTGCATTTTGTTTACAAGGGCCAAAAGTATGTAGTTGATTTTAAGAGCGGTTTTGGTTCCAATGAAAAGGGTAATACCAATCGTCTATTACTGGTTGCAGGTATTTATAGGAATCTGGAAGACAATTACAAGTGTTTGATCTTTGTTCGAGCAGAGGAAAACAATAGCTATTTCAATACTTTAAAAAATTCGGGGGTCTGGGATGCTTACTGCGGCAACGAAGCATACCAAAAAATAATGGATTACTCAGGTTACAATCTAAAACAATGGATTGAGCAAAATGTAAAATGGGAAAACGACTTGTCAGGCGATACTGTCGCTCATTTCAAGGGATATCACTTAATGGAATATCTTATATGGTAACAATCCAAGAAACTAAAAAATATCAAGCCTACTATACAAAATCGACACCGATTGTCGATTATATGGTCAATAAGCTTGAACTAAAAGAGTCTGATCGGATCCTGGAGCCTTGCGGAGGAGATGGTGTATTTGTCGATTCAATTCTCGCTCTAAATGAGTCGGCAAATATTGATGTTTATGAACTGAATGATTTAGCATTTCAAATATTGTTAAATAAATTTTCACCGTTCGGAAACGTAACTATCAGAAATTGCGACACATTACTCGATAATGACCTAATTTTCAATTCCGGTTTTGGTGGCGCATACGATAAAATTATTGCAAATCCTCCGTATGGAGCCTGGCAAGACTTCGAAAAGAGATCTGTTCTCAAGAAATTATATAATGATCTGTATGCCAAGGAAACGTATTCCCTATTCCTATATCGTTGCATAGAATTACTCCGGGATGGCGGGATTTTATCGTTTATTATACCTGATACTTTCCTAAATCTCCATATGCATAAAGGGATTAGAAGAAATATTTTGACTAAAACGCGAATATTAGAACTCGTACTATTCCCCTCCTCATTTTTCCCAGGTGTCAACTTTGGGTACGCTAATCTTTCGATTATAACGCTTCAAAAAGACGATAGACCACAAGTTTGCCTGACTAATGAGTTTCCAGTATTTACTAAATTCTCAGACGTAAGCCAGTTGGCTAATATTGAAAATCAAAATGTCCACAAGTTTTCCTTTGTTCAATCGGAGGTCTTGGCGAATTCTGACCACGCATTCTTTATTGCTGAAGACTCAACAATTTCAGATACCCTCAGCAAGGCGCCAACAAAACTTGGAGATATAGCTAGTTGCGTCACTGGCTTTTATTCCGGAGACGACAAAACATTTCTTCAAGTCAGGAGCCTGGAATTAAAAAATGGAAAGAACTACACGTTAGTGAATCCGGAATCTATCTGTGACAATATTACTGAGCATACGAATATTCTGGACGGCATTGATGGATTGAGACACTTCATTCCAATCGTGAAAGGAGGAAACACTCGATATCTTAAACCTGAATCGTGGTTTATGAACTGGTCAAAGGAGGCCGTGTCTCATTATAAAAACGATAAAAAAGCGAGGTTCCAAAACCCAAAATTCTATTTTAAATTTGGAATTGGAGTGCCAATGATTAGTTCATCAAGCATAACAGCATCATTGATTGAAAACAAGCTTTTCGATCAATCCATTGTCGGTGTCTTCCCTTCGGACCCAAATATGATGCAATATTTACTTGGTTTTCTAAATTCACCAACTTGCAATAAATTAATTCGAACGATTAATCCTTCAGCAAATAATCCAGCTAATTATATTAAAAAAATACCTTTTATTCACCCGGATGAAAAGTCACTAAAACGAGTGACTGACCTTGTTGGCGAGATCATAAATTCCATCAAGCTGAATAAGAACTACGATGAAGAGGTTGAAAGGGAAATCCATACAATGTTCCAAACAATCTACGGATTTTAAGGCTGTTACCCCTTATTGGGTAATAGTTCATCCGATTTCCATGATCATTCAACAGCGGACAAAATAGTCTACGTCTGCGGGTTTTCAATCGTAGCCATTATTTGGGTAAATTTCATTTTTTTAACATTAGATGAAGACCAAGGAGATTCTACATGACACATTGGATATCGACCATGGGCTGTTTGAAACTTTCCTTGCCTTATTCTCTGATCCAAAGAAAGTAGTTACTCACCCCGAACTATTTACCAAGCCCTGGAAGTACGCCACGTACGTTGTTACCATCAGCTGCCTTTTAACATGGTTCTTTATTCATTTAATCGTCGACCCCGCTGAACAAGCGGCAATCTGGAATGTTCCAAGACGCGTCCTGGAATTGTCCAATGGTTATGCCGCCTTTTATGAAAATATTCAGCCCCTGAAGCGGCTTTTAATACATGCGATCGGACTTTACGTTGTGTTAATATTTCTATTCAATAGACAGAGAAAATCCCCCTCACTCAATGCCGTGTGTTTATATCTTATCGGGCACTCCGTCTTCCTGCAATTCATTTTTCAGTCGATTGGAATTATTATTCTAAAAAAGGGAATGTTAAGTGAAAGCAGTGACATGGCTGTTATCGGTGGCTCAACGCACATCATTTATTTAACTTACACATTGATCAGGATATATGGTCAAACCTCGACTCGTGGCCTCCTTATTCCACTTGTTATTTCGATCGAAATGGGGATTTATGGATTTACTTCCACGCGCTTACAACATCTCGTCTACTATTCCCTCTTCAATCGTGACAAGATGCATTTCACGCCGGAGAAGTCGATTGTTCCGGGCTTAATTGAAACGTCCTCTGCTCTACCAGTTTCAGAAATGGATAATTTCGGGAATGAGCCATTCATCGATCTACCTAACATAGACAGTCTCGAAAGGAAATCCATGTCCGGTGATCTCCATCATATGATCGGTCAGGTATCCGTTTTTGACTCCTTGCTGTTCATGACTGATTATTACATGCCCACGCGAGACGAAATCGCCAAAATCTCCGTCCGTTGCTATTCCACTCCTCACTTTTTGCCACAGTGGACAACCACAATTTTTGAAAAAGTGAACCGATATTCTCCTGATACGGTAGAAGCGTTTTTAAGAATTGATCCGCCCACGCAAACGGTCTTTACCAGTTACCGAATTCCTAACGATAGTAATGCAAGGATAAGTTTCGCCAGCATGGATGTTGGCTCCGGTCGCCTGAACTACAACACCACCCTGGAATTAAAGGGGGATGATATACATGTTTATGGAATCGCAATGGATTATGGGTTCGTGTACTTATGCGGCAGCGCCAGAGATATTTTAAACAACTTTGAATTAGGTGTCATTCTGAAAATCGACAAGCGGAGCGGCAAGATTCAGGATACGAAATATTTGGGCGATGACTTTTTTTACTCGTCCACAAAATTCAAAGGCATCAAAGTTCTACCGGACAGAATTGAAATTCTGGTAAAACACGATTATAAGAGATTCTTTTTTTTTGGTACTTCCGAGTCATCTATTCTGATGATCCCGAAGGAATTTTTTGATTGAAATGTAAACTGTTCCGGTCTAATAAAGCATTCAAAAAATCAGTACCCGTTGGTCTGCGACACATAATTTGGATAAAACGTCACATGCTTTTTTCTGACTTCTTCATACACTATTTTCCGAAGCTCTTCCATGTTCTGCTTTGATGTAGCTGAAATAAACACCACCCGCTCAAATCCCTGATCACGGTAGCGTCCTCTGATCTGTTCAAAATCAGCGCCTCCCTCCTGCTGTTTCAGCAAATCAATTTTATTCAGCACCAAAATAACTGGAATATTCCCCGCTCCAATCTCGGCCAGCGTCTTGCTCACTACTTCAATTTGGTTATCATGAAACGGATGGGCCATGTCTACAATGTGCAACAACAAATCCGATTCACGAACCTCATCGAGGGTTGATTTGAATGACTCAATCAAATGGTGCGGCAATTTGCGAATGAAGCCTACTGTGTCAGACAATAAAAACGGAAGGTCACCAATCACAACTTTCCTTACGGTCGCATCGACAGTAGCAAAAAGTTTATTTTCAGCCTTAAGATCCGATTTAGCCATCAGATTCATCAGCGTTGATTTACCCACGTTCGTATAACCAACCAAGGATACCCGCACGATGTTGGTCCGCGATTTGCGTTGCGTGGCCTTTTGTTTTTCAATTTTTTCCAGTTCATCTTTTAAGAGTGAAATCCGATAGCGGATATTTCTGCGGTCGGTCTCAATTTCACGTTCACCGGATCCTCCGCGTGCACCCGTGCCCCCCCGCTGTCTTTCAAGGTGAGTCCACATACGTGTCAGCCGGGGCAGCAAATACTGGTTCATGGCAAGCTCCACCTGCGTTCTCGCTTGCGCTGTCTGGGCGCGCATGAGGAAAATATCCAGGATTAAAAGACTGCGGTCATAGACCCGGATTTTTTCCTCGCTATCGTCAGCATTGAATTCCTTCTCGAGGTTCCTCAATTGACTGGGGCTAAGGTCATCATCGAATATCACATTCCGGATAGCATGGGATGATACGTATTCTTTTATTTCAGCAAGCTTACCCTTGCCAACAAATGATCGAATATCGGGATGTGATAAATGTTGTATAAACCGCTTCATCGCTGAAATACCGGCCGTTTCAGCCAGAAAGGCGAGTTCCTCAAGATGTTCATCAACGAGCTCAGGCAGCTCACGATTGGACGTCACAGACACCAAGACGGCATTTGATGCTAAAGGGGTTCCGTTTTCCATACTTTCAAGGTTCAAACATACGACTCGTAGTTTTTAGGTAGGTTACTTTTCTTTAGTTTTGAAGAATTTAATACCAAAATCCGTCTTTTTAGGTCTTTGTCGGACTTATGTCTATACCTGGCTCAATGAAAGTTGCAATCGTTCTCAATACGTCCTGGAACATCTATAATTTCAGGCTGAATTTCGTAAAAACCCTTTTGGCTAGAGGGTACGAAGTACACACGGTAGCTCCCACCGATAGTTTTACTCCTTATCTTAAGGAAGCAGGTTGTATCCATCATAATGTGCGAATGGACAGTCGGGGCATAAACCCGGTAAAAGATTTGGGACTGGTTGTTGAATTATGGTCGATCTACCGATCAATTAAGCCCGATATCATTCTACATTATACAATTAAACCTAATGTATATGGATCGTTGGCTGCCTCCTTGCTTGGTATCCCGGTAGTGAATAATGTGTGCGGACTTGGAACCGTTTTCCTGAAGAAAAATATACTATCTGCCATTGCTTTGTTACTCTATAAATGGACGTTCCGCTTTCCTAAGAAAGTTTTTTTTCAAAACCCGGACGACAGAGATTTGTTTATTTCCAAAAAATTGGTGCCGGCACATACCGCCGATCTTTTACCTGGTTCGGGAATTGATCTAAAACGATTTGCCCCCAGCCCTTTCAACCGTAACAAAAAGTTTACGTTTCTGCTTATCTCACGATTGATCACCGATAAAGGAATATTGGAGTACGTTGAAGCCGTGAAGCAATTAAGGGCACAGGGCCTCGAAGCTCACTTTCAAATTTTGGGTGCGAAAGATCCAAAACATCATCGCGGAATCTCCCTGAAGTTGATTGATAAATGGATTGATAGCAACACGGTGGAGTATCTGGGAACTACAGAAGATGTTCAACCATTTATTAAGTCGGCAGATTGTATTGTCTTGCCGTCTTATCGCGAAGGTACCCCGCATACCTTGCTGGAGGCTGCGAGTTGCGCAAAGCCAATCATCGCGACGGATGTACCCGGTTGCCACCAGGTTGTGAAAGACAACTACAATGGCTTTCTCTGCCGAATGAAGGACGCCGGGGACTTGGCCAGTAAGATGGACCGTATGGCCAGGCTGGATGACAACGCGTTACGCCAATTTGGGGAAAACGGCAGGAAAAAAATGGAACAAGAATTTGATGAATCCATCGTCATTAATAAATATTTACAAACATTGATTGAACTGGAGAAAGCATCATAAGGGCGTCTCTAAAAACTCCTTGTACCCTTCTCTTCCGGAGAAGGGTGACGGGTTGAGGCCATAAAAGGCAGGGTTTTTAGAGATGCCCTCAAGATAAACTTTTCATTTAGGCGAAATGATGAACGTATCGTGGACTTCGCGAACGGGTGTATCGCCCAGCTCGTCAAGGGTTCGCTGGAGCGTTCGCAAATCCTCAATGGCCAGGGGAAGCTTATGTTCGTCCGGCTGG
>JANXYC010000112.1 GCA_025350305.1 Cyclobacteriaceae bacterium | reverse complement strand
GATCTCCAGGAAAGAAACAAACCGGCGCTTACCACTGATAGCACACCGGAGAAATGAAAATATTCTGCAGCGAGGTAACAAAAATAAGGTGAAATCAGGGTGATAGCAGTATCTACGCTGGGTGTTGTGGGCAAGAACCGGTACACAACGTACAGAATATTTGCAATTACTACCCCAATCAAAACACCCATCAGTGATACTAAACCAAACTGACCGGCAGCGTGACTGAGGGAAAACATTCCGGTCATTACCGCCACAATGGCAAAGCGATAAATGATTAAACTTGAGGCATCATTGATCAGACTTTCACCTTCCAGTATAATTGAAAGGCGCTTGGGTACTTTTAAACCCTGCATCACGGATGTTGAGGCTACTGCATCGGGCGGAGAAATGATGCCCCCCAATAAGAATCCTAAGGCTAGCGTAAACCCGGGTATCAGATAAACTGAAAAGTATGCCACTACCACTGAAGTGAAAACCACCAAACCGAATGCAAGGAGAAAAATAGATCGTTTCCATTTCCAGAAATCATTCCAGGAAGTTTGCCAGGCCGCAGCATAGAGAAGGGGAGGCAGGAAGATGAAGAAGACTACATCTGGATTCATTTCCAGAGTTGGCATGCCGGGAATCACCCAAATCACCAGCCCGGTAAGTACCAACAAGATCGGATAAGGGACCTTTATCTTATCGGCAACTACTGAAAGAAGCGATACACAGAAAAGAAGAAATATAAAGACTATGAGTTGTTCCGTCATGTCCTAAAGATAAAGGACGGTTTTTTATTTTTAAAGGTCGGGTTCGTTGTGAAAACGATTATCTGGAAGAAATGAACGGGAGGCCATTGAACGCAAGCCAATGCAACCAAAGACAAACACCACAGTAAATCACCGTGAATACGGTGACCAGTGTTCCGGCATTTTGTCTTGATACTTTAAGAAAAAGGAGGGTCGTCAACGGAATAATCTGAAGTCCATGCAGCGCGATAAAGTGTGCCGACCGGATGTCGCCAGCCACTGTACTCCAATTGAGTAATGGAAGTCCGGTTCCTCCGTCAGCCGTACCCACGGAATGTGCCAATCGGGCAGACATGATGCCTCCGGAGATACCACCTAAAAAGAAAAGTAGAAGACCTATCCTCCAGGCCCACAGCAGGGTTGTTTCCAATGCTATTTTTTTTGAGAAGAATAAGATGACGGTGTAAAAGACAATGAAGGTATTGATCAAAATAAAAATACCCATGGTGGAGAACACCATTCCATCGAAGGCGGTGTGAACATTAAAGTGTGAGGTCGTGCCCCGAAAGGCCTGCATATAAATCAATCCATTTTCTACCGTCATGCAAATGATGATGCCCCTTGCAATGAAATTCCTTATTTTAGGATCCGGCAGATAGCGCAACAGCCACGCAAAGGTCCAGGCATAAATTGTGATGGAGATGGCAAACTTCATGGGTTTGATCCAGGCGTTGATACCCATGATAATCGTGTCATCTATAAGGAACATGAACGCTGCAAGGATCAGGGTGATGACATTGAGCCAGCCAAACCAAAAAAGGGATTTGTTCCTGGCCCGCAGCTCATAAAAAAATTCAGTTAGCATCAAACAGGAGTTTTTTGGTTTTTGCCAAACGGACAATAAAGTATAGAATCAAACCGATGGGTCCGAACATGAAGGTAAAAAACAAGCAGGGTATTACCAGCAAATGTGAAATGCCATGGTTCTGGCTGTCGTTGACTTCCCATGCTCCGATGAATATGTCAAATGAGAGGTAGTGGATCCAACCGGCCGTCAGCGCAAACGGATTGTTAAACAGCTTTTCGACTTCATGGAGTGAGCCGAAACCTCCTTCCGATTCCCCAAAAAAAAGTACAATGAGCGTCAGGTAGACCAGGCCAAGTGCTAAAGGAAAAAGTCCTGATAGCACAATTTTCCTGGTTCCTTTCCACCGCGGCGCTACGATCATCAGCAGCCATCCGAGAGGGGCCACACTGTTACAGATTTGAAATATGGTTTCAGCTTTCATGATTCAATTAGTTTGCGTGTTTGCCTTTCTCGATCAATTCGAGTATCGCATTCTTAATCAACTGCGGATGAGTCCATGGAACGAAGTGGGTCATATCGTCTACCAGCACCAACTTCAGCGGCGCATTCACCATCATCTTTTGGGCGAAGTATGCATTCTCCTCCGGCACCAAGGTATCTTTTTTCCCCTGGATGACAATTGTGCTAGCCCTAACCTTTGGCCACAAGGGCAGCATCTTTTCAAGCTCGGGTTTTAATTTGTAAATCTCATCGTTGGAAGCGCGGATGGAACGGGGAAGCATCCATTTCAGAAAAGGTGTCGCCAGTGGTCCACGGAACCATTCATTGGGCTCCAATTCCGGATCAATACTGGGTGCTACCAATACAAGGCCATCCACCAGATCCGGATAGTCCATTGCCATGCGTGCAATCAATGGACCACCCAATGAATGACCAATTAAAATGATCGGACGTTGATTTTTGTGCTCTTCTAAGATAGGTTTTAATAATGCGCCTTGGTTTTGAAGGGAAGGTTCGGCATATCCAAAATTGGAAGCGCCAAATCCTGGCCGGTCTACAGTAATCAACTGCGCTTTTGATAGCAAGGTTGTGTCGGACAAGAAATCAATGAAGGCACTGAGTGAGCCGGGCGAGCCATGGACGAAGACGACCAGTGGCATGGAATTGTCGCCCACCTCGAGATAGTTCACGATGCGCTTACCCACCTCATAGCGATGGAGTGTTCCTTTTTTTGGTTTGGTGGAAAAGTATGCGTCAATTTCGGAATTGCTCATGCGAAACTGCATGCAGCTATCCAGTAGTAACATCGAACCTGGAAAAATGAGTACGGATACGATCCATGCAGGCCATTTTTTCAAGTTGAATTGCATTGTTAAAGATTCAGGATTTTTTTATACTGAGCAGGGTTGTTCAATACGTTGATGGTGGTGCTGATTTCAGGGTCCTGTCTAAACGAAACTTCTACCTGGCCTCTTTCAAAATAGTACCGGGCAACAATGTCTTCTTCCAGCAATGACTTGATCTGGTCTTTGAATGTAATCAGGTCACTCTTCTTACTTTCGTTAAGCCGCGCTTGTATTTGCTCAATTTGTGGTTTTAATTCTTCATAAAAACGCTCGGTCCTTGCTTCTTTCGCGAGTTGACTCAATTGTATTTCGATGGGCGATCGATAATTGAATTCCTTCGTCCGGACCCAACTCATAAACTCCTGATACTCCCCTTCGGACAAGTTGAAATTTTTTGCTTCTGGAATCGTCGGGTGCTTTGCTGCGTAGATGGTTCCATAATCAAAGATGTAACCACTGGCATATAGCACTTGTGCTGCGGGTGTGGGTTCGTGAGTTTCCACGGAGATGTCGGGATCAATTCCACCGCCATCATACACCGTTCGGCCCCGCGTGGTTTTGAATGCTTTCTTGATAGAATCCGGGATGGATCCTACGCTACCATCTTCCCTCCGGTGTGTATAATCCAACACCTGGATACACCGGCCGGTGGGCGTATAGTATTTTGCCGTGGTAATTTTTACCTGCGCATTGTACGATAGCGGCCTCGGTATTTGTACAAGCCCTTTCCCGTATGACCTTTCCCCTAGAATGACAGCTCGGTCAAAGTCCTGTAAGGTACCAGCCACAATTTCCGAGGCGGAGGCGCTTCCGCGATTGATCAGAACGACCAACGGTATTTCAAGGTCAACGGGTGTATTTAAAGTTTCGTAATTGATATTGTTGTCCGGTATTTTTCCCTTGGTACTCACTACCTGAATTCCTTTCGGCAGGAAAATGTTGCAAATGTTCACCGCTTCAATTAGCAATCCGCCAGGGTTGCCGCGGAGGTCCAGTACAATTCCCTTCGCTCCTTTTTCCTTAAGCGTAACGACGGCATTTTTCACTTCCTTGCTAGCATCCGGTGTGAAATCAGAAAGTTGCACATATCCTACACTGTTGGCAATCATGCCGAAGTATGGCACGTTGCTGACTTTAATTTTTTCGCGCTTAAAATCAAGTTTTATCGGATCTTTTACGCCATAGCGCTTGATCAAAAGCGATATGCTGGTGCCTACCTGACCCCGCATGAGATGATTGGCTTCTTCCATGCTGATCTTTGAAAGTTCGACCTCATCCATCTTGATAATTTCATCACCAATCTTTAAGCCACCCTTGACAGCGGGATACCCATCATACATCATGGTCACGACGGTACGTTTGCCAATTTCACGCGTCACTGCCCCAATGCCCCCATATTGTCCCGTGTTGAGCGTACGGAAATCTTCTACCTCGTCTTCTGGTATATAATTGGTGTATGGATCGAGCGAATTGAGCATGGCGTCGATGCCTGTGCGCACCAGTTTGTTTGGATTGACATCATCCACGTACAGTGCATTTACTTCTTTAAATAGGGTGGCGAAAATGTCAAGATTCTTTGCGATTTCGAAGTAACGATCGGCCGGGGGAGAGAATGAAAGCAGGAGAAATCCAAATAGAAGTCCCAGAAATGCGAGTCGCTTTTTCATCTAACAGGTTATTTGCATTAATACGACAACGGACCAACGAGAGTTTTATTGGCTTTGGATACAAATTTACAAACTAGAATTTATCCGGTATCTGGATAATTCTGACAACGATCTCATGGGGGTCACCATCCTTGTCCAGGAGGCTGAATTTCACCATGGGGTTGTCGCGCTTGATGTTACTCTCAACGTTTACCACCTTGTTGTCTTGCAGGTGTTTCTCGATTTCCTTTTGGAGAATAAATAGTGCATTGGCGAGGTCCACTTCCAGTGGACTAGGGTTGTAGGCAGCAGTCTTCATTTATTATATAGTGTTTCAGATTCCGGATTTCAGGTTTCAGGTTTCAGGATGGATCAAGTTTGCCTGGCAGAACCGGCACTTGCTTGAATCGTGAAATCAATTTTACCAGCGGATAATAGCTGAAGCCCACGTGAAGCCGCTGCCGAAAGCCGCTAAACAAATTACGTCATTTTCTTTGACTCTTCCTTCAGCCCATGCCTCACTAAGAGCAATGGGAATGGAAGCGGCGGTGGTATTGCCGTAGCGCATAATGTTATTATAGACCTGGTCATCGCGGAGCGCCATCTTTTCCTGGACGTATTGACTTATTCTCAAATTAGCCTGGTGGGGCACCAGCAAGTTGATATCTTCTTTCTTAATATGATTGGCAATCAGCGCTTCGTTGATTACTTCCATGAACCGGACCACGGCGTGCTTAAATACCATGTTTCCATTCATGACCACCTTAAAGGTAGTCGTGTCAAGAATTTGTTCTGGCTGACGCTCTTCCGGGCGGCGGCTGCTGCCAGGATCCTTTACATACAATTCTTCTGCAAACCGCCCATCTGAATGAAGGTGAGTGGATAATATCCCCGGCTTGTCAGAGGCTTGTAAAATTGCCGCTCCGGCGCCGTCTCCAAAAATTACTGCCGTATTGCGCCCGCGATCCGTCACATCCAGCGCGGTAGATTGGATTTCAGCGCCTATCACCAAAATGGTCTTGTACATTCCTGATTTGATGAACTGGTCGGCGGTACTGAGAGCATAAATAAAACCGGAACACGCATTGCGTATATCCAGGGCGCCGATACTTTCAAGTCCTAACTCGCGTTGAAGCAAAACGCCTGAACCGGGAAAAAAGTAATCAGGAGTGATTGTAGCAAAGACGATGAACTCAATATCTTTTTCCGTGAGTTTGGCGCGTTCGAGGGCCATGCGCGTTGCTTTGGCGGCCATGTTTGCCACCGTATCTTTTCCAGGATTCAGCCACCGCCGTTCACGAATACCGGTTCGTTCGATGATCCATTCATCGCTGGTATCCATAATCGTAGAAAGATATTTATTAGTGATGACAGTTTCGGGAACATGATGGCCGAGGCCGACAATTTTGGAATATGGCATAGGGCCGGTTTTTAAGAATGGGCCGGCAAGTTAAGAAAATGTTATGGATAGGGAATGAGCGTTTGGGCTCGGGTGCATTTCAAAGTGTCGCTATAAAGCCCTTGATACACCCTCGTTTTTTCTTACCTTTCGAAATGAAATGGCTTGTGCTTTCAATTTTTCTTTTTGGAACTGCACTCACAGCGCAAAGCCAGATCATCCTTCGCAACGACTTTGTGTTAGGCCCTCATCACAAAGCGAAAAATAGAGGACTCAGCTTTATTACCATCAATCTCGATCGCTATCCAAATCTCAATATGCTGGTAAATGGGCGCGGAGGAAGGAGTCTTGTAATTGATGTGCAAGCACTACGTCAGCCCGACAAGGTTTATACGTATTCAGAGCTTGCAGAAAAAATTTATACACCGGGACCTGTGTTTCGACCTTCGGTGGCGCCGGTGCCCATGTTTCTTTTGCTTCCACCTCCTTTTAGTCTTAAGCGACCCGCTTACAGGAGTTTCAGGAATAATCAATAGTTTTTGGAAACTAGATCACCACGTTTACAATTTTGCCAGGGACCACAATAACTTTTTTAGGAGGTTTGCCTCCGGTCCATTTCAGCACAATCTCCGAAGCTAGCACCACTTTTTCGATATCTTCTTTTGGCATGTCCAGGGCGAAGTTCATTTGAGCGCGCACTTTTCCGTTGATGGAAATTGGGTAGTTGAAAGAGTTTTCTTTTAGATAAGATTCATTGAACGCCGGGAACTTTGCATTCAATACAGTATCCGGGTGTCCCAGTTTTTCCCACAATTCTTCGGCAATGTGCGGCGCAAAAGGAGAGAGAGCAATCACCAAGGGTTCAAGGATGGTGCGCTTGTTACATTTTAACGACGTTAACTCATTGGCGCAGATCATGAACTCACTCACGGACGTGTTGAAGGAGAAGTTCTCAATGTCATGTTCAATTTTTTTAAGGGTCTTGTGCAGTACTTTTAGCTCTTCACGTGCAGGTTCGGAATCGCTTACTTTAAAATTGGTTTGTCCGTCATGAAACAAATTCCAGAATCTTCTTAAGAATTTGAAGACACCATCGATGCCGTTGGTATTCCAGGGTTTGGATTGTTCAAGAGGGCCGAGGAACATTTCGTATAGGCGGAGGGTGTCGGCGCCGTGGCTTTCAATAATGTCATCGGGGTTGACAACGTTGTATTTTGACTTGGACATCTTTTCAATTGCTGATCCACAGATATATTTTCCATCATCCTCATAGAGAAATTCAGCACTAGCATAATCTGATTTCCATTTTTTAAAAGCTACAATATCAAGCTCAACTCCAGTGACCAAGCTGATATCAACATGTAGTTCGCTAATGAAATTTAAACCAGTATTGTCGCTTGAGGCTTTCTCAAAACCTGAACTTTGATGAATTACTGAACCTCCTCCAGAAAATAATGCCTTTCCAAAGATTCTGTTAATAACTTCTGAGTATTGGGTGAGTTCTACGTGATGATCGTGGTAATCCAATTTATTTAATTTTTCAAACCAGCTTTTAGAAACAAAGATATTTGTTCCATTTATTCTGTAAACAAATCGTGAATCACCCGTAATCTTCCCTTGATTTATTAATTTCTTAAACGGCTCGTCAAAATTCAAATAACCAAGATCATTCAGAATTTTTACCCATAGACGTGCATACAGAAGGTGCGCTACAGCATGCTCTGATCCTCCCACATACACATCCACCTGTCCCCAATAATCCAGTGCTTTCTTGCCTGCAAACTCTTTATCATTATGCGGATCCATGTACCGGAGAAAATACCAGGCAGCGCCGGCATGGGTTGGCATGGTGTTGGAGTCCCTTCGCTCTTTGTCGCTGATATGAATCCATTTATTCAAATTGGCCAGAGGTCCTTCCCCATTGCCCGAAGATTTGAAATTATTCAGCTCTGGTAATTCAAGAGGAAGCTCGGTTTCCTTCATGGCGTAAGGAATATCATCCCGATAAACCACTGGAAATGGCTCACCCCAATATCGCTGCCGGCTCCATCCCGCATCCCGCATTTTGTAGTTGATCTGGCGTGTTCCAATACCGAGTGCTTCCAGCTTTTTAACCACAACATCAATTGCATTCCTCATCGTGAGGCCGTTCAGGAAATCAGAATTCTCCAACACGGCGTCGTATGTAGGATTGGCTTCGCTGCCGTCGTAGTGCTTGCCGATAATATTTGTAATAGGCAGATTAAAATGTTTGGCGAATTTATGATCGCGCTCATCACCGCAAGGCACACCCATGATGGCGCCGGTTCCATAGCCCGCAAGGACATACTCACTGATCCAAATTGGGATTTCTCTTTCGTTAAATGGATTGATAGCGTATGCCCCCGTAAAACATCCGGTAATTTTTTTTACTTCGGCCATACGTTCTACCTCTGACCGGCTCTCTACATACTTTAGATAGTTGTCAACTTCAGCTTGCTGGGAATCGCTGGTAATGTTTTTCACGATCTCGTGCTCGGGCGCTACTACCATAAAGTCTACACCGAAGATGGTGTCGGGACGAGTGGTGAAAACGGAGAGGGCCTCACCCCAGCCCTCTCCGGGGGAGAGGGGGCTAGACTCTTTTATGGATGGAGAATTATCAAGCGTATTCTTGATTTCAGCTAACACATGGGGTAGCCGAACTAATACGTCATTATTCGTAAATCGAATTACAGTGAAACCTTCTGATTTAAGGTATTCAGTCCTTGCCTGATCATATTCTTTGTTTGCAATATGATAGTCTCCGTCAATTTCTATCACAAGCCGTTTGTCAAGGCAAACGAAGTCAGCTATGAAAATCCCTATAGCATGCTGTCTCCTTATTTTGTATCCAAGTTTACTGTTTCGTACCTCGTCCCATATTAAGGACTCTGCCTGTGTTTGATTTTTTCGATTGTCCTTTGAAAACTCTTTCAAAATATTCCAATACTTCTTCTCAGACGTTTCCCGCCCCCGGTTCGTAGGAATTTCCCTCTCCTCCGGAGAGGGGCCAGGGGTGAGGCTTTTTCCCCTCTCCCCCGGAGAGGGGTCAGGGGTGAGGCTTGAACTAGTTTTTACCCGAAACTCGATCCTTGCACCAACACTCTTCCCAATCCAGTTGCGCTGAATTTCTTTCATTGAATCGCTGAAGTCAATCTCATCGAGCCCTTTGAGTAGGCGCTCGGCATATTCGGTAATCCTCAGACTCCATTGACGCATCTGGCGCTTTATCACGGGGAAGCCACCTCGGTAGCTGACCCCGTTGATCACTTCATCATTTGCCAACACAGTACCCAGCGCCTCGCACCAATTTACATCGGTGTAAGCCAGGTAGGCGAGACGGTACTGCATCAGAATATCCTGGCGTATTTTTTGATCGAAAGATTTCCATTCATCCGATGTAAACGTGTCTTTATTTATACCTGAAATCTTGAATTTTGAATTTGGGAACATATAATCTGAATTCCCATCCGCTTCAAAAATTTTCACGAGCTCGTCAATTCGTTCCGCTTTTTGTTTTTTCCTGTTATACCAACTGTCAAAGATTTGAAGAAAGATCCATTGTGTCCATTTGTAATAGTTTGGATCACAAGTTTGAACTTCACGGTCCCAATCGTAGCAGAAGCCAATTTTGCCGAGCTGCTTTTTGAAGTTTTCAATATTCTGCGCCGTTGATAGGGCCGGATGGACGCCATGCTCGATCGCATATTGTTCCGCTGGCAAACCAAATGCATCAAAACCCATGGGGTGCAACACATTGAAACCTTTTACCCGCTTGTATCGCGCAACAATATCTGAAGCGATGTACCCCAGCGGGTGACCTACGTGAAGTCCGGCACCGGAAGGGTATGGAAACATATCGAGCACATAATACTTGGGCTTGGCGCTGTCAATTTCGGTCTTATATACCTTCTTCTCTACCCAGCGGTTTCGCCATTTGTCCTCAATTTTCCTGATTTCTTCCTTGGAGTATTCGGCCATGCCAGACTAGAATTTATAATTAAGGGGCAAAAATAACCTAATACCTTAAAATGCGCATCCTTTCTTTCAAACAAACTCATAGATGACAAGGCCCGTGAGCGGGTACAGGAGTTTAAAGAGTGGTTGGATAAGTAATTGGTTAAGTTCGGGAGTCATTTCTTAGATTTGATCAATGAACCTGCTTCATGAACTGTATTAACTGCGGCACTGCTGTAATTGATAAATTTTGTCCCAATTGTGGCCAAAGAACAATCGTCAAGAGGATCACTTTTAAAGACACTTGGCTTGACTTTTGGGCCCAGGTGTATGGCTTTGATGGGCTATTCCTCCGAACCCTCAGGGATTTGACCATCCGTCCTGGCGTGGTTGCCAAGACAGTCATAAGCGGAAACCGAGTGTTGTACTACGGGCCTGTTGGATACTTCTTTCTGATGATCACTTTGTATCTGGTGTTCTTAAGTATGATGGGTCTTGATATCTTAGACTTCATGAAAAGTACCCAGTCGTCCTTTCAATTAGAAGGATCCGATACCAAGTTGTCACAGCAAGTCTCACAGCAAGTCCAAGGATTTATAGCAGAAAACATTAAACTATTTAGCTTTCTCTTTATTCCCATTCAGGCCCTTACGGCAAAGTATCTATTCTTCCGGAAATCTGGATACAATTTCTTAGAGAATGCAGTCCTGCCACTTTACACCGCCGGGCATCTCAATTGGATTTCCATTTTGATTGCAATTGGTTTTAAATTAATAGGAGCTCCCATTTTCGATCCTGCCGGAGGTGGTTCGCTATTCGTGACAATCGATCCGATAATTACCATTCTCTACTTCGGATTTTCCTATTCGGCTTTTATGACGTATCAGTCCAAAATAAAAGCCTTTTTTAAGGGTATCGGAGTATCTATCTTATCGTACTTTTTATTTGTTTTTTCCTTTTCGATTGTTGTCGCCATTGTCTTCGTTTCGCTGAAGCTTCTCAGTCCTGAAACATTCGACGAGATGATCCGTCCTTCCAACAACCACTGATTGGTTTCCGCGAACCTTTGCAAGGTGATAGCCATGAAACCCATTTGTCGATCACCCTCCTTGATTCATATACTCTGCGATAAGTCGATGGAAATGTGCAATGGCAATGTTTGGATCCACGGTCAATCACATAGTAATTGAAATTTTATAAATTTAAGAAATCAAAAGAATTGTCATGCGGATGACACACCCTGTTCTCGCAAATTCCGTTTTTGTCAATCATATGAAGGTAAAAACTATTATTTATTGGGGGGCTCGCGTACTGGCGGCCATTATTATGTTGCAAACTTTGTATTTTAAGTTTACAGCATCGCCGGAGTCTGTTTACATTTTTACCGCTGTGGGCATGGAGCCGTGGGGCCGGATCGGCGTGGGTGTCATAGAGTTGATAGCTTCTGCTTTCATGCTCATCACAGTAACCGCCTGGCTGGGAGCCGGCCTGGCATTGGGCCTGATGGTTGGGGCAATCGGCATGCATTTGACCATTCTTGGCATTGAGGTGCAAAACGACGGTGGTCAATTATTTTTGTATGCTGTAATCGTTACGGTCTGCTCGCTGTATGTGCTTTGGCATGATTTCGACAAAGTAAAAATGATAGCGATGAGGTTGGCTGGGAAATAAGTACTACGGACCCTTAAGTG
>JANXYC010000078.1 GCA_025350305.1 Cyclobacteriaceae bacterium | reverse complement strand
CTTCCAGTCCTCCCAGATGCAGTACCTCAGCCTGTTGCGTAGCCAGCCGTCGATCTCCTTGAGTTTAGCTTGAATATTTCCCATGCGGAAATAGTTTAACCACCCTCGCTGGATTTCTTTCAGCTTGCCGATGCGCTCATCGAATGTACCCGGAGTAGTTTTCCTGGTAACGAATTTCAAGTCCCGTTTGAGTGACTTCCATCCTTTCTCGCTCACCACCAGTTGGTAGGTGCCTGTCTCGCCTTTCGTGTACGTAGGCACAAATCTGTAGCCCAGTAATCCGAACTGTACCGGTCTGCGGATGCCGCTCTTCTCCCGGTTGATGGGTAGCTTCAGTTTGTTCTTCAGGAACAGATAGATGCTATTGCCCACCTTCCTTGCTGTGCGTTTGCTTTTGGTAAGGCCGTTTGACGATTTAGGAGTAATTTAAAAAGCGTAAATTGAGAGATGATTCAAAGGATTTATATTGACACTTCAGTGGTTGGAGGGATTTACGATAACGAATTTGACGTCTTTACAAAGATGTTTTTTGACAAAGCGTTTCGGGGAGAAATTATATTAATAATTTCCGAATTACTTGAAGAAGAACTAATTAATGCACCCGGACAAGTAAAGGACTTCTTTAGGACTCTTCCGACTAATCAATTAGAATTAGTAAAACTGACCAAGGAGGCTATTGAATTAGCCGAAATGTATATTGACGAGAAAGTTGTTGGAGAAACAAGCAGAGCTGACTGTCGACACATTGCGTTAGCGACATTAAATACTGCTGACGTACTGGTTAGTTGGAACTTTCAGCACATCGTTAACCTTAAAAGAATTAGAGGTTATAATTCTGTTAACCTGCGAGAAGGACTTCACACACTTGAAATTAGATCACCAAAAGAATTGATGGAATATGAAAACTGAAATTAAGACTGACAAGAAATTTGACGCAGTAAAATACATGCGACAGGAGCGAGATCGAATTTCAAAGACGATTAAAGGAATGACTCCGGAACAAGAGATTGAGTATTTTAGAAAGAAGTCGGAGGAATTTAGAAAGAGTAAGTGAACGGCCCAGCCCACAATCGAGTAGACGGCCCCACCAGAATTAACTGATGGGGTGCGCCTCTCACACCACTGTATCCCGATAGCTATCGGGAGGCCTCGTATACAGCGGTTCATTAAGTTGTGGAGAAACTCTTTCGTAGTAATCGAGCAGGGATTCGTAACCTCGTTGGATCAACCGTGTCAAGGTGATGGTCGTTACCATGATGGGACTTTGGGCAACGGCCCACCCTCCCATCCTCGTTCTACTCCAGGCATAGGCTGTTGCACTTTAGGGCAACTTTTCATACCTTTGTTTTTCGTGGACAAAAAGCACAAGTTCCGGACGATTATCTTTTACAAGAACTACTTTGACGAGTTCTTTATTAAGCAACGAGACAAAGTAAAAGCTAAAATTATCTGGACTTTTGACTTGATTGAAGAACTACAACGGGTTCCTGAGACATATCTCAAACACCTTGAGAATACGGACGGACTCTTTGAAATTCGAGTACAACAAGGCAGCGACATTTTCCGGATATTCTGCTTTTTTGACCAGGGACAATTGGTGGTTTTAGCAAATGGGTTTCAAAAGAAAACCAAAAAGACCCCCAAAAAAGAAATTGAGAAGGCACTTAAAATAAAGGAGGAATATGAAAACGAAGAAAAATAATCTGCTGACACTCGATCAATTCAAGGACAGGCACTATGGCAAATCAGGGACTGCAAAACGTGACCGCCTTGAAGCGGGTTACGAAAACTTTAAAATCGGTGTCATGATTCACCAGGCACGACTCGAAAAAGGTTTGACACAGGAAGAACTTGCTGAAAAAGTCGGGACAACAAAATCTTACATTTCCAAAATTGAAAACAACATCAAAGAGGCTCGCATCTCAACGCTTCAAAAAATCGTCGAACTTGGACTTGGCGGACAGCTTCAACTTTCCATTAAACTCTGACTTCCGGTAAACTAACGCCTAGGTGAATGAAGTGGCCAGCCGGCAATCGAGTAGGTGACCGTGAGCCATAAGCTCACGGTGCACCTCTCACATTTATCTGCCGAAATCCTATGCAGGCATGACCACTGTACCCTTCGGTTCCTCAGGGCTGGCCAAGCGGGCCTCGTATACAGGGACTGCAAAACGTGACCGCCTTGAAGCGGGTTACGAAAACTTTAAAATCGGTGTCATGATTCACCAGGCACGACTCGAAAAAGGTTTGACACAGGAAGAACTTGCTGCCCCGATGTTTTATCGGGGTCAGAACAGATCGTTGCAGTCCTGCTTCCTTCAATTCCGGGATCGCTCCCGACAACCCCCGAAAAAAATCGGGGCAGCTTGCTAATGCGCATCAATGCTGTGCACACTCAAAATTATAAGAGTTGACTTCAGTTGACTCATTTAAATTAAAAGTATCTTTGATCATATACCTAATTCACGACATTAAACTAATTCTTAATGAAACGCAGAACCTTTATTAAAGACTCTACTTTGACAGCTTTCAGTATCGCGACTTTTGGTACAATACACTGGAATGGAAAAAGCTTTGAGGGTGATACCATAACGACAACGGACATCTTAGGGCCATTTTATCGACCTGGTTCACCAATTCGCAGTAACCTCATACCGCCAGGTTCGACAGGTCAAGTTCTTTATTTAAACGGGACTATTTTCCAAGTAGATGGGAAAACACCAATGGCAAATGCACTTATAGAATCCTGGCAATGTGACGAACATGAGCATTACGACAACGCTTCTGATGAATATTTATATCGCGGTACTTTGAGAACCGACAAGGACGGCAAGTATTCTTTTAAAACAATTGTCCCTGTGCCCTATAAAGACGGTGAAGGATGGAGACCCGCTCATATTCATTTGAGAATTTCAAGCACTGACCATCAAGACTTGATAACGCAAATCTATTTTAAAGGAGACCCCCACATAGAAAAAGATGCGGCAGCGAATTCACCTCAGTCTGTTAACCGGATTTTGGAAATTAGAAAAAATACCTCCAATGAAAACGTAGTAAAGTTTGACATCATAATGGGAAAACCATTTCTGTTGAACGATATGGGATACAAAAAAATTACAGGGCTTTACAAATTAAAAAATGGAATGGCTGAATTCACCCGACAAGATGATTTGCTTTTTTTAAAAATGAACGGACAATATATGGAGGGCATGGTTTACAAAGGGGACAATTCATTTGAAGGGGGCATCGGTGCCAATCAAGTTAAATTTGAAATATTAACTAATGGTGATGTTACGTGTATGATTAAACTATGGGACTTCCCCACCGACAAATCTTATTTAAAATTGCATGAAGGGTTAAAGGTTTTAAAGTATGCCGACTAAACTAACCACGACAACTATTAAATAAACCCCACTGCCTCAACAATAGCTCTCTGCAATGGAGGGCTTCGGTGTCCTCATTACTTTCGTTTTCTCTATTTACAGTGTATTGGGACAGGTCGCAATTGGTCGGCCCTAGCATTTCACGTTGCTCCATTACTAAGCCCTCCTATTCCTGCTACGCCGTACACATTGATCGTTAGCGTCCATGCCCTTCATTCCGCGCGGACCGTGACGCTGATAATTTTATTGACTCGTTTCCGCAGACAAGAAAAAATAGACTTAAACGATTTAAATTTTGCACTTCAAATTTCTGCATGCTCAGATGCCCACATACCATGCCCAACCACTATCACCCGTGTCAACAAACTCATCCGTCACTACAATTTTCTGTAGATACTTCATACTCTTATAACCAATCTGCGTCTCCAGCCTCAAGCGCAAAGGCGCACCATGCGGAACAGGCAGGTTGCGACCATTCATTCCATACGCAAGAATTGTCTGCGGATGAAATGCATCTAGCAAGTCAATGCAATCAATCCAGCCATCGTAAGAGTAGAAACACACATAGCGCGCACGGGGTTTAATGCCTACACTTTGAAGTACCGTACTCAATGGCACACCCGTCCATTCGGCTATTGCTGTCCATCCTTCTTCGCACGTGTGCCTTGTTATCTGTTTGCGCGAAGGAAACTTTTGTAAGTCTGCCAGCGAATATGATCCCGGCCGCGACACACTCCCTTCAATCGGCAGCGTCCAGTTGGCAAACGCATCTCGATGGAGGTTCGCATAATCCTCGCTCGAAAATTGTTTGGAAGCGTCTCCGGGATTGGTCGTGCCCGTTGCAGGAAACGAAGATATGTCGCGGTGAGCATATTCTTTGACTAGCGACTGCCCCGGCAGCAGTGTGCGATGCGCCACATACGTAAGTGCGTCACCCATGCGCAGGATGTTGCCATAGGTTGGCGGCAACGGCTTGGAGCATCCGGCTAGAAGCAGTCCACCTAAGGAGGCCAGTCCTGTGACAATGGCCTTGCGCCTGGTAATGATTTTTTTCTTTTCCATATTATTTTCCGATGGTCATTGCACGTATTTGTTGTTTAAATCCCGACTTGATCACCATTACCAAATGCACGATAAGAAAAAGTACGAGTGCAGTGGAAGAAAAGAAGTGAATGGTGCGTGCAGATTGAGCTCCAAAAAATATTTTTAAGAGGAACGGATAAGCTGCCGTAATTGCGGGTGACATCGTCATACCCGTCATGACAATCAACGGCATCAGAAAGAATATTACAACTACGTAACTACATTTTTGTAAGAGGCCGTAATGCGGGCCATTGGTCGCAGAAGGAATCTGCATACGCATATGGTTGATAACATCACGCCAGAACAACGGTAGCGAAAACTCCTTAGCCCGTGGCCAGAGATGCCTCAAAAAATGGCCAGTGAAAATCCCTGCGATGAAATAAACCAATCCCGTTATTACGAGGAACCAGGCTGCCAGAAAATGGAGGCTCCTTCCCCAGCCATTCTGATTGAAAATATCATAGGTACGACTCGCGCTCATCGGAGCGCCTTCGACTTCAGAAAAGGGTACACTTTTTTCCCAGCCACCATGCTGGTAGTTTCGGCTCACGGGCAATTCAAACAAGGCTGGTGTCAGATCGTTTCCTACTTCACCCCAGTAGAATCGTGGGTGAACCATGATCATCTCAAATCCTGTAAAGGCCAAGGCAAAAAAACTCAGCGTAATGATCCAGTGTGAGCCTTTCACCCAGCGCTTATGAGGAGGAATGTTTTCCGGATTTAAAGTGTGGTGAGAGATCATTTAAAGGAGATCGATTAGTTCCGATTTCTTGAATTAGATATTAAATGTACATTTTTTCACCAAATGATGTGACCAGGCCGTTGTTACCTTTAGATGGTATTTTGCTCTGCCCGCAAGTACACTATTGATAAAGCGGACGATGGAATAATTGCAACGTACTGACAAGGACTCCTATTCAAGGACAAATGTTTAGATGAATACAATAGAGCAACAGAACCAAAGAGGACGAGAATTGATACGGTCGAAAAGCCGAACCGCTAACAATGTGCCTATTTCATTTGGCTGGTTCAGTGTGTAGTGTAGTTTCATTTTCTTTATTACTTTCGTGAACGTGGGACAGAAACCCCCAAGCCAACAAAATTTGGCGACCATAGACAATAAATAAAGTGTAAATCAACTTTATCTCCTGACATTAAAAACTAACC
>JANXYC010000051.1 GCA_025350305.1 Cyclobacteriaceae bacterium | reverse complement strand
TGTTGAGGCCTCTGACGTTGGATAGAAAAAAGTTTAGCTCCAACGATCGGGTGAATATAGCTGTGATCGGTATGGGGATTATGGGTTTCAATGATCTTAAGACTTCAACGGAAGTTCCTGGTGTGAAATTAGTTGGCCTTTGTGATTTGTACTCAGGCCGACTCGATCGGGCAAAAGAACTTTACGGGAATGATATCTTCACCACCAAAGACTATCACGAAATTTTGGAACGCAAGGATATCGATGCAGTAATCATTGCTACCGCTGATCATTGGCACGATCGTATTTCAATTGATGCGATGAACAAAGGTAAGCATGTATATTGTGAAAAGCCGATGGTACATAAACTGGAGCAAGGTGACGCGGTGATAGCAACGCAAAAAAGAACCGGCAAAGTAATGCAGGTTGGGAGTCAGCGTGCCAGCTCAATTGTTACCGCCAAGGCGAAAGAGATATTTGAATCAGGTGTAATAGGAGATTTGGTTTTGGTTGAAACCTGGAACGACAGACAAGGTGGAAACGGCGCATGGCAATATTCAATACCAACGGATGCAAATGCCGACACGGTTGATTGGGATAAATTCTTGGGCAATGCTCCCAAAGTTGCTTATGACCCGGTTCGTTTTTTTAGATGGAGAAATTACCAGGATTATGGTACCGGAATAGCCGGAGATTTGTTTGTGCATCTTTTTACAGGACTGCATGCTGTCACCAGTTCAAAGGGCCCCAATCGAATTTATGCAACGGGGGGCCTGCGATATTGGAAAGATGGACGGGATGTACCGGATATCATAACGGGTTTATACGATTACCCGTCCACCGATCGGCATCCGGCTTTCACTTTGCAAACAAGGGTAAATTTTGTAGACGGTGGCGGTGGTGGCGAACGATTGCGCTTAGTAGGAAGCGATGGTATTATCACGATAGGATGGGAAGGTGTAAAAGTAGTGTTGAAGAAAACGCCTAAATCGCCCGGCTATGGCGGATGGGATTCTTTTGATACATTCACTAAAGCTCAGCAGAAAGAATATGAGAAGTGGTATAAGGCTCATTATCCTGATCCAGCGCCAGTTATGATCGATCCGGGCAAAGAATATCACGTTCCTAAAAACTATAGTGCTGATTATGATCACCATGTAAATTTCTATAAAGGGATACGTGAAGGAACTCCGATCGTTGAAGATCCTCTATTTGGCATGAGAGCCGCCGGCCCCTCCCTGGCTTCCAATAAAAGTTATTTTGAAAAGAAAATAATTAACTGGGATCCCGAAAATGCAAGAGTAATCACTTGAATCTGCTACAATAAATATAGGGCATCTCTAAAAACCTTGTCTTTTATGGCCTCAACCCGTCACCCTTCTCCGGAAGAGAAGGGTACAAGGAGTTTTTAGAGACGCCCTATTTCAGTGAAACGATGGAGGATGGCAGTATTCTTAGTTGTAAGTTTTCCCTACAACCAAAATAACTGTCCCGATATTTGTACTGCTGCTATTTAAAAAGAGAGGGCCAGTACTATTAATCATGCACATGGATTAAAGTTGTCGTACCTCCAGTAAGACTTTGTTCTGTCATTCCCTGTACTACGATCATATAATTGCCTTCCTGCTCGGAGGAATAAAACTCGAGTGTGGCCTTACCATTACTATCGGTGTTTACGCGCGGAGCCCAATAAAGCAGGTCGCGGAAGTCAGGTATACGGTTTTGATTTGATGATATGTTGTCATAGCGAGGGGAGTAGAATTCGCGATATTCCTGAAGGCCATCATATAGTGCTGAAAATATGTAAGTACTAAGGGTAAGTCCTGCCATATCACCCTTGTAGCTGGTTAGGTTTACAACTCCTGGAAAAATTAACTGACCGTAATAATATTTCTTCATGATCACATCCACCCGCTTTATTTTGAGCGGATCGATTATCATCACCTTATCAACATCTGCCGGTACACCATCAACCAATACCAGTGGGTTACGTATCAGTAACCTATTCTGATTGTCTGGAAGAATGAAGACAAATTTGCCTTCGAGCTTTCGAACCCAAACACCCTTTACATACTCACGCATGACGTCTTCCATGTTGTTAAACCGCGTGTAGTCGTCCAGGTAATATCGCTCATCCGGTGTTCCATAAAAGGGTATCGTGTCTGAAATATTCTTTGTGACAGGTCGGTCATTCTTATAGTCATGAAAGGCATTCAGAAGTTGTGTATGAAGACTTCTTGAAGCCAGGGAGGCCTTCCATTGCTTATCAAGAACGAAGCCAGAATAACGGAAATAGGAAAGACTGTCGGAAAACGGACTATTCAGTTCTACACGGAAAAGACTATCGTTCGACTGGTTGATCTCCGCAATAATTCTTTTAGTGCCGTAAAAACCCTTCATCTCGTATTGCACCTCTCCTTGCTGGTTGCTGATCGAGCCATACACTCTACCATAAATTCCGGGAGAAGATAGGAGCGTTGTAATTCGACCGGCTAGCGCGCCTGTGGCTCGCTCAAAGACCTTTCCGCGAATTAAATGGCCACGGAATTCCGGCAAGTAAGAGGTTATTATTGTGTCTTTCATCACATCTGCCCAGCGAAACCTGCGCCAGCCTTGCGTGAGCATAAGGTTATCGACAGCCTCAATCACTTCCGGACCGTCCGCGTTGAAATAATATCCCGGTGATTCGATAAAACCCTTGAGCTCTGAAGTTAGCCACACATAGTCCGAAATTGTGCCAAAGGAAGAGGTTTCCAGGGAGTCGGTTCTGAAAACAGAGACGGAAAGAGCGGCGGGAACGAGCATTGCATTATGATCCTGTGTTGCAAAATCAATTGTTATTTTCTTTTTAAACCCATAGGATTCCTGATCTGGTTTAATCTTAACGATAAGTCTGCGTTCCACATTTTTAAAGAATAAGCGCTCGCACACGGGCTTGCCATTTTCTTCAAAAATGGTAATATGAGAAATGCCTTCACCAAGCTTGTTCTTATCAAGGGTGAAGATTGCCTGTCCGTTTATCAGCTTTTGACTGGCGGCATGATTTATAACCTGCCTCGTATGGGAGATCAGATAAACATAAACACCCTCCACGCCAGCGGCATTTACGGCAATTTCAAGCTGGTTATTATTTTTCTCTGCAAGGATCATGGTGTACCCTTGTTCCAGCGCTTTTGGAAAAGCGAGTGTGGAAAACTTCCCGCTGGCATCACGTATCACGGCCCGGTAATTTGTATGCGGTTGGGGTGTAAAATAAAAATGCCCCATTCCAAACTTAAACGATCGAAAATGCGCTACCGTATCGTTGCTATGATTGAGCAGAGCGCCTGTGAAATTAAAAAATTTGCCTGCAGGATCTACGGCCTTCACGGCAATTTTACTTTTCAAACCCTGAATAAGATTTCCTCCTTCCGGAAAAAATTTTACTTCAGGGGCCAGCGCTGATGTGCGTGCACCTTCGGGTGAAGGATTCCGGAAGGTATTGATGATGGTAATTGTCTTGTGGAAATAAAAATCCTGGCTGCTGTTTTTCATCCAGCGCGTGTAGGCCCTTAGGAAATACGTTCCTGTGCCGATGACGGGAGAAAGAAATAGTGAACCATGCCCGCCCTTGCGTAGTTCCACCTTTGTTTGCGCTACTGGCTTACCGTCTTTGTCGAGTATTTCTATGTACGCAACTTTGCTGATGTCAAGAGGCGTGTGGAATGAACCATCCATGTAGTAGATGCTAAGCCACATGGTCTCCCCGGCAACATATGTGGACCGATCGGTATGAACATAGAGTTTTTCCTGTAAGGACCGGCTTCGCTGGTTATCAAAATTCTGTAAGAGCCGGCTTAAGATTTCATTCTGGGCGGCTGCGGACAAAGCAGTCAGAATCCAGAAAAAAATAGAAATCAGGAATCGTGTATGGCTTGGAAAGGTCATCATCTATTGCCAGAAATCGGGTTTGACGGTTGTGCCTCCCCGGAGAGTGCAGTCAACGCACGTCCAATCGGCTCTGAGATAGCCAATTAATTGCGGGCCACTATAAAGCGGAGTGATAAGACCCCAAATACGGACAAATTTTGGTATGTCCACAGGCCGCGGAAGGTACGCCACAAGCAGCGTATCGGATTCGCAGGTTTCATATCCGGTTTGGCGAAGGATGTGGGGCAATTGATTTCTATCAATAAAGATTCTCTTTTCCGATACAGAGAAAGCGCTGAAGTAGCCAATTACAGGCTTGCTGCTACTCACGCTGTGAATGTTTCCGGTAAGTTGAGAGGGAAGGGGCGCGAAGAGTGTGCCCAGGTTCTCATTGTTTTTCTTAATACTCTGCCAATAATCGAATGCTTCTTTGGTAAGGGCATACTCACGAACGAGGATACTGTACCGGATTCTGAGTTTGACCGAAACTTGAGGGATAGCGGTCACCAGAGCCTGACGTATTACATCCGAGCTCAGTTTTTCAGAAGTGCCGATAACAATCTTTGTACCCTGGGCAGTTGTATAGCAATTGGCAATGTCATTCTTGCGGGCCACGATTTGGGTTCCCTCGTACTCGACTGTTGATTGAAAGGGGGTAGCATATCTCCATGTCTCTACGAAATCCCATAAATAATAGCGGGTAGCATTCGAGGGGTCGTGGGTGTTTACATAAATATTTACTCCGTCATGGAAGCTATCTACTTCCCACGTTACACTGTCAATTGGAGGGGTTTGTTTTACCGGCACCTGATCGGATTCATATAGTTGTCCATCTGAAGCAGCGATCTGGAGGAAATATTTCTTTGCCTGATTCAAGGAAAGACCGGAAGTCGCGTAGGACCCACTTCCATAATTGTGAAGTGGATAATTGGCTCCATCATCACTTTTTACAGATACCTGGGCATCGGCCACCGATGCTGCTGAACCGTTGTTGTTTAAGTCCTCTGACCGGCTTAGCTGAATTTTACAGGAGCCATCACCTACGTTAAGAAATCCATGCACCACAAGAATATTAGAGTCGGTTTTAGTTAGTTTTGGAGTATAAGGTTCAATGCAAGCGCCGGCAAAGAGTATGCTTACCAAATATAAGAGTGTTCGTTGCAGATATGGCTGGGTTCTACGTTCCATCTAAAATCTGAAGTTATACGTAATAGTAGGAATCGGATTCCCAAAAATTGAAAGCTTATAACCTTGTATCGTTCCATTCTGCGAAACGAAATAAACAGAATATGCATTCCGTCTGCCGGTAATATTATACACGGCTATTGTCCAAGAGCTATGAGCCAGCTTCCGGATTCTGTGGTTGCCTTCAATATTCAGAGAAATATCGGCCCGCCAATAGTCGGGAATCCGATATTGATTGCGTTGGGAATAAAATAGTCTCATCACTCCGTCGGATTCATATTTCGCCAACGGAAGCGTTATTGGTCGCCCCGAGCTGTAAGTATAATTAAGAGAGATACTGAAACGCCGATTGAATTTATAATTACTGATTACGTTGATGGAATGGGGCTTATCATAATTACTCGGATAAAACTTCCCATCGTTGATAGTTTCCGAGGCAAAGGGGCTCTTCGTTTGCACCAGCGATCGTGCATAGGTATAGCTTAACCAACCGTTGAGTTTACCTGTCATTTTTTTCAAAAGAAGTTCCACTCCATAGGCCATTCCCTTGGCGTTGAGAATGTCCGTCTCGATATGATGGTTGAGCAGGAGGGTAGCGCCACTTTTATAGTCCAGAAAATTCTGCGTGGATTTGTAATAGACTTCTGCAGAGGCTTCAAGTGCATTGGACTTCAGGTTTTTGTAAAACCCTACCGAAAACTGATCACCGATCTGAGGCTTTATGTAAGAGTCACTCAGCTTCCAGACGTCCGTCGGAGAAATTGCTGTAGTGTTGGATAGCATCTGGATATATTGCCGCATTCTGTTATAACTGATCTTTAATGATGCGTTACCGGATAGCATGTAGCGCGCTGAAAAACGATATTCAGGACCCTGGTAAGTGGCGATGTTCTTTCCTGATTTATAGTGTATGGTATCGATGGCGCTGCTTTCCTCCTTGGGTGAACCCGGGACGTAATTTATAACATTTTTGGGACCCAGGAAGCTATACAAGGAATAGCGAATGCCATAGTTGAACGAAAGCCGGGAATTCAATTCGAAACGATCGCTGACGTACACTGCATTCTCGGATCCTTGCTCGGACTGCCCAATATCAGGTGTGATCAGTGATGCTGGACCGTTCGCAATCTGACTGCCCGGTTGAAGAGTATAATAAATGCTGCTTGCTCCAAAATTTATAGTGTGTTGAGGTGTTAGAAAATAATTGAAGTCTGCTTTGAGATTCGTCTGGGCGATCCTGTAGGTTAGCGTGAAGGCATTCACGGGATTTTTAGTGCTGGCAATAGAATATTCATAACGACTAAAACCTCCTGTGGCGACGCCGTACAATTTGTTCGAGAAGATATGTTTCCACTTGACAGAGGCGTTTTGATTGGTGTAGCTGTAAGATGTATCATTTCCAAGTCGGAATTGGTCCTTACTGAAGTAGCCGGAAATCCTAACGGAGTTTTTGTCATTGATCTCGTGCGCAATACCCGCATTGATATCATAAAAAGATGCCTGACTTTTGCTGATGTTTTGATTGGGAATCTGACTAAGAAGCCAGTCAGAATAAGTTGAGCGACCAGCCAGGATAAATGATATTTTTTCTTTGATGAGAGGACCTTCAAGGGTGAGCCTTCCAGTAATGGGACTTATTCCCCCGGAGCCGGCAAATTTTTTCTTGTTGCCGTCGCGCGTTGTCACTTCCAGGACCGAGGCAAGACGGCCACCGTATTCCGCTGGAATGCCGCTTTTATATAACTCCACATTTTTGAGAATATCGGGATTGAATGCAGAGAAGAAGCCGAAAAGATGAGAAGGGTTGTAGATGGTGGCATCATTAAAAAGAATCAGGTTTTGACTGGTAGCTCCTCCTCTCACGTTGATTCCGACAGTGCCTTCGCCAACCGACTGAACGCCGGGCAGGGTAAGCACCGATCGGAGAATGTCGGCCTCTCCAAGGGCTGAAGGAATTTGCTTGATGGTTTTGATATCAAGTTTCTCCACACCCATCTGCAAGCCCGTTACGTTTACATCCCGTTCGGATTGAATCACCACTTCTCTCAATGGCACAACGTCTTCCTGCATTTCAATATTGAGCTTGCCGTCCGAATACACCATTACCTGGCGCCTGGTATTTTTCATTCCGAGGCTTTTGATTTTCAATTCATGCTGGCCACGAGGCATGGAAAACGAATAAAAGCCAAATTGATCTGTCGCTGTACCCTTCCATGGGTTTTCTACATAGATAACCGCACCTACGATAGCCTCTCCTGATTCAATGTTTCGAATGTGACCGGCTATCACAGGATTGTTTTTGCCGGAAACGGTTTTTGAGCCCATGACAAAAAGTTTTTCTTCAATTGAAGCCTGTGATTTTTCTTTTTGTCTGCTATTGAAATAATTTTCGGACACAAAATCGTTCTGATTTTCCATGGGAGAATTATATTCGAAGAACCCCGCTGGCAGCTCTGTTTGTATTTCAATGTCGCGGGTGATGTAAACCCTGGACTGCTTGTCAATTGCGTAATGAAAATCTGAATTGACAAAAACTTTGGACAACGCTTCTTCGAGCGGCTTCTTGTTGATGATAAAATCAACCTTCAATGTATCCAGCAACGCGACATCATAGTAAAAATGAAAACTTGTTTTAGACTCAACGGAAAGAACGAACCGCTGAAAAGTTGAGTTGGTAAAATCTCCACTCACCACTTCGCCGGGGTCCTGTGCAAGAGAAGTGCAGTACACGAGAAGGGCATGGACAAAAAAGAACGATCGCAGGCAATTCATCTCAATTCTGTAAACGATCGTAATATTCTGTGATTCTTGTAATTGCTAAATCACGGTCTTCGCTGAATCGAATCTTATTTCCTTTAATGAATTGTTTCAACTGACTTTTCTTGGCGAAAAGAATTTTTAAAACGGATCTCTTTGTTTTTACCTGCTTGTATTTCCCATCTTTATAAATAAAGTAGCGATCCTGGACGTCAATCGTGGTTTCTATACGGTTCATTGATACCCTGTCATTGGACTTTTTCTGATGCAGCGCATAGGCGCTGGTGTTCCCGCGATGGAGCACTTCATAAAAATCCGTTCTTGGCAGGCCATCGTAGGTCTGGGCTACAAGCCGGACGAACGTATGCTTTTGCATAATGAAATAACTTATTTTCTCCGGGACGAGCCTGATTCTGGCCCCGTCTTGGGTTCGTTCAGTCACAAGATCACCCCGCAAAATGTCAAAAAGCAGGGGAACATTTTCGTACAGCTGATCATCGTATAGAATGGTTCCGTCTTTAAACTCTTCATCAATGAAAAACGGATGACCCTCGCCGTATCTCGGATTTTCTTTGTACTCCGTGCCATTGAATAAATGAGAATCTTTATGAGTTGAGTGATCATAAAGTTCCATGGCAAAGAGTATAGATTTTCGGGCGAAAGTAGTATCGGCAATCTGCGCACGCGTGTGGCAAGGACAAAAAAGGCAAGGCAGGAAGAAAACGGTCGCGTATGCGGGCCAATTTGATGAGGCGAATTGTGATTTCACTTCCGAATGTATGTAAATGACACTTGGATACAAACCCTTGTCTTTTCCGGTTTGCTGGCAACTATGCGCTCACCTCACAAGTATTTTCTAATAGGAAAATACAGTAAACAATTGACTAACAGACGATTAAGCCTTAACAAAAGATACTTTTATTTTCTTGATTGCCGTGATTGGTATGATGATTCGTTTTTGATAAAAGGTTTATTTTTTGGTGTCACTATTCATGGTTGAATGTACACTCCCGAAGCCTTCAAAAGTTACCCGATTCCATAGAATACCTTTGTTTGATTAGGGTCTGTTTTCAACAATTCGGAAGATGAGCTGGCTGTTTTTGATGATGCGGTTATGCAATTTTCCACAAGCGATTTTTTACAAACGGTGACTATTTTTGAATGCTTCCCCATTTCAAGGTACCGTCAGAGGGCGTCATGATAAGAATAGTACGTGTCACGCTTACTCCGACGGAATCAGCCTTTATACGGATCATGGACTGCGGTGGATTAGAATAAAGGCAGGCATAGCAAATTACGGTTGCATTCAAATTTGAGCAATGAGAATTTAACCGGCTCGCAAGAATATCCAGATTGGCTTTTTGGCCAATGCCATCTTTTGCATTCAGGTCACCTGTCAGTTCATCAATTACGGGCTTGACCACAATGGAGTTTAAATTAATAACTCCACTGTTCAAATGACTGCAATCAATACCCACACCTTCTTTTTTGCAATAAGAAGCAGCAATCAGGAGAAGAACAAATATTAGTTTCTTAGACATTTGGTGGTCAAAGGTAGCGAAATCTCCACTTGGCGGTGCTACCAAAATATCAAGGCCATCTCCGATTTTTGCTTGATATTCAGGTGTAAATAAAGTACATTTGAATGGGTCAGCATTTATTGGATCCCTTAAAACCACCTTTGATATGAAGAATCTTAACGTGAAATCAGGGTTCGTTGCTTTTTTTATTTTTTGTCTCACCTCATCGATAGTCGAGGCCCAGGATTCTGATATGGTGTTAACGAATCTCCGTCATCGGAACACGCTGTTCAATCCCTTTTTCTTTCGTGCCGGGTTCACGAGTGGTGTGTTGATGGGCGGTGGCACGAATTCAATAGTTGGTTTGCGCACGGAATACGGCCTGTCTAAAATCTTTTCAGTTGTAGGCGATGCTCAAATGAACAGCGGCAACAGTGCATTTTCAGGTGGGCAAGGAACACTCGCCATACGCTATGCCCCCTTTACTTTTAATCGATTCCAACCTTATGTCAGCACGGGGTTTGGTGGAGGCTCGGGGATTCCTGGACATAGGAGGCATTGCCATCATCAACAAGTACAAACCACCACATCAACTCAAACGTCCGGCGACATAACTGTTCCGGTTCAAGGGGCACATCACCGGTTGATGGGTCTGGCTGTCCTCCAGCTTGGAACGAATTTTAAGGTATCGTCTCACTTTATTGCGCAGGCTGAAGCCCTCTTTCAGACGCAGATATCCAGACACCCTGAAGCCGGCAGCATCGGCATCCGGATGGGGATGGCTTATCAATTTGGAAAAAACTAAAACTCCCTACGGGCGCAGTCTTTAATAAAAACGGCGGGCGGATTCAAGTCTTGAGTGAGAACTGGCGGGCTGTGAG
Organism: Cyclobacteriaceae bacterium; assembly: GCA_025350305.1. GTDB lineage: Bacteria > Bacteroidota > Bacteroidia > Cytophagales > Cyclobacteriaceae > ELB16-189. Next base: position 2,265 of record JANXYC010000051.1, on the reverse strand, counting down.
ACTTGGACCTATCCTTATCTGCATCGGGCAGAAATTATGGGGCCTTCGCTCGGGTCCCGCACCTGGAACTTTAGGTTGGCGACCGCATTAAATTTTTACCTCAATAAGCTCGGGAATTTAATACAGCAACTCACGCTTAGCCATCGATATAGTAAACCATTCAACTGTGGGGAAATACATGAGCCGTTTGTAATTACGGGAGGCACTTAGTTTCAGGCTATCACCCTTCAGCATCATCTTGTTACGAGAAGTCACCGAAGAAAAACTGGTCTCACCCAAAAAGCGGGAAGCTACCACGTCCCCTTTCACCGGATCTAACAGGATCAGCAAGCCAAGACCGAATTTACCATACAAGTTGTTCGCCGAACCGCATATGTAAATTCCGGTGGAATCTACCGTAAAGTCGTTCAAGGTCAGGTCGTCTGCCTTAATATCAATATCTTTTTGATACTTTAACGCACCAGTGCGCACGTCTATAGAGGCCACTCGAATATGAGCGTTCTGATTTTTAGAAATCCGGTAACATACAATAACACTTTGATGGATCAAATCCAATCGAAGGAAAACACCAGTAGAATCCGGGGAATAGCGATCAACCTTTTGGAAAATCGTGGTAGACCATCGGGGCACAAGCACGTCTTTTGAAAATGCAGAAACAGAAGCGTAGGATACCTCCCCATTGGCGCCATCCACTGAATCTCGAATTGCAAAGAATCCGCTGACACTACCGAAGGGTGCTTAGCGGTTGATTGTGAAGAATGATCGTTTAACAATATTGTACTTGTGAGAGGTGTTGAATTAGGTCTTGGATTATAGAAATTTTCATCCTGGTTCAGTAAACGATAATAAAGCGCATGCAGTCCCATGGATGATATTGTGGTGTACAGTCCATAATAAATTGTCACAACCAAAATTAATTTAACTATAAAAATCCACCACCTTGGCCCGAACACATTCACGACTGCGTAGCTAAGGTAAATGGTATGAGTCAGGATACCCGCAATGGAATCGCCGCTGTTGAGTACGCCTCCGCCCAGGATTATCATCCTAAGCGACTGAACGATAAAAACCAAAAAGACAGATTGGCCTATCAGGTAAAGGGATATCGCAAAAAGATATTTTCGTTGGCCATAAAAGGAAATTTGAATTCCCACATAGAAGGCAATCGCACCCAGCAGGAGTCTTTTAAGCGGCTGAGTGTTTTCATAAAAATGAACATATCCATTGGTAAGGCGAAAGACCCTGTCTGGCAATGCCATATCATATGATTTTCAGTCGGGTCGCCCAGCAAGTGAATGACGGTCCAAAACAGGAGACTGCTACAGGAGACTGCTAATGGTCACAACATAAGTAGCATAATGCCAGGGCTTCATGTAATCGCCGGGGTTGCCGATAACCTTCCTTGGGTTGATAAAAAGTGTAATGAATGTTTTCGCGAGACTCCGGTCAATGTCAAAGACGTCGTGGATGATTTCCCTTAGTTTCATAACCGCCAATTGACAAAGTGATTGCGACCGATAAAATACAACTCGTTGCCCTCATATCCTAGTTACAGATTCAGATTGATCTTCTGAATGGCATGCGTATTTTCGGTTTCAGTCAAAGTGACAAACTAAGAATGCCTTTCGAAGATTTTTTATCTCGCCAATATCAGTAAGAGGTTCGATATAGGTTTGATTGTGGGAGGCAGACCAAAGCAAAGCGGGTAACTTCAAAATTCCACTCTTCCAGGAGCGCCCCGTGTTGGTGTTCGCGATGGATTGCGGGCGGCGACACCAACGTGTGCACGTCCGCATAGCCGCACGAACCACTCTCGAAGTTGCAGTGAGCACTAAACTTCGGATGGAAAGCATGATTTGATTCTTCTGGCAGGCTTGTTTTTTTTGGTGGTGCGAAACACCAAGCGTGAAAGATCGCAAGTGTCTCTGCGGAACACTTGCGCCAGATGGGTGGGGTAAAGGCCCGACGGGTTGACGCGTGCTGAACGTTCGCAGGCGTGTTGGTGTCGCAACGCGCGAGTGCTTGCTCGAACACCAATCACGGGGCGGGCTAAAACTTTAATTATCTTCTTTAACGGTATTACCCGTCTTCGTTGCAATGATTGAAGCAGTGAGGTGGTCTGTGAACCTCTTAGCCTCTTTTTTAGTGCCATAAGTACCACCGTTGAACATATCGTAATTTTTCAAATATTGATTTTCTGTCCCTTTGAGTTTGATTATGTATTGTTTCATGGTGGAGTCGTTTTAATTCGAATTTCGCATGAAG
>JANXYC010000048.1 GCA_025350305.1 Cyclobacteriaceae bacterium | reverse complement strand
TTTCCTCTGAATTTATTGTTAAGTGTCATGTTCTTATTGTTTAGATTGTTTGAATTAATTTTTTATTAAAATTTGGCGGAAGTCGTTGTGGTAGCCTCAACCCTGATAGTTGAAGAAGCACGGGAATGTCGGTCTGGCCTCAACCATTTTGCCTGAGTTGCATAGGAATAATAAAATGCTGCCACTAAAATGAAAAGCAGGATCATTGATCCATTGATTCTTTGTTGCCAGGTGAGTTTCATCGTGATGGTATTAAGCTTTAATGTTGAATGTTGTTTGATCGTTCAGTAGGGTGGTCGGAAACCCGGCCATTGACTCAATGCCAGCCGGATCGCTTAGTTTTGAGGTCGCAACGGGAATTGGACTTGATATAAAGCCCACTACAAAGAATAAAAGTGTTGTCAATGCCGAGTAAATCATGAGCATCGCTGCGTAGAACAACCTGTTCTTAATTTTGCCAGTGGATATCATCGTGTTCGTCATTTAAGTTTTTGAAATACTTTTTCCGTTTGATAGATCAAAGGTGTGGGGATACAGGGCACGATAAATCAGAGCCGGGCTGATTTTCAAAAAATCGGGGCAATAGTGTGGAAATGGCCTTGAATGCCAGGATTTACAGGGATCTTAATGGAAACTCCTGAGTAGTTAGGAGATCGGTGCAGGGTGCTTCTGAGAAACAAGCAAGGGTAAACCCCGACTAAATAGGGGTAAACCCTGATCGTTAGAGGCTATCGATCGAGATAATTTTGTTCTTGATTGCGTATTTCACCAATTCGGTCGTGTTCCTGAGCCCCAGTTTTTCCATGATGTGCGTCTTGTGAGTCTCTACCGTTTTTATACTGATGAACAGTGCTTCCGCCAATTCTTTATTTGTTTTGCCAGAGGCTACCAGTCCCAGGATCTCATGTTCCCTTTTGGTCAGGTCGTTGGGTAGCTTCTTATCCGTACTTTTTAACTTTTCGTGTGTATAAAAATCTTCAAACACAAGCTTCATGATTGCATCATTGAAAAAACGGCCGCCGCCGCGAACCATTCGTATGGCATTGAGAAGTGTTTCTTTGTCCACATCCTTTGGCAAGTACCCGTCTACTCCCGATTTGATACCTGCTGAGACATACTCTTTGCTGATTTCCATGGTTAACAACACCACTTTGACGGTTGGATCAAAATCCTTTATCCAGCGGGTAGCTTCAATACCTGTCATGCCCCCCATCAGAATGTCCATGAGTATTACGTCAGGCCTGGTTTCCCGCACCTCGTTGATCGAATCTTCACCCGATGCCACCGATCCAATCACTTCTAAATCGTCCGTGTTTTCCAACATAGATTTAACACCGTCGCGGATCAATTGGTGATCATCGACCAGCAATACTTTAATTTTTTCCGTCGATTTCATTTGAATGTTGCGGGATCAACGTCAATGTTGACTATGCTAAAGTAGCTAAAAACTTCTTTAACCTATCTATCGCATTTTTTTCTTTGAGAAAAATCATGATTAAAATCGTGAAATGCCAATTTTAAAATGGGTAACTTTCTACTTCGGCGAAACGTGTGAAGACTTTAATTCTTAAAGGAAAATAATTCTAATCGGAGCTATGAAAAAAAAGCTGTCTATCATCTCCTTTATTGTCACCATTGTTACTGTGCTTGTCGTTGCCATTCGTAAAAATTCAGCCGCGGCATTGGCGAAACTGAATTTTGCACTGAAACAAAAAGTGACTAGGGATACTGAAAAACTCGCGACGAGCGAAGGGGTATATCGAGAGCTTTTCGAAAATATGCTTCATGGATTTTCGTATTGCAAGGTACTTTTTGATAGTGGCAAGGTGAACGACTACATCTATCTGGAAGTCAATAAAGCCTATGAATCGTTGACAGGTTTAAAAGAAGTGCGCGGAAAAAAAATATCGGAGGTCATGCCAGGGTTACTGGAATCAGATCCGGTGTATAGCGAAATGGTGGGCAGGGTTGCTTTATCCGGAAAACCTGAAACGTTTGAGACCTATGCCGAACCGCTGAACAGGTGGTTTTCGATTTCATTGTATTGTCCTGAAAAAGGATATTTTGTTTGCCTGGTTGATAACATTACGGAACGAAAGCAGGCAGCCGAGGAGATTGAATATCGGGCTAATCTTCTTAAATACATAAACGATGCTGTGATCGCCACCGATGATCAGTTGCGAATCACTTCCTGGAATAGGGCTGCTGAGGTAATGTACGGCTGGCGTGAAGCTGAAGTTCTTGGCCAAAATTCAACTGGTATTCTGAAGTCTGAACTGACCACGGAAGAAAGAACGGTAATTTTACTGGAGGTAAAGAAGCATGGGTCGTATCGTTCGGAACTCGTCCAGTATCGCAGGGATGGGCAACCTTTGAATGTTGAAGCGAATACAATACCACTTTACAACAAGCACAAACAATTCAAGGGCTTTTTGAGTGTTAATCGTGACATAACGCTCAGAAAGGAAGCCTTTGAAAAACTTCAGGTAAGCGAATCAAGATTAAAGGAGGCACAAGCGATCGCCCATATCGGTAATTGGGAAGTTGATTTAATAAAAAATACCCAAACATGGTCGGATGAACTATACGCTATTTATGGAATAAATAAGGAGGAATCGCAAGCATCCATGAATACGTTCCTGGAGTTGGTGCATCCGGACGATTTGGATTTTGTGACCAGGAAGACAGAGCAGGCCTTAGCCTCTGGCACAAGCACTTCGTTCGACTACCGTTTTATTAGAAGGGATGGTGCGACAAGATATTGCTATGCCAAATGGAAGTTTGAGTTTGACCAGAACGGAAAACCGGTGAGACTATTTGGAATCACACAAGACACTACAGAAAAGAAGGAAGGCGAGGAAATCCTGGCAGCAAGTGAGCAACGCTTTCGTGCGTTGGTCGAAAATGATTTCAGTATTACTTCGCTGATGGATGAAAAATTCGAGACTATTTATCGCAGTCCTTCCTCCGAGCATATTACCGGGTGGACTTCAGAAGAACGGAAAACAATAGCCCCTAATGAATTAATCCTACTTTGTCATATTTAGATTTTTTGGGTCACAACGAGCCCGAAGATGACACAACGAGCACAACGAAACAGGACCAATGATCCGCTGGACCTTGATTTCGTAGTGCTCGTAGTGGTTCGTTGTGTTCTTCGTGACC
>JANXYC010000047.1 GCA_025350305.1 Cyclobacteriaceae bacterium | reverse complement strand
GGTCACGAAGAACACAACGAACCACTACGAGCACTACGAAATCAAGGTCCAGCGGATCATTGGTCCTGTTTCGTTGTGCTCGTTGTGTCATCTTCGGGCTCGTTGTGACCCAAAAAATCTAAATATGACAAAGTAGGATTAGCAATTGTTGCTAATTTTAACACCGGGGACATCTCTCATATATGTCAATTCAAATTCTGATATTTAGACAAATTCCCGTTGTATGAAATCACTGCCGCTTTACATTTTTCTCGTTGCTTCCCTTGCCGGATTTTCGCAAAACCCCGACTTGCCAGCTGACTTCTTAAACAAGGAATTTCACAAGCAGCGCCGTCAACATTTGCGTGAAGACATGCCCCCAAATTCAGTGGCGGTGTTTTTTGCAAACGCCGTAAGAAACCGCGCCAACGATGTGGAGTATGCCTATCACCAGGACCCGGATTTTTATTACCTCTCCGGCTATAAAGAGCCAGACGCCGTGCTGTTGATTTTTAAGGACAAGCAAACTTCAACCACAGGCGCGGCCTACGATGAAATCATATTTGTGCAGCCACGCAATACCTTAGCAGAAATGTGGACGGGCCGCAGGCTGGGCGATGCCGGCGTACGGGAACAACTCGGCTTTGACCTTTCTTTTAATAACAAGGAATTTAAGAAGTACAACGTTGATTTTTCCAAATTCGATGAAGTACTCTTTCATAAATTCCAGAATGATGTGAGAAACGACCCGCGTGACTCATCCGATCTCTATGATCTCATCAATCAATTCAAGGCGAAGGCGAGTTTTCAGGAAAAAACCGGGCTAACGTTGAGCGTGGAACCACAAAGAAACAACTTGAATGAGGTGAAGCTTGGCAGTATTATGGATGGCTTACGCGGTATCAAGACACCCGAAGAATTGGAGTTGATCCAACGTGCTGTTAGAATCTCCTGTCAGGGACAGGTGGAGGTGATGAAAGCTATGAAACCAGGCATGTCCGAACGGGAGGTACAGGGAATACACGAATTTATTTTTAAAAGATATCAGGCAGAAGATCTTGGTTATGGTTCCATCGTGGGGGGCGGTCACAACGGCTGTATATTACATTACATCGAAAACTACAAGCCCTCGATCACCAACAAAGAGTTGGTGCTCATGGATCTTGGCGCCGAATACCACGGCTACACGGCCGACATTACACGCACCATTCCTGCCAGCGGGAAATTCTCCCCTGAGCAAAAACAGATTTATGACATTGTCTTGAATGCACAACAATCGGCTATGGATGCTATCAAACCCGGTGTGACGTTCCAACAGATCAGTAAAATCGCGCGGGATATCGTCAACAAAGGATTAAAAGACCTGGGCATCATTCAAAATGAATCTGAAGGTACCCGGTACTATCCGCATGGTCTCTCCCATCACCTTGGCCTGGACGTACACGATCGTGGTGATTATGGAGAACTGAAAGAGAATATGGTCATAACCGTGGAACCGGGCATTTACATTCCGGATGACAGCAACTGTGATAAGAAATGGCTGGGCATTGCTGTGCGCATTGAAGATGATGTGGTAGTGACAAAAGACGGACATGAGCTGCTTTCAGGATCCGCCCCACGCACTACCAAGGAGATTGAAGCGATGATGAAACTCCCGAGTGTGCTGGACAATTTTATTTTACCACCAATTGAAAAGAAGAATTAACATGATACGATTAATCCTACTGTTTCTAGTCCTGAGCTTTTCAGTTCAGGCACAAAAAATCTGGACAGCAACCCAGGCCAACGATTGGTATACTAAGCAGTCGTGGCTGATCGGTTGTAATTTTATTCCCAGCACTGCCATCAACGAGCTTGAAATGTGGCAGGCCGAAACCTTCGATCCAAAAACCATCGACCGGGAACTGGGTTGGGCACAAGACCTCGGATTCAACGTGGTCCGGGTGTATTTGCACAATATTGCCTGGGAAACCGATCGACACGGTTTTGGAGCCAGAATGAACGACTTCCTGGCCATTGCCACGAAACATAAAATCAAAACGCTTTTTGTGCTTTTCGACGATTGCTGGCTACCGGACCCTAAACCAGGCAAACAGCAGGAGCCCATACCCGGGGTCCATAATAGTGGTTGGCTGCGTGCGCCCGGCCCAGCCATTGTAGGCGATGCCGAAAAGTGGGAGCTTCTTGAATTGTACGTGAAGGATATTCTCCTTCAATTTAAAAATGACAACCGCATTTTAATGTGGGATTTGTACAACGAACCTGGCAACAGCGACATGACCGAGATCTCCTTTCCGTTTATGCAGGAAATATTCCGCTGGGCCTGGTCTGTGCGGCCTTCACAACCCCTCACGTGCGCCACCTGGAATGCAGAAGAAAAATTCAAACGGTACAATGATTTTCAATTGCAAAACTCTGATGTTATCACCTTCCACAATTACAGCGATGCAAAAAACCTGGAAGCGGAAATTCTTCGTTTGCAACAACTCGGCAGGCCGTTAATTTGCAGTGAGTACATGGCCCGGACTAACAATAGCACATTTGAAAAAAATCTGCCAGTCTTAAAAAAATATAAAGTCGGTGCGATAAATTGGGGCCTGGTGAGTGGCAAGACCAACACCATCTTTCCGTGGGGTTCCAAAGAAGGCTCACCGGAGCCCACTACCTGGTTTCATGACATCTTTCGAAAAGACGGAAGCGCCTTCAGTGAAAAGGAAGTTACGCTGATCAAAGAACTAACACGGCCATCGAAGTAAACATGAAAAAAATCATCCTGCTGCTGTTGCTCTTCTCTTGTTCAAGGGAGCCATTTCAGACAAAAATGGACCGGCATTTTTCACAATTGTTCCCAGCCGATCAGCCCGGAGGCGCCGTACTCGTAATGAAGGACACGACGGTGATCTTTTCCAGGGGCTATGGTGTAAGTGACCTTAATACAAAAGAACCCATCACTACCAAAACACTTTTTAATCTCGGTTCGATCTCAAAAACATTTGTATCGAATAGCATCCTGATTCTGCAAAAGCAGGGTAAACTTTCAGTTGAAGACAGTCTTCTTAAATACTTTCCAAATTTTAAGAACAAAACAATCGCACAAAAAGTAAAGATCAAGCACCTCCTCACACACACATCCGGCCTCCCCGACAATCGTGAAGTGAGCAAAGATTCCGTGCTTTATCTCACTGCAAAGGATGCAGAGAACTGGTACCCGGTCACTCAAACCGATACACTTGAATTTGAACCCGGAACGAAATACAATTATTCCAATCCTTCGTATAATGCGCTGGCGCTTATTATCGAACAAGTGACTGGCAAGCGGTGGCAAGATTTTACTACTGAAACTATTTTACTTCCTTCTGGCATGAATACCTCCACGATCACAGATGGAGATCACCCCAGCAAAGGCGTGTCGCATGCTTACACGATGATCCAGCGACAATGGCGTGAAGATGACTACGGTGAAGAACCTACTTTCTGCGCGGCTGGCAATGGCGGTGTGTGGAGTTCGGTGGAAGAATTGACCCGATATGAGCTGGCTCTGCGAAAGGGGACTTTTCTGGATCCGTCGTCAATTGATGCGTCAGCGGTTATCAAAAATTTTCCCAACTGGTCAGCGGATAAACCTCCGTTCATCGGGTGGTCGTGGTTCATTGGACAGACCCCGGATTCATTAAAGACCATCGGCCATACAGGCAGTCAGGGAGGCTTCCAGGCCAACTATGTGTCCATCCCGGAGAAGAAAATCCTATTTGTAATCCTTTGCAATGCGCCCCGTGATTTAGACACAACCACCCAGCTTGTGATGACGTGGTTGAAAGAGGAAAACTATTTTAATGCAAAATTGCCACGGCCTTAAGGCCGTGGCAATTCAAGTCCTGCAGATGTTTTGAAATACATAATTCTTTTTACTTTTAGGAGCTAACACACGCCAAACCTTACCTACTCATGAGTTTATTTATCAAAAAGCCGCTTGAACAATTGATGGACCAGGCCTCTGATTCCGGTAAGGGATTGAAGCGTACCCTCGGCCCGGGCAACCTGAT
>JANXYC010000001.1 GCA_025350305.1 Cyclobacteriaceae bacterium | reverse complement strand
AGCGGTAAGATCAAGCGCAAGCATGCTTACAAAAGACATATCCTGACTAAAAAAGGAACAAAGCAGAAAAGAAGACTTAGCCACGCAACCATCGTCAAAAAAGCAGACGAAGGAAATGTAAGGCCGATGCTTCCGTATGCGCTGTAACCCCGATACGTCGGGGAGGTTTTTCAAATGTTTAACCCGGTGTATGGCTTAAAGATCCTGTCCTGATAAAGGAAACAGGGCGCCAACAACCAAAAAATTTTAACAACATGCCACGTTCAGTAAACCACGTAGCATCCCGCGCCAAGCGCAAGAGGGTGCTCAAACTTGCCAAAGGTTTCTTTGGTAGAAAGAAAAATGTATGGACCGTAGCCAAAAATGCGGTCGAAAAAGGGCTGGTGTATGCCTACCGCGATCGCAAAGCCAAGAAGCGCGACTTCCGAGGCCTTTGGATCCAGCGTATCAATGCAGGTGCCAGATTACACGATATGTCTTATTCGGAGTTAATGGGGAAACTGAAAAAAGCCGGTATCGATTTGAACAGGAAAGTTCTCGCCGACCTGGCGATGAATCACCCGGAAGCATTCACTGAAATAATTAACAAAGTCAAATAAAACTTGGGGCGCAGGCCCCTTTTTAATTGGAAGATTTCAAGGGTTGAATCGTACGATCCATGACACGATCAAAAAAAATCTTTGTAGGAGTTGCCGTGGTGTTTATTATATCGCTTGTTGCCCTGGTGTATGACATCAGCAGCAAGACAACCTTTCCAGGTTCAAAATCCAGTGTAAAAGATAGCGTGCGCAAGGAAAATCACGATATGAAGGATACCATAAAAAGCACTTTAACGCCGAAATCGACTGCTCGACCGCTATAAATTCTTCTAATCGTCTTTTGATTTCGTGGTCTGGCAGTTGACTATATCTTCGACTCAGATTAAAGCCAACTATAGACAAGAATTTCCCCCGGGGTCAAGGACTTTGGGGGATTTTCTTTTTTTTTGTTTTGCTTTCAATTCCTTTTCATAATTTCAGGGTGATTTGAGGCAAGAAGATTTTCAACTCTTACTGGATTGATCATTTATGAAAAGTACTATTTTCAATCGCCTCGCCATTATTATTGCTTCCGTCTATTCAACCTCCTGCGTCTATAAAGAAATACCCACTAGCTTCGATTGCTCTAAATCCGACCTGGGTATTGCCCTATTATCTAAAATGGATGCAACCAGTTGCAGGTCAATCGATGGGCAGATTATCATGGTTGCAACGGGTGGAATCGGGGCGTATGATTTCAGCCTGGGCGATGGCATCTATCAAACGAATCCTGTGTTTGATAGATTGGCACCTGGCTCATACGTTGTCACTGTTAAGGACATAAAAGGTTGCAAGAAATCGATACAGGCAGAACTCTCTGCCAGCAATTCAACACTTGCCACTTCCGTAACTACGGCTCAGGACGATCAGTGCTTAACTGACAATGGCTCAGTTACTATAACACCCTCCGGCGGAACGCCTCCTTACCTTATCAAAATTGATAATGGAACCTTTGCATCGGCCTCTACATTCACGGGTCTTAAAAATGGTAATCATTCCGTCATTGTAAAAGATAAAGAAGATTGCCAACGGATGTTGACGGTAACCGTACCGCGGGGCACTACTGGTGTAAGTTATAGCGCCGACATCACGCCAATTTTTATAGCAAATTGTAACTTCTCGGGTTGTCATGGCGCCGGTGCCACGGGCCGCGATTGGACTAAATTTTCTGATGTCAAAGCCAAATCTATCGACATTAAAAACCGCACTTCTGCCAGAACCATGCCTATCGGAGGCAATACGCTTACCAATGATGAGATCCAGAAGATCGCCTGTTGGGTCGATGATGGCGCCACTGAAAATTAATTAATTTTGAAACCCATGAAAAAATTTCTTTTACTCCTCCTTACCTGTTCCTGTCTCACCACGCTTGGACAAAAATTCAGCGTTGAAAAATCACTTATAACATTTTTTTCAGATGCGGCCATTGAAGACATCTCGGCAAAAAACACTAAAACCAACAGTATTTTTGACCTGGAGACAGGCGAGATCGCGTTCTCCATTCCTATCAAGGAGTTCAAATTTGCCAAGTCGTTGATGCAGGAGCACTTTAATGAAAAATATATGGAGTCAGATAAATTCAAGTCAGCCACTTTTGAGGGAAAGATAACAGGGTACGATGCGAAGAGCACCGGACAACAAACCGCGAAAGCCACAGGTAAAATGACCATTCACGGAGTGACAAAAGAAATAGAAGTACCGGGGACCATCGAAATAACCAAAGACAAAGCACTCATTAAGTCCAAATTCAATGTGAAACTTGAAGACTATTCAATACCTCGTCCACAGATCTTATGGCAAAATATAGCCGAAGCAGTTGAAGTCTCCGTTGATTTTACTTTCAAACCTTATGAAAAGAAATAACGCCTTCTTTTTTCTAATTCTATTGCCCCTTTTTGGACGAGCACAGAATGATCTTTTGAAAGAATTGGAAAAGGAGACGAAGGCGACGACTGAATATGCGACTTCCACTTTCAAGGGCACGCGTTTAATTAATGGCCAAACGGTAGAAACAAAAGGTAAGGGTGCCCTTGAATTCATCTTTGCGCACCGCTTTGGTTCTATCAACAGTGGCGTTTACAATCTTTTTGGTTTGGACCAGGCCTATGTGCGCATTGGTCTCGAATACGGACTAACCGATAAGTTAGGTGTGGGCATTGGTCGAAACTCGGTTGACAAAACAATGGATGGTTATCTCCGCTACAAGATTTTGAGACAAAGTTCTGGCGTAATTAACATGCCCTTCACCGTTACGGCCTTTGGAATTGCAGCCTTAAGAACATCACCGCGAACACAAGACGCTTCGTATGACATTCAGTTGGAAGACCGGATGTCGTATACCAGCCAATTGCTAATCGCTAGAAAAGTAAATCGAAACCTTTCACTTCAACTTATGCCAAGTATGGTGCATAAAAACACGGTAGATAAAACGATTGAGGCCAACGACCAAGTTGCGCTGGGCTTCGGTGGACGTCTTAAGGTTACACGAAGCGTCGCTCTTACAACTGAGTATTACTATCGCTTTAATGTCCAGCAAGGCAATCCGTACTACAATCCTTTGGGGTTTGGTGTAGAGATCGAAACCGGCGGGCATGTTTTTCAATTGGTGATGACTAACTCCCGTGGGCTTACTGAGCGCGCGTATCTGACAGAGACCGCCGGAGACTTCTTCAACGGAACGATCCACCTTGGCTTCAACATTACAAGGACTTTTCAGCTAAAAAGCAGCGAATAATTATTCATGACCATTACATGATTTTGCGTGCGAAGGGTGAAAGGAAATTCATTTATTTTTGTTTGAACCACCCTAGTGTTGTGAAAAATTAATTTTGGAACAAGATATCAATGAAAGACGACAGCGCTCTTCTGTATTTCCTGCCTACTGCCCCTTGCCTACTGCCTATTTTCTTATTATTATGACCAATACCTGATTTCAAATAATGTTGCATAATTAATCTGTCACCACCCTAGTTGCTTCTCGCCTCCATCATCCTTTATCTTTTTCTCACCATCCTCATCGGGTATTGGGCCGCCCGCAAGGTTAGAACCTCAAAGGATTTCATGCTCGCAGGACGCAGCCTTCCGATTTTACTGAGTTCATCGGCTTTGTTTGCCACCTGGTTTGGCTCCGAAACTGTCTTTGGTGCATCCGCTGAGTTCCTCAAAGGGGGATTGTATGCCGTGATTGAGGACCCTTTTGGCGCGGCTTTGTGTCTTATCCTTTTCGGATTGTTTTTTGCCCGGAAGCTGTACAACATGAACTTGCTCACGCTCGGAGATTATTTTAAAGTGCGCTATGGCAAAAAGACGGAATTAATGGCTAGTGTC
>JANXYC010000249.1 GCA_025350305.1 Cyclobacteriaceae bacterium | reverse complement strand
GGCGGTATTTGATTTAATGTACTCCCTGGATGCTACAGAAGATCAGCTAAACTTCCCTACGTTCTACGGTTCGGCTAAACATGGCTGGATGAGCAGTGACTGGAAACAGCCTACTACAGATATTGTTCCCTTGCTGGATGGGATCATTAAATATATTCCGGTACCCAAGGTTGAGGAAGGTAATACGCAGATGCTTATCACATCGCTTGAATATTCATCGTACATCGGTCGTGTGGCCATTGGAAGGGTGCACCGGGGTTCAGTAAAGCCTGGTCAACAGATTTTATTGATGAAACGTGACGGTGGCCCAATCGTGAAAAGTCGTATTAAAGAACTGTATGTCTTTGAAGGGTTTGATAAACAGAAATCAGAAGAAGTAAAAGCAGGTGAAATTTGTGCTTTGGTTGGTTTGGAAGGTTTTGAAATCGGTGACACCGTGGCCGATCCTCTGAATCCGGAGGCGATGGAGTCCATCGAGATTGATGAGCCTACCATGAGCATGTTGTTTACGATCAACAACTCACCGTTCTACGGTAAGGAAGGAAAGTTTGTGACCTCACGTCATATAAAAGATCGCTTGAATTTGGAATTGGAAAAGAACCTGGCCTTGCGCACGGCCGATACAGGTTCCGCCGATAGCACACTGGTTTTTGGAAGGGGTGTACTTCACTTGTCGGTGCTGATTGAGACCATGCGCCGCGAGGGATACGAATTACAGATCGGCCAGCCCCAGGTAATTTTCAAAGAGGTGGGTGGTGTCCGCTGTGAACCCATGGAAGAGTTGACGATTGACTTGCCCGAAGCAGACGCCGGCAAGGCCATCGAGACGGTGTCAGCACGCAAAGGCGAGATGACCAACATGGAACCGAAAGCGGACCGGATGATTTTGAAATTCATGATGCCCTCACGGGGAATCATTGGATTGAGGAATTATTTACTGAACGTCACCGCTGGCGAGGCCGTCATAACACACCGGTTCAAAGAGTATCAGCCGTACCGTGGAGAAATTCCGGGAAGGATCAATGGATCGCTTATTAGCATGGAACAAGGCGGGGCAATACCATATAGTTTGCACAACCTGCAGGACCGCGGCAAATTCTTCATCGATCCCAGCGATCCGGTGTACGAAGGCCAGGTGATCGGTGAGCATAGCCGGGGTGGAGATTTGGTGATCAACGTTACCAAAACAAAAAAACTCACCAACATGCGTGCCTCCGGTTCCGACGAAAAAATGCGCATTTCTCCTGCAGTACGCTTTTCGCTTGAGGAAGCGCTGGAATACATCCAGTCGGATGAGTATGTGGAAGTAACGCCTAAGTCCATACGCCTTCGTAAGATTTATCTTAACGAAACTGAACGGAAGCGTGACCGGAACAAAGCGGTGGCAACCAATTGACAATTCGTTGGGCAGTGTCGTTTTTAGTACAGTCCGAAATATAATTTTTTTTTGCTTATCCCATATGGGCATCTCTAAAAACATGCCTTTTTATGGCCTCAACCCGTCACCCTTCTCCGGAAGAGAAGGATACAAGGAGTTTTTAGAGACGCCCATATTTTAATTCTTTAGCTGGAACGAATTGCCTATCTCAAAAATACCGATTACCGAATTCTGATTACCGATTACCATTTAAGAGTTTGATGTTAGGTAAGAAAATACTATTCTTTTCGTTCGTCTGGATACTCTCCGGACTTTCACTCACGTCATGGTCCCAATCGCCCAGGTGGAAGGCGTGGGAAGTGAAAGGCGATACTCTTTACAATCACCAGGACTTCAAAGGGGCCATCAAGTTTTACAACAAAGCCATTGCGGTCAGCAAGCTAAAAGATAAAGCGGTGTATCGCGCTGTCTACAAGAGAGCTGTCAGTTATTACAGTATGGGAGAATATCCCAACGCCCTTAAAGATCTTGATATTTTTATACCGGTTTTTCCGGAAGTATCTCAGGCGAAACTTTTGAAAGCATTTATTTATCGCGAGTTGGGTGATGATGAAAAGCAACTGACCAACCTCAACGAGGCCATGGAACTGCAACCACCAAGCCCCGACCTTTTGAAGTGGCGGGGATTACTTTACCTTCAAAAGAGTGAGTTCGCAACATCTAAGAAGGATTTACTGCTTGCAAGGGAATTAGGAGATGATTCTGAAGTAGAAACCTACCTGGGCCTTTCCTACTATAATTTAAAACAGAAGGACAGCGCGTTTGTCAGTTTTAATAAATCAATTGAGTTGGATGCAACCCACCTCCCAGCATATCTGTACGCCGGCTCTGTCTCCATTGAAGATGGAAATTTTAGTCAGGGATTGCAATATGTTAATCTTGCACTCCGTCTTGATCCTAAAAATAAAGAAGCGATCTTCTACAAGGGTATAGCATTGGTGGAGCTCAAGAAAACGGATGAAGGATGCAGTTGCCTCAACCGCGCCTTCTATGCCGGAGTAGACGATGCCGGCGATTACCTGAAGGAATATTGTTTTCAAGTGGAAGATTGAAATCCGCACTGCATGGACTTAGTCCAAAGGCACCCGATTTTTTGATTCACTTTCTGATACAAAGATCCCGTAAAATCAGGGATTTACTTAAATCCTTCATAATGACTGTACACACCATTCCTGCTGGCACAATATTTTAAGTGTTCACAATAAAATATTTTTCCATAGCAGACGTTATATTTTTTGCATGAAACGAGCGCTTATCATTATAAATGCAGCGGTGGGGGTGTTGTTCTTCTTATCTGCATGCCAGCCTAAACCTAATCTGAATGATCTGGTCAGGGACATGGTTGTTCAAACCAGTTATGACAATACCGTTAATTTCTCATCGTTTTCCACCTACGCTATGCCCCTTGATACCATCGGGCAGATCTATAACGCTAGTCCAAAAGACACCGTTATTACCGGTGAGTACGCTCAATTGATTTCCCGCGATATCAAAGGAATTCTTGATAAATCCGGCTACAGCCAGGTAGGAAGGAAGCAAAATCCCGACTTGGGCATTGCAGTTTTTGTCGTTCGGGATTATTCACAGTTTACATCCGTCGTGTATCCAACATCAGGATATTCCAGCTATTATTATCCGTCCTACTATGGATATGGTGGATACTACAACTATCCCTACATACAAAGCTATTCAAGAAGCACAGCAACGTTGATTATGGAGATCGTTGATTTGAAAGATAAGAACAGTCAAAACCAGGTGAAGGTAATTTGGACAGCCAACATCGGGGATGTGCTTGCATCACCCGATCCGCGTCAAAAATCCAAGGAGGGAGTAGACCAGGCATTTGCCCAATCCACGTACATCAAAAAATAAGTATGAGAAGGTTGATGATGATCATTTTGATCGCTTGCGCGGCAACAGGCGTAATGGCCCAGGAGGTATTCGATAAGTTTTTATCATTCTCATGGGATGTTAACATGCCCTTGTCAAATACAAATTTCATAAAAAAGTCTTCGGTTAAGGGCTTTCAGGCAGGTTATCGGGAAAAGATCGGTGATCATTTCTATGTTGGTGGTGATTTTAGCAATGCCACTTATGACGATCACGCTCCACGGCAGACGTACTATATAGATGGAGGTGCTATTACCACCGACTTTTACAAATACGTTGTGACCTATTGTGCAACATTGAACGGGGATTATTACTTCACACCCGAAAAAAGACTTTCGCCCTTTGCCGGCCTGGGAATAGGGGCTAGTTACAATTCCTACACACTTTATTATAATATTTACTCATCGAGTGGCAACGGGTGGGGATTTCTCGCGCGTCCACAGGCTGGGGCTATTTTGAAAATGGGCAAGGAAATGTCGTGGGGTGTTATTGCTGCCGTGCATTATGATTATTCCACCACCATGAGCAAGGACTTTGCCTACACGGATTTCACCAACCTTGGCTTGCGTGTGGGGATTGTGTTGGGGCTAGGTTTGGGCTCACCGTTTTAATAGTTTGGCCATGGCCTTAAGCCCGTGGCAATTCAGGACCCACATGCAGAATCCCTAACTTATTTTTCTTTCCAAACTTTTTTAAGCCGCCCTTGAACTCTATTTTTGCGCATGGCAGAGCAAATTCTCATCCTCGACTTCGGTTCACAATACACACAACTGATCGCCAGACGGATACGTGAGTTGAACGTCTATTGCGAAATTCACCCGTTCAATAAGATTCCAGCCATTACACCGGCGACCAAGGGAATTATTCTATCAGGCAGCCCGTGCTCCGTTCGTGACGCCGGGTCACCGGACGTCGATCTCTCCCTTTTTAAAAACGTGCCGGTACTTGGAATATGTTATGGTGCACAGTTGATCGCATATAAAACCGGCGGTAAAGTATTGCCTTCACAAATACGTGAATATGGCCGGGCGCGACTCACCACCGTGGACCATCACAATGAATTGTTAAAAGAAATCTCCCTCGATTCACAGGTTTGGATGTCACACGCCGACACCATTGAATCTATCAGCGATGCTTTCGAAGTGATCGCCAGTACACATTCGGTAAAGATTGCGGCCTTTAGAAAAAAGGGCGAAAAGATTTATTGTATTCAGTTTCACCCCGAGGTGACGCACACTATCGAAGGTAAAAATTTGCTCAGGAATTTTGTAGTTCATATTTGCGGCTGTGCCCAGGACTGGACGCCCGATCAGTTTGTGGAGACAACAGTGGCGGAGTTGAAGAAAAAATTGGGTACTGATAAAGTAGTGATGGCCCTCTCCGGGGGAGTCGACTCAACAGTAGCCGCCACATTGGTCCATAAAGCCATTGGAAAAAATCTGTATTGTATTTTCGTTGACAATGGTCTGCTTCGCAAGAATGAATTTCAACAGGTATTGAACTCCTACGAGGGAATGGGTTTGAATATTAAAGGCGTTGATGCAAAGGATAAATTCTATTGCGCATTGAAAGATTTGTCAGATCCGGAGGCCAAGCGCAAAGCCATTGGTAAAACGTTTATCGACGTGTTTGATGAAGAATCCCATAAGATAACCGATGTTAAGTGGCTTGGCCAGGGCACGATCTACCCGGATGTAATAGAATCGGTCTCCGTGAAAGGTCCATCGGTAACGATCAAATCACATCACAACGTTGGAGGTTTGCCTGCTACGATGAAGTTGAAAGTCGTCGAACCATTGAATGCCTTATTTAAAGATGAAGTCAGGCTCGTGGGAAAGACGTTGCAGATTGATCCTGTCATTTTGGGTCGGCACCCATTTCCCGGGCCAGGGCTTGGCATTCGCATTTTAGGTGATATTACCCCGGAAAAGGTACGGATATTGCAGGAGGTCGATAACATTTTCATCCAAGGCCTGAGAAATCATAACTTGTACGATAAAGTATGGCAGGCTGGGGCGATTTTGCTTCCGGTGCAGGCCGTAGGGGTGATGGGAGATGAACGGACGTACGAAAAAGTGGTGGCATTAAGGGCTGTTATTAGCGTGGATGGCATGACCGCCGATTGGTCGCATCTACCCTACGAATTTTTAAGCGAAATGTCGTCCGAGATTATTAATAAAGTGAAAGGTGTCAACCGGGTGGTATATGATATTAGTTCAAAACCGCCTGCCACGATAGAATGGGAATAAAACTAGCGCACGGTTTCATGTTCAATGTTTCAGGTTTTACACTGTTCGTTCGCATTGCTTTTTGTGCGCTCTCACTTTTTGCTGTTCAGATGGCAGCCGCACAGGATACAAAGCGCCAATATAAGAATGCGTGTGACTTTTTTTCAGAAGGGAAGTATAATCTTGCAATGGAATCTTATAAACCATTGCTGGCGTATGACAAGGACAATCCGTATTCAGAATACGCATCGTTCTATTATGCCCTGGCGGCACTCCGCCAAAACTATTCCGTTCTCGCCAAGGACATGCTTCTGCAAATCAAGAAAACGTACCCTGAATGGGACCAGTTGAACGAGGTAAATTACTGGCTTGCGAAAATTTACTTTGACCAGCGGGAATACTTCCAGGGGATGCTCTTGTTGCGTGCCGTGAGACAAGAAGATTACATTGAGATGCAGGAGATTGCGAAGCTCAAACGACATTATCTTACCCGGATCACAGACCCGGAAATACTTAGAATGATGTGGGAAGAATATCCACTGGACGTCGAAGTAGGATATGCGCTGGCCCTCGCCATTAGCCGGCAAAAGCCGGTTGTTCAGGATAAAATACTGCTGGACTCTGCTATTAAAACGTTTAATCTGCCTCGTGAGCAATTTGTTACCGCCGCATCGTTGCCCGTTTTAAAAGACTCATATAACGTGAGCGTGCTCTTCCCTTTTCTCACCAGCACTCTTGATCCTTCGCCTGTTAAAAAGCAGAATCAGGTTATGCTTGATTTGTATGAAGGTATGCGGATCGCAAATGATACGCTCAGGAAGCAAGGTACCCGAATTAATCTGCTCGCCTATGATACAGAGGGAAACCCCAATGATACAGAACGAGGCCAGGAAGTTTTGAATAGATTGCTGGAAACAGAAGAACTAAAAAATACAGATCTGATCGTTGGCCCATTTTTCCGTAATGAAGCCAGGATTGTGCAAGAATTCTCTGAAAGGAACCAAACGAATATGATCCACCCGGTTTCAAGTTATTCCGAATTTGTAGGGCAGAATCCCTATGCTATTTTATTCCAACCTTCCTTTGAGACCATTGGCACAAAGTCGGCAGAATTACTGACCAGCCGGATCAGGAATAAAAACTGTATGGTGATGTATGGGGATACACCAAAGGATTCTGTCATGGCAATTAATTTTGCAAACCGCGCCACGGAACTTGGTTTCACGGTCGTTTGGTCGGAAGAATTCCACAAAGAAACAGCAGCCCGGATTATCTCTATTCTGGCTTCACCCACCGAGTTCGATGAATTTAAAAATCCCATTCAATTTAAACTTAAACTTGACAGCATCGGTAGCATCTTTGTGGCATCCGATGACCCGCTGATTTATACGAAAGTGATCAGCAGCGTTGAGTCACGGGGAGATTCTGTTATTGTCATTGGTTCCGAATCATGGCTTGACAACACATCCGTTGATCTGACCAAATATGAACGTCTTCACGTAATGTTTGCAGCACCTAATTACACACCCCTCCGTCAGCCAAAATTTGTCGACTTCCGGAAAAGCTTTATGAAAAGTCATGGCTCTTTTCCATCGGAATACAGGAACTACTACAAATATGGTTTTGATTTCATGATGTTCATCGGGCAAGCATTGAAAAAATATGGTGTTTATTTTCAGGAAGGTCTTTCCAAAGATGGGCTCATGCCGGGCTTTCTGACAAAGGGATACAAACTCTCAATTCGTCACGATAACGAGGAGCTGCCTTTTATTTATTTCCGCAATGGTGAGCTCATTCTGGTTGAATAATGATAATGGCCGACCTGCTCATTATCAATATCGGGGGGCTTGTCCAGGTCCGCGAATCAACCCCAAATTTTCTTTCAGGCACTGAAATGTCGCGACTTCCCGTGCTTGAAAATGCATTTCTGCTGATCACGGGAGAGAAGATTTCTGATTTCGGGAGTATGAACCAACTTCCAGAAATCAACGCTGTACAAACAATCGATGCTGCCGGCGGCTATGTGTTCCCCAGTTTTGTGGATAGTCACACGCACCTCGTGTTTGCCGCTTCTCGCGAGGAAGAATTTGTAATGAAAATTAAAGGGGCCACGTATGAAGAAATTGCAGCACAGGGCGGTGGTATTCTCAACTCAGCAACGAAGCTCCAGGCAATTTCTGAAGACGAGTTGTTTGAACGATCGCTGCCACGCGCACAGGAAATTATCCAGATGGGCACGGGAGCGGTGGAAATTAAAAGCGGCTATGGCCTCACAGTAAATGATGAATTGAAAATGCTCAGGGTTGCCCGGCGTATCGGCAAAGAAACTCCGCTCACAGTGAAGACAACTTTTCTTGGCGCGCACGCGGTGCCAAGGGAAATGAAAAAGGAGGATTATATAAACCTTGTGCTGGAAGAGATGATTCCTGCAGTAGCGGAGGATAAACTAGCCGATTATATTGATGTGTTCTGTGAGCGGGGTTTTTTTTCACAAGAGGAAACGGAGAGAATTGTGGAGCGGGGAAAAAAGTTTGGAATGAAACCACGCATCCATGCCAACCAACTCCATCGATCAGGCGGCGTTCAGGCAGGGGTGAAGACCGGCGCTAGTAGTGTAGACCACCTTGAAAATATTGGCGAGGAAGAGATACTTCTGTTAAAGAACACTACCACCATGCCAACGGCTTTACCCGGCGCCGCCTTTTTCCTGAATTTACCTTTTCCCCCGGCCCGTAAAATGATTGACGCGGGTCTTCCGCTTGCGATTGCAAGCGATTACAACCCTGGAAGCGCACCAAGTGGGAACATGTCACTGATGCTTTCACTCGCGTGCATTAAAATGAGAATGACGCCGGAAGAGGCCATCAATGCCGCTACCATCAATACAGCCTACACACTGGAGTTGTTGGGAACCCACGGCAGTATAACTATTGGAAAGATCGCCAATGTATTTATAACGAAGCCGATGCCATCGTTTACTTTTCTGCCTTACAGTTTTGGAAGTCAATTGATCGAAAAGGTGATTATCAGAGGGAAAATATGGAAGGGATAATTATCTGATGCTTTGTATATTTTAGAAATCAGGTAACCGGTAATCTGGTAATCGGTTGATAACGGATAAATAGTGCGAAGTCCAATCTGCCCCCGGAACTCCTCCCTCTCCCCCGGAGAGGGCCGGGATGAGGCCGGAGCAATATTTTTAAATTTACTATTTTGGCACCCATGACAATAGAAGAAAAGATTAAACCCCTCTTACGCGACGTTCAGGATTTTCCCAGGCCGGGAATTCTGTTTAAAGACATTACTCCGCTCCTCGGCAGTCCAACTGTGCGAGGGGAAGTAGTAGAAGCGATTGTACGGCACGTTCGTACACTGCGCCCTGATGCGATTGCGGCGGTTGAGGCACGGGGCTTTATCTTTGGAATGCTCATAGCCCAAGAACTTAAAATCCCTTTTGTCCCGGTACGAAAGGCAGGCAAACTTCCTTATAAAAAAATTACACGAGCCTACATGCTTGAGTATGGGCAAGCAGAAATCGAAATGCACGAAGATGCTGTACATCCGGGTATGCGTGTCATTATTCACGATGATCTGTTAGCTACTGGAGGCACGGCAGCAGCTGCTGGTGAATTGGTACAACAATTGGGAGGAACTGTGGCAGGCTATTCATTTCTGATCAACCTGTCCTTTTTGCCCGGGGAGCATAAACTGATTGAGCAATTTGGGGTGCAACCCCATTATTTGGTGCGTTTTTAATCGGATAACTTTCGTATAACTTTAGTGTTATTACTGCATGGCCGATCAAACAAGAATTCCCATGTTTCCACTCACCATTTTTCCGCTGCCAGGTGAAATGGTACCCCTTCATATTTTTGAACCGCGCTACCGGCAGTTACTACAGGATGCAGAGGAACGTGATATCTCTTTTGGAATCTACTTTAACCATACACTTAATACTGAAAAACTTGGATCATTAGTGAAGTTGGAAAGTGTAATCAAACGATACGATGGCGGAGAATCAGACATCATTGTTAAATGTCAGGACCTTTTCCGTATGGAAACACTTTTCCGGACATTCAAGGAAAAGCTCTATCCCGGCGGTGACGTGGGGTTCTGGCAGGTTAATTTGCAGGAGCCGGTAAGCTCAAAACTCCAGCATGAGTTTGAAGAGTTCATGCGTCTTCTAAAAATCACCAGACTGCCTTCCCCGTGTTCTGTCTTTCACGTAGCCAATGAACTCGGCTTTGATTTTGAAGACCGGCTCAAGTTTGTATTATCCGAGCGTGATAAAATGGAAACCTTTCTTTTATCCCGTCTAAAGTTCCAAAAGCATTTACTTACTGAGGCGGAAAAAGCTAAAGACGTATTTCACCTGAATTAGTTTCTCACTTACTCAAGGGCATCTTTAAAAACCTTGCCTTTTATGGCCTCAACCCGTCACACTTCTCCGGAAGAGAAGGGTACAAGGAGTTTTTAGAGACGCCCGCAAGTATATTTCATGTATCTTTTTTGAGACTTTTTCCGGTGTTCGCTTTTGAATTATTATTGACCGATCGCGGGATTAACTTTCTTTTTAAGAATAATTAACAATTTCGCTGCAACTTTATTTTGTAACCGATCGTCTCATACCCAAACCAAATTAAAGGTTTAGGTTGGCCGGAAAGGGTGAAGACCGCCTCACGGTGCGTATTTTTGATCAGGAGGGTAAGCGTGTGTACGAAGATGTGAATATCGTGAGTGGCAATTTTGCCCGGGTTTATAATCTAAGCAAGTTACAAGGTCCATTCTCGTTCGAAGTCACTGGGAAAAACGGTGCTTCGAATGTTGTGAATAAGTAACAGACAGTATCAATAGCTAAAATCGTCCCGATTTTTCGGGACGATTTTTTTTGCACGGAAATTGCAATCGATTACGCTCGCGGGAATTTCAGTGGATCAAAAAATTTAAGCCGGAAGTGCCTTATTACCCTATTATTTCAATAGAATAATTATTCTTCCAACGCAATCGATTTTTCAGATTAAAAATCAAGTTTCCTTACAGCGAACGGCCGCACGACATCCGCCTCCCGTACATTTGCATCAGCGTAAAACAAAAACAAAACAACTATCCTTATGAAGACAAAATTTTTCCTGGCAGCCCTTATTGTACTGATTGGTACAACGGCCTTTGCAAAGAGTCCTGACAGTTCCCGCGTGGCGGTAATCGGTCAGAAGAACACGGACACCTTTAAGGTAATCTACGAAGGTGAGAAAATTGGCAATGTGAAAATGACGATTCTTAATGACAATCAAGAGATCGTTTTTGCAGAGACCACCAGAAACATAGCGGGATTCATTCGCAGCGTCAACTTTGCAGGTATGGAGCGGGGTGAGTACACCATTGAGATTGCTGATGGAAGCGGAAAGCAAATCCGGAAAGTGATGTATGCTACTGAAACGTCTGTAAAAAATGTGCGGATTTCGAAAATAACCCAAGAAGGAAAATATCTTCTGGCCGTGACCAACAGCCGTCCTGAGCAGATCAACGTGCGTATCTTCGACGGCGCCGATAACCTCGTGCACAGTGAAGACAGGGCGACCAACGGTAACCTGAAAATAGTGTATAACCTGAAGAATGTAGCAGGTGTACCCACATTTGAAGTAACAGACAGTGCCGGCAACGTTCGTACCATCAAGTATTAATTCAACCTGTAAACAAGAGAAAAGCCTTTCCGGGAATTTCCGGAAAGGCTCTCTTTTTTGTCAGGGATGAACTATTTTTTTGATTTTGCGAAATCACCAGCCTTCACGATTGAAATCATGTCGGGTTTAAGGTGCTTGTTCATCGCCCCATTGATTTGCTCCACGGTTAAGCTATTCACCACTTTTTCGTAATCTTCATCCCACTTCAAAGTGCGATTTATAAATAAATAATTATTTAGCGTACCGGCCAATTGCGCATCCTGCGACCGTGTCACCTGCCGGGATTGCGTCCAGCCGGATTTCGCAGCGGCAATTTCCTCGGCAGTAAAACCTTCTGCTACTACTTTCTGAATTTCCTCTTTAAAAGCTTTCTCCAGCTTCTCCACATTTTCGGGTGCATAGATGGCGAAGGCGAAGAAACTACCCACTGGATCCAGCGCTCCGGCATTGAACTGTGACCCGACGCCATAGCTCAAACCTTCTTTTTGACGTATGCGGACGGCCAGTCGCGAATTAAGAAATCCTCCTCCCAGCATATAATTGCCCAGCACCAAGCCGGGATAATCCGGATTATCGTCGCGCATCTCAAAATTGTAAGCGGCCGCGAAGAATGCATTGGCTTTGTCAGGTGTTTCAGAAGCCTCGTTGATCGTCTGAACAACATACGCCTTACTTGGAATCCGTGTGTAGGGTGACGGGCTTTTCCAGGACCCAAACAGGTCTGTCAACAAGGTTTTAATCTGTGCTTCGTCAAAGTCTCCAATCACCGCCATCGTGGCGTTGGAAGCGCCGTAGAAATCTTTGTGAAATTTTTTCACATCCTCCAGTTTCAACGCTTTTATACTTGCAATTGACTCATCAAAGTCCTCGATATACCGAGGGTCACTCTTTGCGTATGGCGAAATGTGTTTTTGGATTTTGGTTAAGGCAATGGCCTGTGGCTCGCTTCGCTGTGACTCAACGCCGGCGATCTCTTCAATTTTTAATTTCTCAAATTCATCGGCCGGGAAGTTGGCCTCTCTCAAAACCTCGCCAGCCAATTTCAAAACGTCCGCAAGGTTGGGTCGGGTCGTTTCAATGTTTACAGCTACTTGCTGGGCCCCGCCAAAAATTGTAACGTTTGCCTTTAACCGGTCAAACTCATCTTTGATCTGTTGCCGGGTATGCTTCGAGGTGCCTTTGTTTAACATGCTCGCAGCATATTCGCCAATGTTTCCTTTGTTCATCAATGCTTTATCATCGCCCATGCGGAATGTCATACGCACCTGTACCGCTTCACCACGGGTCTTTTTGCTAAGCGTAGCAAGCTTGGCGCCGTTTGGCAATGTGGTGCGAACAGTACGCGATTCAATATTGGCCGGAGCCGGATCAAAGGCCTCACCGACGGCAATCGTCTGTGTTCCTTTATAATCCCTGACCAACGAATCGATGTTTGGGAGATTAGGAATATCCGACCGATCCGGCTTCGGTGTGGGCATGAAAACACCCACCGTCCTGTTATCCGGTTTCAAATATTTTTCCATCACACGTTTTACATCATCTAGCTTCACGGCTTTGATCCGGTCACGCGAGATAAACAGCAGCCGCCAGTCGCCCATGCCAACAAATTCGCTCAACTGCAAGCCAATGGTTTGAGAAGAGTTAAAGGAAAGTTCGATTTGCTTCAACAGTTCATTCTTGGCGCGGTCAACTTCTTCCTGGGTAGGAAGATTTTTCCCCATCTCATCAAGCGTCTTTAACATGGTTTGTTTTGCGTCATCTAATGATTTTTCTTTTAAGACTTCCGCATAACCAAATAGTAAGCCGGGGTCCTTAAACTGAAAGTTAAAGGAACCGGACCTGCTCGCTTTCTTCGATTCAACCAATGCTTTGTAAAGTCTGCCGGACGGTTCTGATCCCAGAATTTGCGTGAGCACATCGATTGCTGCAAAGTCGGGATGGGATCCGGGTGGCAAATGGTAAGCTGCAATGGCCAACTGTACGTCACCAACACGTTTAAGAGAAACGGAACGCTCGCCGTCCTGGGTCGGGTCTTTGGTGTATGTTGGCTGTAACAAACGTTCAGGCTTGATGGTCGGACCGAATTTTTGATTGATCATCTCCAGTGTTTTGGCCTCATCGATTTTACCGGCCACCAAAAGGACGGTATTGTCAGGCTGGTAATTTTTTCTGTAGAAAGCCTGTAAACGATCGATCGGAACATTTTCAATGTCTGCCCGCGAGCCAATGGTGGATTTTCCGTAATTGTGCCAGAGGTAGGCGGTGGACATGACGCGCTCCAATAACACGCTGAAAGGATCATTTTCCCCTGACTCAAATTCATTGCGGACAACGGTCATCTCGCTATCAAGGTCTTTTTTGGAGATAAAGGAATTGACCATACGATCAGCTTCCAGGTCAAGGGCCCATTTCAAATTTTCTTCGCTGGCAGCGAACGTTTCAAAATAATTCGTACGGTCTACCCATGTTGTTCCATTAGGTCTTGCGCCATGTTCTGTCAGTTCCTGTGGAATATTGGGGTGATTCGGTGTGCCTTTAAAAACAAGGTGCTCCAGCAAATGAGCCATACCGGTTTCTCCATAGTTTTCATGTTTAGATCCTACGAGGTAGGTAATATTTACTGTGATGGTTTGTTTCGATTGATCAGGGAACATCAATACCCGCAGGCCGTTCGCAAGCTTGTATTCAGTAATGCCTTCCACGGAAGTGATTTTTACAGGAGCGGGGAGGGCAGGTTTGTTTTCCAGCGAAGTCTTTTCGGGTGCAGGGCCAGGCTTCGTTTTTGTTTTCCCTTTATCTTGCGCGAACGCGGGGATCAACAAAACCAGCAATAGCGAAAGCAGAATGGAGGAGTGGCGCATATGTTAAAATTTGGTTAAGGGATTAATTTAGAGAAATGGCGATTGAAAACAAATCCCTAAAGGAGCGTGTCAGGATATCCGGCACCTATCGCGGACTTGGGACAAGGTGGAAATAAGGAATTGCGGGGTGATAATGAGGTGAATTTTTTAATCCTCCTCTCGTGCGTGGTCCAGGACGTACTGTAAAAGGACTTGCACCGGCACATTAAATGCGACTGCAATCTTTACAAATGTTCCTACTTTGACCTTCACTCTGAATGTCTCGATCTCCCACACACTTTGCCTTGTCAGGTTGATACGCTTTGCAAATTCATCCTGTGTGATTCTCTTACTCTTTCGCACACACAAGGTCGATTGAAATACAAAGACATAACAAAAAAGAAGGGGGCCGAATAAGCCCCTTTTTGTTACGGGTCCATATAAAAAGGGAAACGCCCCAATTCTCGGGGCGTCAAACTAAAGATGCTATCTTTAGCGCTGTTCAGGTGTAAATATACGTAATAAACGATGCCAAGTCAATATGGTTCCTCAAAAAATTGAGCGCATAATCGTCTATATCGACGGATTTAACCTGTATTTTGGAATGCTGGATGCTAATCTGGATGATTGCAAGTGGTTGAATATTAAGTCGTTGGTTGGCTCGCTACTTAAACCAGGACAAGAAGTGAAAGATATAAAATACTTCACATCAAGGGTTACCAATAATCCAGACAAGCAAAAAAGACAGGCTACCTACATTGAGGCATTAGAAGCAGTAGGAATTCATGTGGTTTATGGACGCTATCAAGCACACAACGTTGAATGCTTTTGATGTGGAGACATAAGAAGTGAGCAGAATGAGAAAATGACGGATGTAAATATTGCAACCCACATGATTATCGACGCATACCATGATAGTTTTGACACTGCAATATTGATTTCTGGGGATAGTGACTTAGTGCCTCCCATCCAAGCGGTACATAATTATTTCAAAAACAAGCGAGTAGCAGTCTTCTTCCCCCCGAAACGGTACAATAATAGTGTTGCCGCTGTTGCGAAAGGATCTATGGTGCTTGGAAAGAAAAAACTCCGAGACAATCAATTTGATAAGGAAGTCGAAAAGAAAGGCGGGTATAAACTCAAGAAGCCTCCTGAATGGGCTTAAAAAATAGTTTGTCCCAAGTCCGCGATAGGTGCCGGATATCCTTACATATTCCGTCTATATTGTCCACCCACTTCGAACAGGGCGCTTGTAATCTGACCCAGCGAGCAAATTTTGCAGGCCTCCATTAGCGCTTCAAAGATATTCTTATTCATGACAGAAGCTTCCTGAAGTAGTTTGAGTTGCACACCGGATGTATTGCTGTGAAGTTTTTGTAAGGAACGAAGCATTTTAATCTGATACTCTTTCTCTTCGGTGGTTGCCCGGATTACCTCCTGTGGAATAATAGTAGGTGAACCTTTTGAGCTTAAGAACGTATTGACGCCGATGATCGGAAACTCGCCGCTATGCTTCAATGTTTCATAGTACAAACTCTCTTCCTGGATTTTACCACGTTGGTACATCGTTTCCATTGCGCCCAATACACCGCCACGTTCGGTAATCCTGTCGAACTCCCTTAGTACCGCCTCTTCAACAAGGTCGGTGAGTTCTTCTATAATAAAAGAGCCTTGTAATGGGTTCTCATTTTTTGCGAGCCCCAACTCTTTATTGATGATAAGTTGTATCGCCATCGCCCTGCGTACAGATTCTTCGGTGGGCGTTGTGATGGCTTCATCGTATGCGTTGGTGTGGAGCGAATTGCAGTTGTCGTAGATCGCATACAGCGCCTGCAACGTGGTACGGATGTCGTTGAAGTCAATTTCCTGTGCGTGCAGGGAGCGGCCCGATGTCTGAATATGATATTTCAACATCTGACTTCGTGCATTGGCGCCATATTTATTCCTCATGGCTTTTGCCCACAATCTGCGCGCCACCCTTCCGATGACGGAATATTCGGGATCAATACCGTTGCTGAAGAAGAATGACAAATTCGGTGCAAATTCATTGATGTCCATCCCGCGGCTCAGGTAGTATTCTACATAAGTGAATCCATTAGCCAGTGTGAATGCCAGTTGTGAAATCGGGTTGGCGCCTGCTTCTGCAATGTGATACCCGGATATGGAGACGGAGTAAAAGTTGCGGATATTTTTATCAATGAAATATTGCTGCACATCACCCATCAGCCGTAAGGCAAACTCGGTTGAGAAAATGCAGGTGTTCTGTGCCTGATCTTCTTTTAAAATATCGGCCTGGACGGTGCCGCGTACCTGGGAAAGTGTGTCGGCTTTAATTTTTTCATACACATCCTTTGGCAGGACTTGATCGCCGGTGGCACCCAGGAGCATCAAACCAAGGCCGTCGTTGCCCTTTGGGAGGGGGCCTTGATAGGAGGCCTCACCCCCATCTTCGCCAGGGCTTCGGCGGGCAAGCCTGTCCCTCTCCGGGGGAGAGGGGGAGAGCCTGTTGTAGATTTCGTCGATCTTCTTTCTTACCGGCTCTTCAAGCCCATTCTTCTTTATATAGAGCTCGCATTGTTGGTCGATGGCCACGTTCATAAAATAAGCAAGCAGCATCGGGGCAGGGCCGTTGATGGTCATGGATACCGATGTTTTTGGATCGGTGAGGTTGAAGCCACTGTATAATTTCTTCGCATCGTCCAGGCAGCAGATGCTGACACCCGAGTTGCCCACTTTTCCATAAATATCCGGCCGGTAATCCGGGTCATTACCATATAAGGTGACGGAATCAAAAGCTGTTGAAAGTCGTTTGGCGGGTAGTCCCAGGCTGACGTAATGAAATCTTCGGTTCGTCCGCTCAGGTCCGCCCTCACCGGCAAACATACGGGCCGGGTCTTCACCTTCACGTTTGAATGGATAAATGCCTGCTGTGTACGGAAATTCACCGGGCACATTTTCTTGCAGACTCCATTTTAATAACTCACCCCATGCCTGATACTTGGGCAAGGCAATTTTAGGAATTTGTAAATGAGAGAGAGACTCCGTGTGTGTCTGAATGCCAAGTTCCTTGCCGCGAACGTTGAACTTGAAGACAGGCGCTTTATATAGCTGAACTTTTTTCGGCCAATCCTCGATTAGTTTCCAGTTCTTGGGATCCAGGTTTAGTTTTAATTTTTGTGCTTCATCACCCAGTCCTTTTTCCATACCGGAGGGAGTGGCGTTTGATCGTACAAGGTCTGTTACTTTTTGAATCGCATACAGTTTTTGAGCTATTTCACTTTGCTCCTCAGCCCATTTATCGTAGCTGCGGTTATTTTCAGAGATTTCACTCAAGTAGCGGGTCCGATTCGGAGGAATAACAAAAATCTTTTCCGACAGCTGCCGGGTAATCTGGAAGGTGGATTTGAAATCTCCACCGGTCTTCTCCGATATCTTGTCAATTATCTGTTTGTAAAGCTGGTTGGTGCCAGGGTCATTGAACTGAGACGCAATGGTTCCAAAAACAGGCATGTCCTCCACTTTTTTGTCCCATAATTTGTGATTGCGCTGGTATTGCTTTTTCACATCACGAAGAGCATCAAGTGCGCCGCGCTTGTCGAATTTGTTGAGTGCAATCACATCCGCAAAGTCAAGCATGTCGATTTTCTCGAGTTGTGTAGCGGCCCCATACTCGGGCGTCATCACATACAGCGACACATCACTGTGATCGATGATCTCCGTATCGCTTTGGCCAATGCCTGAAGTTTCTAAAATGATCAGGTCAAAAGCAGCCGCCTTCAAGATCTGGATCGCTTCTTTCACGTAAGCAGACAAGGCGAGGTTGGATTGGCGTGTGGCGAGTGAGCGCATGAACACACGAGGGTTGTTTATAGCGTTCATCCGGATGCGGTCACCTAACAGCGCCCCGCCGGTTTTTCGCTTGGAGGGGTCCACAGAAACCAGACCGATAGTTTTATCTTTAAAATCGAACAGAAATCTTCTGACAATTTCATCGACCATCGATGACTTACCCGCACCGCCTGTCCCGGTTATGCCCAACACCGGTATCTTCGATTTTGCTGCCAGCGTGTTGATGTGTGCAAAAACATTCTTATGCTTATCATAGTAATTCTCGGCAGCAGAAATCAAGCGTCCGATGGCAATCGGATTCTTTGAGGGTAGCTGCTCCAATTCATTTGTCAATTGGTCTCCCAAAGGATAATCACTTTGCTTGACAAGATCATTGATCATCCCTTGTAAGCCCAGCGAGCGGCCATCATCGGGTGAATAAATCCGGGTGACCCCATAGTCCATTAGCTCTTTGATCTCTTGCGGCAATATCACACCGCCACCACCACCAAAAATTTTAATGTGGCCTGCACCTTTTTCGTGAAGGAGGTCGTGCATGTATTTAAAATATTCATTGTGACCACCCTGGTAGCTTGTCATGGCGATCGCCTGGGCATCTTCCTGAATGGCGGTGTTCACCACTTCTGCTACACTCCGGTCGTGACCCAGATGGATTACTTCGCAGCCGGTGGATTGAATGATGCGACGCATGATATTGATGGCCGCGTCATGCCCGTCAAACAGGCTCGCAGCGGTGACAATTCGTACTTTATTAATAGGAATATAGGGCTGCGGAGCCTGGTGTCCGGCGAGATTCTTCTTTTCGGTTTTCTCAGGTGAAATCGTCTGCTGGCTCATATACGTTTGAAATGATTAGGCTCTAAAGGCCTTTCTGACTCAAAAATACGTAGAACCAAAAGATTAAGCTAACGGGTGGTAGGAGCCGGATCTTTTCCGGGTGGCAGCATTTCTCTGTGCATCTCAGTGTTTAAAAATCCGTCAACCAGGTACTTGGAGTATGGCCTGTCGAAGGGGTGTTGGATTTTATAACACAAAGGGTGACGGAGGAATGAACACAGGGTGCATGGAGTGGCGTTGGCTGATTCAAATTGCGGCAGCTAAAATCCTTCTTTTTAATTCCCAAAACTCCTTTCCATAACTCACAAATATCTCCTCTCCACGGTGGATGGCGCGCGTGGCTTCTATAAAACAACGATTTCCATAGATTAAATATTCGGCATTGTTACGAAGGCCATTAACTCGTTTGAGGCCAGCCGCATCATTGGCGTACCGACCCAAAGCATATTTAGAATATAGGGCGTTGATGGCCATGGTGCGATTAAGCCGTAAGAGATAGTCATTGTATCCATCCTGGTCCTTTACATCTCTCCAGGGCTGATGGCGTCCCTTATATTCAATAATCCGGTCGCCCTTCTGAATGTCGATCCGGGTGAATAACCCCTTGCCGGCGCGAGGCAATTGGGATTTTTTGGTGAAAAGATGTTTTTCGGAAACGGTCATTTAGAAAATTCAGCTAACTTCAAGTCTTTGCGACATCCTTCAAATATCAATCATAAAAACATGAATATTTCCAGAAGAAGCATTTTAAAAAGCCTTGGGCTCAGTAGTCTGGCCCTTACCAGCGCGCAAGTGTTTGGGGAAATCAATCCGGCGGGTGACACACCGTTTCCGAATGATGATGATCCGCTCTATTGGAAGAAAATCAGAGATCAATTTCCGCTGACGAAGGATACAGTTTTCTTTAACCCGGGCACGGTGGGAGCCATGCCTCGCGTGGTGGTTGATAAAATGGTTGAACACCTTCGCTATATATCGGAACATGTTGCCGACTGGGCTTATAAAGATGACAACAAGGAAGAATTCATCAGTGGCTACAACAATCTGATGGGTATTCGTACCAAAGTAGCCAATCTGATAAATGCCACGGCGCCCGAAATCGCGATGACCGACAACGTGACGAACAGCATGAGTTACATCGCCAATGGCATCACGCTGCAGCCGGGTGACGAAATTTTAACGACCGACCAGGAACATTCTGGAGGTAAGGGAGGATGGCTTGTGAAAGAGAAACGGTATGGCGTGGTATTCAAAACCGTGGTCGTGCCCAAGCCTGCGCATAGTCCGGCTGAAGTGTATGATATCATTGTCAAGGCACTGACGCCACGAACAAAAGTGTTGATGCTGTCGCACATGATCACCGGCAGCGGCGCCATTCTTCCTGTGAAAGAACTTTGCGCAGAAGCACACAAGCGAGGGATATTTACTGTGATTGACGGTGCACAGACCATCGGTCAAATAAAAGTTGATGTACAAGATCTTGGATGCGATACCTATGTGGGTTGCTTTCACAAATGGATTGGAGCACCACCAGGAACAGGCTTTATGTTTGTGAAGACCAATCGCATGAAAGATATCTGGACCACCGTTGCCAGCGGCCGCTGGGACAATCACGAAGACGAAGGATTCCGTTTCACGCAGCGCGGTACCGGAAATTTTCCGGTATTGAAAGGATTGGAGGCTGCACTGGACTTCCATAACGAAATCGGACCCGAGAAAGTCTATGCGCGCATCAAGTTCCTGGGTGAACGACTGCGTGCAGGCTTGCGAAAGAACAATAAGGTGAAATTATTTTCACCGTCTGATGAAGCGATGTGTGCGGGTATAACGGTGTACAATATTGAAGGTCTGACCGGCACAAAAATCCAGGATGCCTATTGGGAAAAAGCCCGGATGCGGCCGCGCTCGCAGGGAGATCAGTTTGGGGTGAGACACTGCACGCATATTTTTAATAGTCCGGAAGAGATTGATAGGGCGTTGGTAGTTGTGAATGAGTTGGCAGGGTAATCGGTTGGGGGTAATCAGGTAATCGGTAAGAGGTAAGAGGTAATCGGTGGCTTTGTTGTTGAAATACTAATCGAATCCATTACGAGATTCTATTAGTAATCGGTGGGGGTGGTAATCGGTGGTTTTTTGTGGAAATAACAGCCCAATCAATTATTGGATTTTATTGCAAAAGGAGGAGGCCTTGTTCATCATTGAATTAAGCATTTTTCCTGCAGAGGCATTTTTGTTTAACAAATCATTTGCGATTTCCTTTGTGACATATTCACAATCTAAGGCAGTTTCAATCCAGTGTTG
This sequence comes from Cyclobacteriaceae bacterium, assembly GCA_025350305.1. Classification (GTDB taxonomy): domain Bacteria; phylum Bacteroidota; class Bacteroidia; order Cytophagales; family Cyclobacteriaceae; genus ELB16-189. The sequence goes on along the minus strand of JANXYC010000249.1, from coordinate 33,196 downwards.
TGTTTCCAGTTGTTCGCCATCGGCATCAGACAACTTACTGACAAAGTGTTTTGGATATTTCCTTTTCGCCCGGACTTCGGCTATTTGTGCGCCGATTGAGCGAGATAATCTCCTTATCTGGTCGGTAAGAGAATACATCTCCTCCTTTGGGAACTTTTTTGATACTTCAAAAATCTCTTTTGACAATTGCCTGGAAAGTTTGTACACTTCGAGATCTTTAAAAGATTTTACATATTCCATATTTTAATAGTTTAGTTGTAAATCACAGATTGCCGATCACTGATCACGGATTACAAATCACTGATTACAGATCACCGATATACGAGTTTGATTTCCAAAAATATATTTTCTATAGAACTGTTTCCCTGATAAAATGCCCTTACCAATCATCAAAGAACCACCTGTAAAAGCCAAACCCTCCGTGGACATGGACGTTCTGGCATCCATTCACCCGGAGCTGATGGACGACAGCTATGTATATGTACATTGTCATTTTGAAAATCATGCAGAGAATATGCTGATTCGTATCTGGCGAACAACATTCCTCATTGACAGCGCCTCCACTACAAAAGCACAACTGATTCATGCCGAGAATATTTCGTATGCTCCTCAATGGACTATCGTTCCTGATCGTCAGCCCTTCAGCTTTCTGATGATTTTTCCCGGACTCCCGAAGTCATGTGCCCAATTTGATTTGGTAGAAGAGATTGCAGAGCCTGGTGGATTTTTTGTGAAGAACATCCAAAGGAATGAGACGGATGTGTATCATGTGGAGTTGAGGTAGGTGCTGGGTGTTGGCCTCACCCCGGCCCTCTCCGGAGGAGAGGGGGAGGAATCCATTCCCCAAGTCTACAGCTAATTGCGATAGCCATTTGGGACTAAAAATCTTTATATCTGAAATTATGACTGGATAGCCTGCCGGCGAAAGAGCTCTTTAGAGCTTGACAATGAATAAATTTAAACACAATGAAAAAAATCACTCAAATCCTGTTCATCTCGTCAATCACATTAATTCCAGTCATCCTGGTCGCGCAAGAGATTGACCCGACCAGTCTGGATGCCTTTGTAACATCTACCATCCAAAAGATGAACATTGCTGGTGCATCGGTGCTGGTAGCACAGCAGGGTAAAATTGTATTGAACAAAGGCTATGGTTTTGCCGACCTTTCTCATAACGTTCCCGCGACTCCTGAGACAACGTATTTCCTTGTAGGACCTGGTGGTATTTTGCTGGCCGCTTCCATTTTGCAATTGATTGAACAAGGAAAAGTTTCCCTGGACGATGATGCATCAACCTATCTCCCGGATTTTCCGTGGCAGGGCCATCGTGTTAAAATCCGGCATCTGCTTAGCTCGACTTCCGGCATCATTGACTATCACTACCTGGGCGATCCGTTGGAAAGTACATATCGCACTCCCAAGGCGTCTGATGAAGTGATAGGCTTGTTCGCCGGCAAACCGTTCACGGCAGAAGTGCCTGGCAGCAAATGGGACTGGTCTATCTCCAATTTTGCTTTGCTGGTAGAGATATTGGAAAAAGTGACGGGCTCCAGCTATAAAGACTATCTTCAAAAAAATATTATCGCTCCGTTGGGTTTGCAGGAGACGGCGTATATCGAAGAAAAGCAATTGCTAAAAAACTTTGCGCGTGGCTATGGAAAGCAGGGAGGAGAATTATATCCCACTTATCAATCCTTATTGACATACGACCCATCGCTGCGCATCAGCACGTCCACTGGTAATCTGTTTAAAATCTGGGAGGGAATAAAAAATCATAAAATTATCACCGCGAAGAGCTACGAGCTCATGACCACACCAGAGGGAGCTGCCAAACAGATTAGTCAAACGGACCTAAGCTTGCAGTTTGGGTTTATTCTGAGGATCAGGAGAGTCGGTGAGCAGACAGTGTTGGGACTGCACGGCGCCTTGCCGGGTTACAGCAGTCATTGTTATTACTTTCAACAAAGGGACTTGACGATTATTGTATTGGCCAACACATCCAACCAATATGCCAATGAGATCGGTCAAGCTATTGGATTAAAACTTTTGGATCAGCCGGCTACACCGGAGAGGATTCCAACAAAAAACGAACTTGCCAACCACCCGGTGACACGCGAAGTGCAGAAAACATTGACTGGTACCTACACACTCAGGCTGGTGCCGGACCCGCAACGCCATCGTTCGTATGATTTTTATAATCGTACGATTCGAGTCTTTGTGGAGCATGGGCAATTGGAGTTGCAAAAGTTGGGTGACTCGCCAGAGCCGTTGCTAAAACAGGATGATGGAAGCTATGCCACCAACTCTTCACCTTCCGAGCGACTGACATTTGATGTTCAAAATGGAAAAGCAGTTTCTATCGCTATTGCGGAATCGGGTAAAGTGGTAAGCAAGTGCGCCCGGGTAGGGGAAGGAGATGTTGGAACTTTTCACGGGGCGGGATTACGTGGGAATTAGTGGATTATGGTTTTTAAGATCTTGAAGAAAGGGTGTTTTAATTTGTTTATTAAGTTATATCGGAAACTTCGTAACCGATCTTAACAATGTGGCGCATATCTGTTGATGACCCTCCCCGGTAGAAAGTAAAGACATTGTTATATTATTGAGTCATGACTATAAAGAATAGGCTAAGAAACAACCTGATAAGAAAGATTCAGCGGCTATCGACAGATAAACTGACTGAAATAAATAATCTATTGGTAAAATTGAGAGTCAATTTATTTAGGGATTCCTGATTCATTCAAATCATGGAAACGAATTGTTGACCTTGCCACACCAAAATTTTCGTTTATTGCATAATCACTATTCAGGTTCTTTAAAGCTATTTTGATGATCGCCTGATGGTGAATACTGTGTTCAAGGTCGTAAGCCAATTCTCTGAATAAACTTGTTTCGAGGATAGCTTGATTTCCTCCTTCAGGCGAAAAATCAGCCTTTAGTTTAAGGGGAGAATCTGACTTGATTTCAGCGAGTGCTAAAACAATATTGTTAACAACAACCAATGCAAATACCCGATCAGTTTCAATCTTTGTATTTCGTTCGCGCTCATCATAACAAACCACACCTGCGGCATGTCCCCTTAATAAACAAACATAAAACTCAAGGATATGTCGCACGTGCTGTCCGATTGACGAACCTGAAAGACTATCCAAAGGCATTTTATATTGCTCATCGCTGAGCGATTTAACGAGTGAATGTACTTCGTTTAAATTCTCCTGGTTGTATTTTACTAGATTCATTTGGCATCGGTAAACTGAATGTAGGTTTTCAAATCGGAATTCCCCTTGTTCCATGCAGCAGCTGTAAGAACAAGCGCTCCGGCTAATAAGGTAAATAACAGAAAACTTTTCATTGCATGTTTGATTATACATCCCTTTGAGAGATCTCAGGGTCAGCCTTGCAGCCTTCCCGGAGAATTCAACAACCCCTCGATAAACTACACTACTCAGATTGATAGTCAGCGTTCAGCGTAACTTCAATTTCCTTGGCAACATTGGTTGACGGCTTTCCTTTTTTGAAAGTAATGCCATAGTCAGCCAAGACAAGTTTAAATTTCGTTTGTGCATTTATTACGCCGCCTTTTACGGTGATGGTGCCTTTTTCGTTGATGGGCTTAGTAACATCTTTAATGGTGAGATTGCCCGAAACATTTGCTTCGTAAGTGCCATCTTTAGTAAAATCAACTTCGCTTATGTTGATAATTTTACCTTCAAATTTTGCTTTAGGAAAATCCTTGGTATTCAGGAAATCTTTGCTATTAAAGTGTTCCTGCATAAGCGCTTTTTCAAATTCAAAACTCTGCATAGGCAGAGAAAAGGCAACATCACCGGAAGAAGTTTCCAATGTGCTCACTACTTTGTAATTGTTCGAAGTAATATCTTCTAATGCAGTATGCGAAAAGAAGTTGATATGTCCGGACTTGCTTACTAATTTACCGGCAACAGGTCGGAAAGCGACTAAGGCAAGCATAGCCACTGTAACCATAAGGAGGTACATTAACTTTTTCATATTCATTTTATTTGGTTTAATTGTTTTTGTTACGGATTGAGAACATCACATTTTTCAAGGATAACATCTTCGTACAGATCAAGATCGGCATCATAGCCAGCACCGGATCGGATTACACCTTTAATAGTAACTTGTTGTCCAATAGCCAATTTTTCAGCGGATGCATTGGTGGCTGCTGAAAAGGTGCAACTTACTCCCGCCGTGTCACCTTCATCCTGCAACTGTACAACCAATTGGTTATTCATATCACGTGAAATGGAGCTCACCTTTCCAGTAACAGACATGATTTTTGAATTACCCGCATCATCCAGATATTTTTGATTCGCAGCTTGCGGGTTAGTGAAATATTCCTGCACTAGTGCAGTGCTGGCTAATGTGAAGTCGATTGTTGCTGACTGCACATCCCGATGAGGCTTATTAAACATGTAAACTGCAATACCTCCTGCACTGAGTATGCCGACAGCAATAACGATTAATGCTACTTTGATTAATTTCTTTTTTGTCATAAACAAAATTTGGAGAAACTGTGAGATTGAATTTCAGGAGAATAGACGGAGGTATATTCTAATCCTGACAGATCAGACCTAAAATATGTTCAGAGATTATCTAACTCTTCGATAATCTTTGATTTGACCTCATCAGGCAGTGTTTTTAGGGAGGCTTTCCTATGATTTGGTGTAGCCGACTGCTTTCTTAAAACGCTATCCATAAACTGACTTTGCTTTTCATACAACCGACAGGCATCGCACATACGCGTATGAAGGAACAACTCAAACTTTTCTGTCTGACCCAGATCGGTATATAGTTTCCTTTCCATCAATTCTGTGGCCTTACGGCACGATAGCATCAATATATTCATCAGTCGCATCATCGGTATTAAACTTTAAACCAATTCCTTTCCAGACAATTTCGCAGATGCAATTTGGCCCGGTGTAGGATTTGCCACAGATTAGACGCGGTTATATTCAATTGCTGACAAATATCAGCAGTATCTTTTTCACTTAAATATTTTAGCTGCATACAGGACGACCAGGTGATCGGCAATTTCCCTATGCAGTTGCTTAAAACGCTTTCAAATTCGGGATTGTCCAGGAGATTTTGATTTTCCGTATCCCAAACTTCAGGTTGGAATTCTTTCTTCCAACGGTTATTGCTATCAAACCATTGAGCAGTTTCATCTTCTATGATGGCAGGGTTTTGTGCGTTGACATTCCGTGACTTCTGACGGTAATAATCAATTATTTTATTTTTCAATATTGAGAAAAGCCATGTTTTAGGCGAGCTCGCTTCCCGAAAACTTTCGAAATGCTGAAAGGCAGAAACAAAAGTTTCCTGAATGATATCTTCGGCAGTGGCTTCGTTTGAAGTCTTATGAAGTGCCCACGAAAATAATTCATCACTATACTTATGCACCCAATTGGTAAGAAGTTCCTTTCTGTCCGACATTATTAGCACGCTATCATTGCAAAGATTAGTCGAAAACAAGCGAAAACAAAATGGGTCTCCGTATCACTTTGATGTGCAACTTTTAAAAAAAAATGTTCTGTCATAAACACAAACCTATACCCAATGGAAAAATATGAGTAAATAGAGAACGTCTCAATCAAAATTTTGCCAGCACAGCATCACACAAGCCGCAGCCGCTCAAACTCCCTGACTCATCTGTAGAATAGGTGATGGGCATCTCTAAAAACCTTGTCTTTTATGGCCTCAACCCGTCACTCTTCTCCTGAAGAGAAGGGTACAAGGAGTTTTTAGCGACGCCCTGATGTTAAATTTGCTATTTTTGACCATGTCAACTTTAGTTTCTGGATACGAATACGACATCTTCATCTCTTACCGCCACAACGATAATCGTTCAGGTTGGTAACTGAGTTTGTTAAGGCTTTAGGTGAAGAACTGGCCGCTACTATCAAAGAGCCCGTTTCTGTTTACTTCGATACCAACCCCCACGATGGCCTGCTGGAGACTCACCATGTAGATAAGAGCATAGAAGGCAAGCTCAAGTGCCTCGTCTTCATTCCGATCATCTCCCAAACCTATTGCGACCCTAAATCCTTTGCCTGGCAACATGAGTTTTGCGCGTTTAACAAGCTCCGGTCGGTTTGTCTTTTCAAGTTCATGTATTTTCCGGGATTCACTAAACCCCGTGATCTATGAGCGAGAAGTACAAAATCCGGAATCAGGATATGCTTTATTTTGTCACGTTTACTGTAATTCAGTGGCTTGACGTATTCATTCGAAGAGAATACACCGGTGGAAGCAGGGTTCGTGTTGTCGGCTGAAGAGTATCTTTACAGCAGCGCAATGAATTATGCTGGTCGCCCGGAGGTTTTGTTGGATGTGATGTTGATGTAGGCCGCGGCAGCTTCGGCAGTCTAGAGACTGCAGGCACGAGAGGTCACAAGTGTCCCGAGACGGAACACTTGCGCCAGCTGGGGTTAAAGCCGAGGAAAACGACCTCGGCCAAATAACCGGCCGAACATTCAGAATTGAAGTGTAACCAAAGGGCCTTGACCAGGAATTCTTATATTTATTAATGAAAAGAATTCTAATAGTAGTTTTGATCGTGGTTCTGCTTGCCGGACTATTCATTTTAAGAACCGTCTGGCAATCCGGCAGTTTCAAAACAATTCAAAACAATTTCTCAGGCACCACCCAAAAAATTGAAGGCTTGCCGGGCGTTGAAGATATCACCATCGATCAATCAACAGGCATTGCCTTCCTGTCCTCCGACGATCGCTGGTCTGCCTTGCTGAAGAAGCAGCCCGTGAAAGGCGCAATTTATAAATTGAATTTGAATGACTCCGTTCCTCAACCCGTCATCTTAACTGACAACTTTGAGCAAGACGACTTTCATCCGCATGGGATTTCATTGTTTCAAACTCCGGAGGGTAAGAAAATTATTTTTGTAGTGAATCACAGAAAATCAGGAAACTTTATCGAACTGTTTGAATACAAAAACGATTCTTTGCAACATAAAGAAAGTATTTCGGATGAATTGATTATCAGCCCGAACGATGTAGTAGGTGTGGGGGAGCGAGCGTTTTACTTTACGAATGATCATACTGAAAAGGCTTCCGCATGGAGAACTATCAAAGACCTGCTGACAATCGGGACTGGGAATGTTTGTTATTATAATGACTATCGCATGAGCAAAACATCAATCGAGGACATAAAATATGCAAATGGAGTGAATGTCAGTCACGATGGGAAAAAACTGTATTTGGCGGCCACCACGGATCTGAGAATTTTGGTGTATGACCGTGATCTGGCCTCCGGTGGGCTCACAAAATCCGGTGAAATAGATGCGAATACTGGTGTAGATAATATTGAATTGGATGCTGACGGTAATCTCTGGGTGGGTTGTCATCCACAGTTGCTTAAGTTCCTTTATCATTCCAAAGACGAAACGCTCATTTCTCCTTCTGAAATAATCAAACTCACTGATTCAGGAGCGGGGAAATTCCAACAACAAACAGTTTATGTCAATGATGGCTCGGAGATTTCCGCTTCATCCGTCGGGGCGGTCTACAGAAAAACCTTGCTCATTGGACCAGTTTTTCAACGTCATTTCGTGCTGGCCAGAATGAATTAGCAGGATTATGTTATGCTATTTTGTTTCTACCAACTTGAATTGAAATTCACCAACTTTGTTTCTTATTCATTTCTTAATGAAAGAATTATTTACCACGGCGCTCTTGTTGGTCTCGGGAGTGGGATTTGTTTTTTCGCAGATCGTTTCTACAAATCCAATTCTGCCCAAAGCCGATCAGCCTGTAACCATTACGGTGGATGTCAGCGGCACCAGCTTGGATAAGTTTGCCTGGGACAACACCTCGAACCCTGTCTATATCTGGACGTGGCTTAAGAACAGTTCAGGGCCTGATATTGATGCCCCGACCAATGTGAACCCTGCCACCTCACCCGGTCAGGACGCTGCGAAGTGTACACGAATCAGCACCAATCCTGACAAATACCAAATCACGTTTACGCCAACTGTTTTTTTTAACAAGTCCACCACCCAAATTACTCGTATAGGACTGAAGTTAAAGAGCCGAAACTGGAATGATAATAAACAAACGGATAACGATCGCTTCTTTGACACAGCGGTCGGTTTTGACCTGATCTTTTCGCAACCTGCCGTCCCTTTTTTGTTCAAAAACCAAAGTGAGAGTTTTGATATTATTGCCAATACCACAAATCCAGCAGACATAATACTGAAAATTGGTGGCATCACAGTGAAAACAGTTTCGCAGGTCGCAGTTTTAAATTATACTCATACCGTCACTGAATCTTCCGGCACCATCCCGGTAGTTTGCGAGGCCACGGGACTGAGTCAGACAAAGTCCGTATCCTTTACATACACTGTTCGTTCCTCTGTGGTGCTTCAATCACGACCGAACGGTGTTGTTGATGGTATTAATTATAGTACGGATGCATCCAAGGTCACGTTGAGTTTATGGGCGCCGGGAAAATCCTCTGTGTATGTGATTGGGGATTTTACCAATTGGGATGTCAACACCGTTTATCAGATGAAAAAGGAGGGAGAACATTTTTGGCTTGATGTTACGGGACTTACGCCGGGAACAGAGTATGGATTTCAATATCTCGTTGACGAATCACTACGCATGGCGGACCCGTATGCCGATAAAATTCTTGATCCGGACGATCAGTTTATACCCGCTTCTACCTATCCGTCATTGAAGATATTTCCGCAAAAGGCGCTTTCTGACAAATGGTATTTTAACCGGGTAGCCGTACTCCAAACAAACCAGGTGCCGTATCAATGGCAAACCACAACTTTTCAAAAACCAGCCAAAGAAAAATTGGTTATCTATGAACTTTTGATCCGCGACTTCTTTGGATCGGGTGGGAGGAACTATCAAAACCTGATCGACACACTTCCTTATTTTAAACGACTTGGCATTAACGCCATTGAATTGATGCCGGTCACTGAATTTAATGGCAACGACAGTTGGGGTTACAACCCCACCTTCATGTTTGCACCGGACAAGTATTATGGCACAAAAAATAAATTGAAGGAATTTATCGATAAATGCCACCTGAAAGGTATTGCGGTAATTCTTGACATTGTCATGAACCACCAGGATTTGCCCAATCCGTATGTGATGATGGATTTCAACTTCACGAATTTTGCACCCACTCCCGCCAATAAATGGTTCAATCAACAGGCCACGCATCCTTACAGTGTATTTTACGATTTGAATCATGAAAGTAGCTATACAAAAAAATATTTGGACACGGTGAATTATTATTGGTTGAATGAATATAAAGTAGATGGTTACCGCTACGATCTTTCCAAAGGATTTACGCAAACGAGCAATCCAGCGAATGTGAGTGCCTGGGGAGCGTATGATCCATCACGCATCAGTATTCTAAAAAGGATGGCCGATAAAATATGGTCTCACACACCGGGTGCCTATGTTATTTTGGAACATTTCGCCGACAATCCGGAAGAAAAGGAATTGGCCGAGTATCGGTCGTCGGAAGGAAAGGGAATGATGCTCTGGGGAAACTTCAGCAACGCTTATAATCAGAGCACGATGGGTTATTTAAGTGATTCGGATTTCAGCTCTATTTACTTTTCCAATAAATCGTGGACGGTTCCTGGTATTGTGGGTTACATGGAAAGTCATGATGAGGAGCGGTTGATGTATAAGAATTTGCAGTATGGTAATCACAACACGGATTACAACGTAAAATCAATCGGTACGGCACTGGCCAGAATGGAAGCAGCAAACGTTGTTTTCTACACCATTCCAGGTCCGAAAATGCTTTGGCAGTTTGGTGAACTGGGATATGATTTTAGCATCAATATTTGTACAGATGGAACCGTAAATAATAATTGCAGGGTGTCGGCAAAACCGGTGAAGTGGAATTATCTACAAGACCCATTCAGAAAACATCTTCTCACGCATACGTCCGATTTAATCAGGCTTCGAAATGCCTATTCCGTTTTTACTTCCGGCACCGCGACAATTGTTGGCGGCCTCTCGCTCCTGAAGCAGGTCCAACTTAAAAATAAACCTTATACAGAATCACCTGCCAGTGCAGCACAGATGAATGTGGTAGCAGTTGCTAATTTTGATATTGTCAATCAGTCTGCCCCTGTTAGTTTTCCGCATACTGGAACCTGGTACGACTATTATTCGTATGGAGCGGTAGTGAATGTTAACGCCACCCCATTTTCTATTGACCTTTTACCCGGACGCTATAAATTATTTACGGATGTGCAGATCACGAACCCTATTGTAACAGGTGTAGGTGAAGAAACCGTTCCTGTCCTAAAACTTTATCCTAACCCCGTGCAGAAAACATTATTCGCAGAAGTTGGAAATGATCCGATTGAAGAGCTTTCGCTGCGATCGCTGTTGGGAGCCAGGATAAACCCGGCCCGACTTGACAGCAACTCGTGGGATGTGACCAATATTGCCTCCGGGCTCTATGTGGTAGAGATAAGAACAACGTCTTCCATCTATCGAAATAAAATAGTTAAGAATTAGTCAACCTAATTCAAGTCCGCTCAACATGGACTTTAGTCTAAATTCTCGGCCTTTGTTGGTGTACACCAACATGGACTAAGGAAAGACAAGCGATTTAAACCCTCCTTAGGTCATATAATTAAATCTTAGGCGTCAGCCACAGAAAGGCAGCAGAAAATAAGAACAGTAAATAAAATAGAAGCGAGGAAACCGACCGTGCTTCGTAATCTTTCACCGTCGTGTACGCTTCACCGTTTGACATGTGTACAAGTTCATTCTCCTTTATCTGATTTGCCAGGCGAAGTGTTTTCCAATCGTCGTTTGCTGAAACAAAATAATTTAATTGTGTTGAATCCTCTTTTATTTGGAAGTGATGCCAACCGGCCTCGTCCGCCCAGCTTTTGCCCAGCCATAAGTCATCAATCACTACATCTTCAACAAGGGGCAATAAACCACGCTCTGCGTGCAACGTCGGCTGTACTCCTGATGAAATGATTTCAACTGACAAGGGCTCATCGGTGTAGTAGGGGAATGGAGTACGAAGGGTGGCTTTAAACATTTCATTTTTAGTACGGGCTGTCTGCTCTATCAATGAAGACCAAACGGCGACATAGTCATCTGCGTTTCCCTCCAGCCGGATGCGGCTTGTTTCATGTAACAGTTGGAAAGCAATTTTTCCAAAACCTGAATAACGATAGCCAGAGAGAATACGAGCGCCTTTTTGAGTAATCGGTTGAATGGCCGGGTCTGCCGTAATTTCCACTGGAAACGCTGGAAGTGTATAAAGTTTTGATTTCGAAAATCGAATATGGACCGTATCGGAGAACGTTCGCCTGGAGCCTATTTGCAGAAATCGATCGAGGGTTTTTCCCTTTTCGGGAATATCATTTAAGAGCATAATTACTCCCAAACCATCATGTATTGATTTATAAAGTTGATTTTTTTCAGGCTCACTCAATTCGCCAAAGACATTACTGTCAACAAAGACCAGATCAAATGACATTAATAATTCGGGAGTTAGCCGCTCAATCCGTATTTGACTGCGGTTGGCAAATTCGTATTTAAAAATATTCTTAGAAGTCTGGTAGCGAAGGGCCAGGGCATGACCTTGTTCTATCAGGTAATTTTTCAGCTGGCGCACTTCGGCGGTCGGGAATTTTTGGAGAAATAGAATTTGAAGTTTTCGCTCAGTCGTTACTTCAACTGGTAATTTCTCAGTGAGCTCAGTTGAACTGAGTTCAGCCGACGCACTGTCTTGAGCAACGAGACGATAAAGAAAGAATCCGGACTGTCGGGGTGTGAATGACAAAGCAAAAGAGGTCAATCCACGTGCCGTCAGAAGGATTGAATCTTCCAGGCCTGCAGGGCCCACGAGCTTCAGTTTCGTTTTGCCACTTGAGTTGAAAATACCTTGAATACTATTTAGATGATTTGCCAGGATAGGTTTCGGAACTATCAACCGGGTTATACCAATCGGAGCACGCTGCGGAATAAATGAAGAGTTTTCTCGATCGATCAGATCCAACGCATAAGCGGGAAGTCCTTCGCCCATTACAATCCGGATACGATCGCCTATGTCGGTTAAATCGTTATAGCTGGTTAGTTGTTCTGATGTTAGATAAGGTTCAGCGTCCTTCGTTGAAATAATTTTAAGTTTCTGATTGGTTTTTAGGATACTATCGGCTTTTAGCTTGTCATAGCCTTTTGTGAGGAGTAAGATCGGGTACTCCATTTTCTCGGTTGTATACGAGGGTTGGAGCAATAAACCGAGTATTGAAATTAGAATCAGCACGTTCGCTATTATTCGTAATAAAGGAAACTTTTGCCGGCGGTGAAATTCCTGCCAAATGAAAAATGTAAAAAGAGGAATAATCCCTGAGGCAAAGGCCCATGCAGGGAATACGGGATCAATGCTAAACCAAAAATTATTCATGCCTTACTTTATCGAGGCTTTGTAAAAACAGCTGATCAAGCCGGGTCCTGGTCGCGTTTTGTCTGGATGGCGAACTGGATTGCTGGGGTAATATTTTCCACAGTGTCTCCCGAATTTCGATTAACGTTAGCTCCATTTCGGCGGGCTTGATTTTTTGATCGGCCAACCATTTCAAAAGAGACAGTCCTCTTAAGTAAACGACGGGCTGTTCAACGGCTATTATTGACAACTCCTGGCCCGCTTTGCTAAAGATGCCTTGGCCTTCTAATGTGACATTGACCGCTTTTGCCTGCAACATATTTTCTGAAAGGATAAGGGCTTTGCGGATGTTCGGATAAGTTTCTTCGCGAACGTCATTGTATTGACGAGTAGAGGATCGAATTTCCGTCAGCCCGGCCGTTAACCGTTTTTCTTCTTTAAGAGGCGGAGGATCGAACCCGGTCCGGTGAACGTAGATGCGTGAATCATTGGCGATCTCTTTTAATAAGTTTAAAATTTTGTATTGATAGGGTAGAGATTTAGCAGGTTCATAAAGACGGAGGTGTAATTCCGAATCCCACATAAGTGTGAGTGCGGCTTTGAGTTTTGCCTTAACAGTCTGAATAAAAAATGTAGCTTCTTCGGTGTTATCATGACTGTGAATAAAATCTTTCATTGGATCTTCCTTGCTCTCAGGATCTTTTGAATCCGTTTTATGATCATGACCATCGCCCGCTTTTAGATCCACGAGATTGTGCTCATTTTCTGTGTCGTGTTTATGGGAATAGGCTGCGGTCGGGTCCTCATCCTGGGCTTTCGAACCCTGCCGGCCAATGCCTGAATCTGCCTCTTCGCCCATGAATTGTCCGTATCGTAATCGCAGCACTTTCTGATCGTATCCCAGTTCATTGCTGGTAGCGTTGAATTCACTCCTCACTAACTTATTTTTTTCTCTTAAAAGTTTTTCAGTGTCGATGATGATTTGACGCTGACTGCGGAAGTATTCCGGAAGCAGGTCAACGCCTGAACCGGCATCGGATGTGACAATTTCAGTGGTGGTATCGTGTAAGGCGATGAAAAATGTTTCTGTACGGCTGTAGTTGGCTACTGGCGTTTTTGTATCGATTACTTCTACGTAAAAATAAAGTTCGTCGCCCGGCTCAAGACCCAACTTCTGCAAATTGAGTATTAACGCTGCGTGAACTTGTTTTCCTGAAAACTTACCAGGTGTTGAAAATCTTAGTTTTTCTTCCCGGAATTTTACCGACTCGCCATTTCCTTTGCTGACGGTTGCGATAATCTGTCCATTGGTCAAACCATAATCGTCGCTCAACGAGGACTTGACTTCTATGTTGAGATTATCGGTCAAGAGCAACCTGGTAAACTGACCTGGATTGTTAATGACAACCTTGGGTGGGAGATCTTTTATGACTTCGATCTTGTAATAGTCAGATCGTTGGGTCTTGTTCTTAGTTTCCCATTGCAGTTGATAGAAGCCTGATTCACAGATAACCCAATCAATAGCGTACGTCAGGCGGTTAGCGTGCAATAGATTGACAGAATCCCTTCCGGAGAACACAATTTTCACATCGCTTACTTCACCCGAGAATTCAGCTCGCCATAAAACCTTACTTCCTTCCGGAAAAGTAAGATTTGCATAGTGTGAACTGAATGGGGGTAACTGGGTGTAAGATGGAGGAATCAGCATGACAGAAAGAGATTTAATAAAAACAGAAGTGGTATCAGCATTGGTTGCTTTTACTTCAATCTTAGCCATGATTGAGGTCTTAGCTGAAGTCTCGCTGACCGACACCGCAAAGGCTGACAATGCGAAATAGACGATCACACATCCCGCAAAAATACCGATCGATTGGCCAATATGATTGGGAAGTTTTATTTCAGGATAGAGGGCGTTGAATTGTTGGAGTGTTTTGGCTCGCTGAAGTTGTTGCAGTTGGGTCAGTTCATTTTCAGGGCGAATCAATAAGTCAGCGCTCTCTTTTAATTGCGGATAATGCATGTTCAGGTAACGAGTAAAAAAGTCATTGTTTAACCGGTGGAGCCCGTGGTGAATCATTCTCGCGGTAAAGACCACGCATCCGGCTACAATGGATAACGAGCGACAGACCGTCGACGGTGGTGTGAAAAGACGGGCAAAAGCATACGTAAGAACAATGGTGCCCGTGGAAAGAAGCACGATTTCAAATATCCTCATCAGAAGGTAACGCCTTTTCAGGCGGCTTAATCCATCATATGCTTGTTCCGTGCTCATTGGTTTCGTTTATATGCTACGATTCTTTCAATGAGCAGGAGCACGAGAAACAACACGATCAGGTATGGATTCGCGGACTCCAACGCCAGGCCGGCTTCCACACGTTGATGTGCACTCCATGCGATTGAATCTGGAAGCATGCGCCGGTCGTTTCTCGTTGCTATCGAATCCAAAAGATCTTTACCTGGAATAAGAAGAGCAGCCAATTGCAAGGTCACATTTGTTTTTAACGCGACTTCCTCATTTAAACGCCTGGTAAGCAACCATTGGTTTGATTTCATTTTGATAAAGATGGCATCAGATGCTTGCGGTTTTAAGAAAATTAGATTTGATGAATGGGTTGCCGGAATTTTTTTGTCAGAAAGCCAAATACACCAATCGGCAGATGTTGAGACATTCAGGTTGGATGAACCGGTCTCCTTTAACTTTATGTTGACTGGAATTGACTTTCCGATCGCATCCAATGCCGCCTTGAGGATTGTTTGATCATAGGCATACTTTTCATCGTTAACCAATAGAACGGAAATAGTTTCTGGTGTACCAATCGAAATAAGATCTGAAAGTTTGTCTGTTTTTTTGGTAGTAAAATATGTTACGTTCGCGCTGGTGTGAGCTTGTCGTACGGCGATACTGTCTCCCGATAGCTGAACAGCTTGTAAAGGATAGCTCAATGTCTCTGAAGACTGACTGATCCAACGTATGGTGGATGGAAGCGAGTATCGCAACCCCTTGAAGGCTGTGATCCTGTTCCGCGCAAAGACAATTACCGATGAAATATTTTTTGTTTGGAGTTGCCCGGTTAATTTCCAATAATTTATAGAAGTAGCAGCAGTTATGCTGTCGGCCAGAAGCGGAAAGTTGTCAGCCAGCAGGCGGAGTTCATAACCATCTTGTTCAAGACTATCAAGCACAAATTGAATGCGTGGCCTGGTCTCCAACCCCTTTTCCAACAACACCCATTTTTCATTTGCGGGAGAAGGCCAGGACAATCCGCTGATGAGTAGCGTAAATAATATAATCAGTATACAGCGGAGCATGAGCAAGAGAATTTCATTGAGCCTTATACCCTTAAACTGTTGCGTACTGGTCTCCTGAACATGCCGTAAACTGCCCAACCGGAGTACCTTGCCTTCTTTTCTACTCAAGAGATGGATTCCGATCGGTATTACTAACCCGGTGAGTGCCCAGAGAAAGGCGGGGTTTGTGAACTGAATCATCGGATCAGGCTTTTGCGCACAGTTAGGAAATTCCGTAAGACTGCTTCTACAGGTTCATCGAAAAAAATCAATTGATAATTGATCTGTTTTTCCAGCATCCATGCACGAGAAGATTGTAACCATTTTTTTATCCGTTTCGAATAGTCTTTTTGCTGTGTCACGGTATTGGCCTTGGTTCGCATCCCACTTTCAAGATCTTCAAATGTGTAAGAGCCGTTGAAATCAAACTCTGTCTCATGACGGCCCATGAGATGAAAAACAATGACTTCGTTGCGGGGTGTTTTTAGCCTTGCAATAAACTGTTGAAGGTCTTCGGCATCATCATAGAGATCTGTCATAAAAACAATCATCTCTTTACCATGATGGTCAAACAGCTGCTCCACGCCTCCATTTTTGCTCCAGCTACCCTCACTTTTCAGGTGAACAAGTTCGTTGAGGAAGCGAATGAATTGCTGCTGTTCAAAACGAGGTTGCACGACTTTTATATTTTTATCATTGACTGCAAACAGACCGAATGTATCGCTTTGCTTCCGTGCCAGGTAGGCGAAGGCTGCCGTCATTACTTTTGCATACTGAAGCTTGCTCATACCTTCCTCTGCATATGACATTGAATGACTTGCGTCGAGCATGAACTTGACAGTAATGTTGGCTTCGATCTCCGCCTGCTTGATATAGTAACGTTCAGATCGTGCAAACATTTTCCAATCCAATTGCCGCAAGTCATCACCGGGCTGGTAGCTTCTATATTGACTGAACTCCTGGCCGGAACCTACCGACTGACTTTTATTGCTCCCACTCATAAAACCTTCTACAATGACACGCGCAATCAATTCCAGTCCACTTACGGTATTCAGGACTTCGGGTTTTAATAATTCTTTGATGCGGGCGTCCACTGTTAGATGCTTTTTCCGATTCGGATTATATCAAGGAGATGCCTGGTAACGTCGTGAGGCGTCACACCTTCAGCTTCGGCTTTGAAGTTCATCAGAATGCGATGTCGCAAAACCGGGTACGCGACATGGTGAATGTCGTCTTGGGTCACAGCAAAATTGCCGTGCAGCAAGGCTCTTGCCTTTGCGGTGAGAATCATTGCCTGACCTGCGCGCGGACCGGCCCCCCAGCGAACCCATTCGTTGACAAACTTATTTTCACTTGATCCTGCGCGCGTAGCACGCACAAGTCTGCTCACCAGATCCATCAAGTCATTGTTGATATGAACTTCCCGAACAAGCTTTTGAGCTTCCAGTATTTTACTACCTTCGATCACACGTTTGATTTCATCTCCCTTCCTTCCAGTGGTATTTTCAAGAATTTGGCGTTCCTCTTCTGCGGTGGGATAACCGACTTTGATATACAACAAGAACCTGTCAAGCTGTGCTTCTGGCAGGGGAAATGTGCCTGATTGCTCAATGGGATTTTGAGTGGCAAGAATGAAAAACGGCCGTTCCAGTGGATAGGTTGTACCAGCATACGTTACTTCAAACTCCTGCATGGCTTCCAACAGTGCCGATTGTGTTTTTGGTGAAGTGCGATTGATCTCGTCGGCAAGGATGATGTTGGCGAAGATGGGTCCTTTGTTAAATTTAAAAATCCGTTTGCCTGTAGTGTGGTCTTCTTCAAGAATTTCAGTGCCAATTATATCAGATGGCATCAAGTCCGGTGTAAATTGTATTCGACGGAAGCGAAGGTCAATTGCTTCGGCAAGGGACCGGATCATCAGCGTTTTGGCAAGGCCGGGAACGCCTTCCAGCAACGCGTGGCCGCCGGCGAGAAAGGTGATTAGCAATTGATCAATAACCTCTTCTTGTCCAACAATCGCTTTGCTGATTTCCTTTTTTAGACCTTTCAATCTGTCGATCAATTCTGTAACCGATTTTTCAGTGACTTGTAAATTCGCGTTCATATTCAATATTCAAATCAGTTAATTTTCAAATCATTTCTTCAACTCGTCAAAGCGTACATCACCATATTAATACTAAACCGCGTGTTATCAATTCTGTAAAACCGTTTATTTCTGAAATCATAATCCCATTCACATCCATAGTCCTTGTTGCTGTACAGTACACCGATCTTGTTCTTAATTTCGATCGCCTTCAAATAATTGTGCACAATATCATCTCCCCATCCATTCAGTTCCTGAGAGGTGGTCGGAGGCCCTTCAAATTGAAAAAATGAAGAATAGATCGGATGGTTATTAGGGATTTTTTTTAAAGACTTGAGTCCGAAGATTTGATCCATCTGTGCTTCAAATGATTTTGCGAACAATCCGTCAATATCGTGGTTGCAGTCATCGACAAAAACGAATCCTCCGTTGCGGACATATTTTTCAAAGTTCTCACGTTCTTTTGCCGTAAACTCCACCAGCTTATGACCACTCAGATAGCAAAACGGACAGCGAAAGATCTCTTCATTGCTTAACGGTACAATGTTCTCCTGAGTTTCAACTTGCAGGGTCGTATATTCAATAAGAGAATTCAACACATTGACCGGCATACGCTGGTCCACATCCCAGTCACCAGATTCATATTGCAAACGCGTAAAGAAAAATTTGTTAGCGGCAGGCATTCAGCAGGTAAAGTTCAGGCTATAAAATCAATCAAAAAAGTTAAGATTATGTGAACGGCCCGAAAGGAAGGGCGACATTTAAAACGAATAATTAGAGAAAGACGGAACGAAAAGTTAGGTCACCTACATCTCACTATTCTTTGCGTCATTGCGCATTTACCGCAAAAGCCCTGTGGAGATTCATTGTGAAATTATTGTTAGATTAGATTTTTATAAATCCTCTTTTAGCTCAGCTATCCATTTATTCTAAACAGCGTCTGATAAACTGGTGAACGTAAAATCACGAATCTTCATGGGTGGGATGAGATAATTTGCATTCGATTCATCACTCACGGTCCGTTCAGGTTTACCCAATTCTTCCAGATTATTAAGCATAATTACGGGACTTTCATTGAAACGGAAATTCTTTACAGGGTATTGAATTTTTCCATTTTCAATATAAAAAGTACCATCGCGCGTAAGCCCGGTCAGCAAGAGTGATTGAGGGTCAACATCACGGATATAATATAATCGCGTAACTAAAATCCCTTTCTTGGTGCCTTTGATCAATTCGTCAAGTGTCTTGGTTCCTCCTTCCATGATGGCGCCATCGGGACCGGGAACTGCTTTTACGCCTTTCTTTTCGGCCCAGTAACGCGAGTAGGAGAGATTTTTGATGACACCTTTCTCTATCCAACTGACTCGTTCCTGGGGTCGCCCATCGCCGTTCCAGGTGCTGGTGGGAAGTTCGGGATTCAATGGATCTGAATAAATATTGATCCGTTCATCCACCAGTTTTTCGCCTAGCCGTGTTTTGCCTCCGGGCAGGCTTAAAAAGCTGCGACCTTCGTCGGCCTGCCGCGCGTCGAGACCAAAGAAAATTCTTTCAATCAAAACGGCTGCTGCAGTGGGCTCAAGGATCACGGTGTATTTCCCGGGCTCAATAGCCTTCGCGCTTGCGGACATGATTGCTTTATTGGTTGCAATTTGTGTAACAATTTTGGTATCTAATTTTGTCACATCATTATAACCGCGTGTAGCATAACCCGATCCTTTCCCATCTTCCGTGCGAATAGTTATGGAAAAGTCAACGTTGGTTGCAGTATTATAGGCAAAGAGGCCTTTGGAATTTATCATCGCTCCGTAGCGGGTATTATCCTCCAGAAAACCAGCAGCGACCACTTTATTGTCTCTGGCCACCTGCAGACTTTGCGCCACGGCCGCACTGCGCTGACTGGGTGTTATGCCCGCTGTTGCAGGTATGTACGTAATGGGGTCTGCATACTTTTGCTGACCAAGGAAAGGAACGTACTCCGGATTCTCCGGCGCCAGTTTGGCGAGTTCTTCGGATCTGCGCACTACTTTTTCCAAGGATGCATCGTCGAATTCATTAATGGTAGCCACACCAAGTTTTTTCCCAAAGGCTGACGCCACCACGAGCGTATTTTGACTGATACGACCGCTTGTAGAAACAGAATTGCGTGCATAGCGGATATTACCACGGTCAGTTCCGTTAAGATTAACTTCACATTCATCTGCTTTTGAATCGCCAAGTACCTTTTTCAACAAAGCCTGAGCTTCATCTTTTGTGAGTATTGCCATAATTATTATCCGATTTTTCCTGATGTATTGATCACATTCACTCCGTTAAATCTGCTCGTCGTTGAGCCATGGGAGACAGCGCTCACTTGTCCCGGTTGTCCTTTTCCATCAAAGAACGATCCGCCCAAGCGGTAGTCCCGTTCATCGGCTATGGCTACGCACGAATTCCAAAACTCCTGCGAGTTTGATTGATACGCCACGTCTTTCAACATGTTGACTATTTTTCCGTTTTTAATTTCGTAAAATAATTGTCCGCCAAACTGGAAGTTGTAACGCTGCTGATCGATGGAAAAGGAGCCATCGCCAACAATATAAATTCCTTTTTCAACGCCCTTGATTAAGTCGTCCACACTCTTCTTATCCTTGCCAGGCTGTAAGGAGATATTGGACATCCGTTGAAACTGAACACTACTCCAGTTGTCAGCATAACAACAACCCTGAGAAGCCGGGAGCCCGAGTATATGCGCCTGGTCACGGATCACCTGGTAGTTGACCAGGATTCCATCTTTAATGATGTCCCACTGTCCGCATTTTACACCTTCGTCATCGTATCCTACGGCGCCGAGTGAGCCTGCTTGTGTCTTGTCTGCAACAATGTTTACGAGCTTGCTTCCGAAATTAAATTTCCTGGACTCCCACTTATCGAGCGTGAGGAAGCTGGTCCCTGCGTAGTTGGCTTCATAACCTAACACCCGATCCAGTTCGGTAGGATGCCCCACCGATTCATGGATCGTCAACCATAAATTGGAAGGATCAAGAACAAGATCATATTTGCCGGCCTCGACTGATTTAGCCTTCATTTTCTCACTCACCTGAACACCAGCGGCTTTCGCATCTTCGAGCATGTCGTATCGGCCTTTGTAAAGGGTAGTCGTGCCCTGAATTTTATCCTGGGGACGGGCATACAAATACTCATAGCCCATTCCCATAGGGGCACTGAGTGAATTGCGCGTTTCAAATTTTCCGGAAGCCTTGTCAACTTTTGTAAGGAAAAAAATTGGCCACAGCCGATGGATGTCCTGATCAATATAAGATCCATCCGTGGAAGCAAAATATTTCTGTTCATTCACCATGAACAGAATGGAATTGACATAATCCGCTCCTCCTTTCATCGCGGCATCATTTACGCCGAGCAACAGGTCAACTTTTTCCTTGATAGGAACTTCAAATGAATTCTTTTCGATCGGCGCTTTCCAGCTTACTTCACCATATCCTTTCTGTGGAGCCAGGCGAACCGGTTCGGTGAGCAGTTTGGAATTCTCTTTGGCGATAGCAACTGCCATTTCAGCCGTTCTCGCAATGCTATCGTTGTCTAGCTTATCAGTTGCGGCAAAACCCCATCCGCCATGGGCGATTACCCGGATGCCCATACCAAACGACTCGGTATTGACAATGTTCTCTACTTTGTCTTCGCGAGTAACCACAAATTGCTGGAGATAGCGGCCGATGCGCACATCCGCGTATGTTGCACCTTTGGAGCGCGCCGCATTCAACACAACATCCGACATTTGTTTTTTTAATGATACGTCAACGGTGCGAAGGGCCTCTTCCGGGTGTATCCGGTGACCCATCACTGGAATGCTTGGCAGCATGGTGGCAGCAGCGCCCATGCCGGTCAGGTAGATAAAATCTCTGCGTTTCAAAAGGGTATGAATTTAAGGTGGTTAAGTTGAGAATTGAGAAGTTGAGAATTGGGAAGATTAGAATTAAGGAGTTGGAAATTTCACTTACTCAATTCTAACCTTCCCACTTTTCAACTTCTCGGTATTTAAACGGCGTCCGATAAACTGCTAAAAGTAAAGTCGCGGATTTTCATATATGGGATCAGCAATCCACCACCTCCGCCAGGACCACCTTCGCTGGTAACACAACGTACCTGCTTACCCAAGGCTTCCAGATTATTTAACATGATGATTGGGCTTTCATTAAACCGGAAATTCTTAATCGGATGCTTGATCTTTCCATTCTCAATAAAGAAGGTACCATCGCGTGTAAGGCCTGTGTAGAGCAAGGTCTGTGGATCAACCGGCCGGATATACCAGAAGCGCGTTACCAGAACTCCTCTCTTCGTGTCTTTAATCATGTCTTCAAGAGAGGTAGTACCCCCATCCATAATGGCATTGCCCGGGAATGGGTTCGGGGCTACATTTTTTTGTGTCGCCCAGTATCGATCGTAAAAAAGATTGGAGATCACGCCACCCTTGAAAAGGTCCATTTTCTTGCGCACTTGTCCATCTCCGGACCAGGGTGAAGCGGGAACTTCATCGTTCCATGGATCGGAGTAAATATTAACACGTTCATCAACGATCTTTTCACCAAGTTTTGTGCCTCCGCCCTTCTTCGAAAGCCAGCTGCGTCCTTCATCAGCCTGTCGTGCATTCATGTTGAGCATCAACCGAACAAGATCTCCGCCTGCCGAGGGTTCGAGAATCACGGTATATTTCCCAGGCTCAATTGCTTTTGCCTCGCGGGACATCAGCGCTTTGTCGATGGCAATCTTTGATGTTTCTGATGCATTTAACTTGCTGATATCATTCAAGTCACGGGCTGCCCAACCGGATCCAGTGCCATCATTAGTGCGCATGGTCACGGTAAAGTCTACACTGGTTTGTTTGTTATAGGCAAATAGTCCCTTGCTGTTCAGGATGGAGGAGAATCCACGTGAATCCTGGAGATAGCCGGCTGCCGTTACATCTTTAGGAACGGCCGGGTTGATGCTGTCAGCGGCAGCCTGTGCACGATACTCCGGTGTTATTTTGGCAGTGGCTTCCGAGAATGTTTTGGATTCACCTAAATAGGTTTGTTGCGGAAGCGGCTCCATAAATTCTGAGTTCTCAGGAGCAAGTTGAGCAAGTTCCTCCGCACGCCGGACAGTCTTTTCAAGCGCGGCATCATCAAACTCATTAATGGTAGCGGCGCCTGATTTTTTGCCAAAGTAGGACTGGACACCGAGCGTTACGTTGCTGTCTTCTCCTGCGGTGGAAACACTATTTCGGGCATAACGGATATTGCCGCGATCAGCACCATTCAGCGTGAGGGAGCATCCATCCGCTTTAGAGAAGTTAACAACCTTCTCCAGTATCTTTTTAGCTTCTTCTTTTGAAAGTATTGCCATATTGATTGCTATTTTAGATTTGCGATTTATTCGATCCTATAGAGTTCTTCCTGTATTGATCACATTCACGCCGTTGAATCGCGCGGTTGCCGACCCATGTGAGACAGCATTGGACTGACCCGGCTGACCTTTACCATCATTAAAAGCACCACCCAACCGGTAATCACGTTCATCACATATCTGCGCGCATGAATTCCAGAATTCCTGGGTGTTGGATTGGTAGGCAACATCTTTTAGCATACCTTCAATCTTGCCATTTTTGATTTCGAAGAAGAGCACACCACCAAACTGGAAGTTATAACGTTGTTGGTCGATCGAGAAAGAACCATCTTTTACAATATAGATTCCTTTTTCCACGCCAGCGACCATTTGCTCCGGAGTCACCTGTTCCTTACCGGCCTGCAAGGAAATATTTGCCATGCGCTGAAACTGCACATCCGCCCAGCTTTGCGAGTAGCAGCAGCCATGTGATTCTTTTTGTCCGATGATATTTACCTGGTCTCGTATGGCTTGGTAATTCACCAGGATGCCATCTTTTATAATATCCCACGACTTACACTTCACACCTTCATCATCGTAACCCACGGCACCAAGAGAGCCAACCTGTAACTTGTCGGCAACAATGTTGACGTTCTTACTTCCGAAATTGAATTTTTTGGACTGCCACTTATCAAGTGTCAGGAAGCTCGTACCGGCATAATTAGCTTCGTATCCTAATACGCGGTCCAGTTCAGTAGGATGACCAACCGATTCATGTATCGTAAGCCATAAGTGAGACGGTTCGAGTACGAGATCATATTTTCCAGGCTCAACGGATTTGGCAGCGATCATTTGTTTGACTTGATCGGCCGCCATTGAAGCGTCTTCAACAATATCATAGGATTTGTTATAGAGCGTTATTCCTCCAGGGGCCTGGATTTTATCTTCGGCCTTTCCATCCAGATACTCATAGCCCATTCCCACGGGTGCACTGAACGCCTGGCGGTTTTTAAACTGGCCCGACGCCCGGTCGATCATAGTAACGGTGAAACTTGGAAGTATACGATAGATATCCTGGTCAATGTAAGAGCCTTCCGAAGAGGCAAAATATTTCTGTTCGTTCACCAGGAACATAATACTATTAACAAAGCTCGCACCTTTCTCCATAGCTTTGGCATTGGCTGCCAGGAGTAAGTCAACTTTTTCCTTTACCGGCACCTCAAATCCATTTTTCTTGATGGGTGTTCTCCAACTGACCTGTCCATACGAAGGAGTAGCCGCCAGCTTGACTGGTTCCTTTTGGAATTTCGAATTCGCTTTGGCGATAGCAACGGCACGTTCGGCTGTTTTCTTCATACCATCCGGCGTTACATTGTTGCTTGCAGCAAATCCCCAGGTGCCATTGGCAATCACACGAATCCCGACCCCAAAGGATTCTGTGCTTACAATATTCTGTACCTTCTTCTCACGTGTTGTAACAAACTGGTTCAGGTACCTGCCGATTCTGACATCCGTGTAGGTGGCGCCGAGTGATTTGGTAGTGTTCAATGCAACATCTGCCAGCGTCTTCTTTTGCGCGACATCCATCATTGGATCAAGCAGGTGCAAGGGATCCACTTCGTGGGACAACCCGGGGAGAGGAAGCATCATTGCGCCAGCACCCATCCCGGCCAGTTGAATAAAATCTCTTCTTTTCATATGTAAATAGACTAGTTAAGTGGTTCTTCTATGTTAAATGGTTCTTCCCGTATTAATTACGTTTACTGCGTTGAATCGTGCAGTTGAGCTTCCGTGTGAAACCGCACTTACTTGTGATGGTTGTCCCTTGCCGTCGAAGAATGAACCGAACATACGGTAATCTTTTTCATCACACACTTTTACGCAACTGTTCCAAAATTCCTGCGTGTTCGACTGATAGGCTACATCATTGAGCATTCCCACGACTTCTCCATTCTTGATTTCGTAAAACGTTGTACCGCCGAATTGAAAGTTATACCGTTGTTGGTCTATGGAATACGAACCACGGCCGGCAATGTAAATTCCTTTCTCCACATCCTTGATCATCTGCGCACTGCTGTACGGTTCTTTTCCCGGTGCCAGGGAGACATTGGGCATGCGTTGAAACTGGACATCATTCCAACTCTGTGCATAGCAGCAGCCGTGTGATTCGTTTTGACCAAGAATATGTACCTGGTCGCGGATCGCTTCGAAGTTCACGAGGATACCATCCTTGATTAAATCCCACTGCTTGCATTTCACTCCTTCATCATCATAGCCAACTGCCCCCAATGAGCCAACCTGAGTCTTGTCGGCAATGATGTTTACCTGCTTGCTTCCATAATTGAACGTGCCCGACTTTAGTTTTTCCAAACTTGCGAAACTGGTTCCGGCATAATTCGCTTCATAGCCGAGTATGCGATCAAGTTCAAGGGGATGACCAACGGACTCATGGATCGTAAGGCCAAGGTGATTGGGTTCGAGCACGAGATCATATTTGCCTGGCTCCACAGATTTGGCTGAAATGATTTCTTTTGCCTGCTTGGCAGCGATGGTCGCATCCTCGATAATGTCATAACTGTTGCGGTATAAAAACATTCCACGGGGTCCTGGTAGCTTGTCTTCATTTTTGGGTATCATATATTCATAGCCCATGCCCATCGGAGCACTCATGGCATCACGTGTTTTGAATTTACCCGAAGCCCTGTCGATAACTGATACAGTAAACGTGGGCCAGATGCGATGAACATCTTGATCGATGTAAGAGCCATCCGTTGATGCAAAATATTTTTGCTCATTTACCTGGAACAGATTGGAACTGGCAAAATTGGCGCCATTCTTCAATGCACCTGAGTTGGCGCCCAGCAGGAGTTCTACTTTTTCAGATACGGGAACTTCAAAAGAATTTTTTTGGATGGGTGTCTTCCAACTGACTTCCCCATAGCCCGGTACCGGCGCAAGTCTTACAGGTTCTGTTTGAAATTTTGAGTTCGCTTTGGCAATAGCAATTGCACGCTCAGTGGCTTTCTTTATGCCATCCGTCGAGACATCATTGGTGGAAGCAAAGCCCCATGTTCCTTTGGCAATCACGCGAACACCTACGCCAAATGATTCTGTGCTGACAATATTTTGAACCCTGTTTTCGCGCGTCGTGATAAATTGATTTAGATACCGGCCAATCCGGACATCCGCATAAGTGGCACCGTTGGTTCGGGCGGTGTTAAGGGCCGCATCTGCGAATTGTTTTTTTTGCACTGTGGTAAGCGGTGAGTCCAGAAGTGCTTCGGCCGGTACAGGGTTTCCCAGCATATCCAGTGGAAGCATCATGCCTCCAAGCCCTAAACCAGCAATTTGAACAAAATCTCTTCTTTTCAAGGCTTAATGAGGTTAAGGGTTTTGGAATTTTGGTATTAGGATTTAAGGTAGTGGATAAAAGGAATTTATCGGGTGACCTGTCAAAGATTTATTTGAATGGCTGAGAATTTTGCTTACTAAAAAATAGCGCCCTGTGCCTTTCTTGGTGTCTTTTCTCCGTGGTTGGTCGGGATCTTTGATCGCGACCAGCATGGTTAGTCCGATTTCAAGAACCGCGCAATACCCATCTCCAAACCCCGTAACTCAGCCAAGCCTTTAAGACGGCCAATCGCGGAATAGCCTGGTTGCGTATTTTTTCTTAGATCATCCAACATCTGATGACCATGATCAGGGCGCATCGGAATGGACACGCCGGTGCGCTTCATAAGCATAACGATTTCTTTTACTACGCTAGCCATGTCAGTGTCACCATCCAAATGATCAGCCTCAAAAAAATTGCCCTCCTGATCACGTCGGGTATTGCGGAGGTGAAGGAAGTGAATGTGATCACCCAATCGCTTCAACATACCTGCGAGATCATTGTCGGGCCTGACGCCGTAGGATCCTGTGCAAAAGCAAAGTCCATTGGCAGGTGAAGGTACCGCATCAAGAATTTCCCGGGCATCTTGTTCGGTGCTGACCACGCGGGGCAATCCAAGAATTGAAAAGGGTGGATCATCAGGGTGGATGGCAAGCTTTATTCCGGCCTGTTCGGCAGTCGGCACTATCTGTTGGAGAAAATGAAAGAGATGTTGCTTGAGTCTGTTCGCATCGATTTGATCGTATGACTTTAAGCTTGCCAGCATCTGTGCTTCTGTAAATCGTTCCTCACTGCCCGGCAGGCCCCGAAGGGCATTGTTGTAAAGCGTTTCCTTTTCGGGTTGGGTCATCGTTTTAAATCGCCTTTCTGCTTTTGTAATTTCCTCTTTGGAATAATCATTTTCTGCATTCGGGCGCTTTAATAAAAATAGATCGAATGCTATGAAAGCCGCTTTTTCAAAGCGTAGTGCTTTGCTGCCGTCTTCCAGTGTGAAGGATGGATCCGTCCGCATCCAGTCCAGCAAGGGCATGAAATTGTAGGTGACTACCTTCAGTCCGCACGATGCGAGGTTGCTAAGACTGGTCTTATAATTTTCAATATACTCTTTATATCCATCCGACTGTTTCTTGATAGCCTCATGTACCGGCAGGCTTTCAATCACTGTGCAGCGAAGGCCCGCTGCCTCCACTTCCTTTTTTCTTTTCAGGATATCATCTATTGGCCAGACATTGCCGACGGGAATATGATGGAGGGCCGTGACTACACCTGCTGCGCCAGCCTGGCGTATATCGTGCAGGCTTACAGGATCATCGGGCCCAAACCAGCGCATGGTTTGTTCCATTAAAGTAGGTTTGCGGGAAGTTGGCAAGGGGGTGTTCACCTATTCAAATGACAATCAAATCAGACGGCCTGGCATAACGAATCTAATGGCTACCCGGCCGGTACCCGGTAAATTAGTGAATTTATGTTGAGTCCTGCACCCACCGCTGCGAAGGCCAACACATCATTCTTTTTGATGATTTGATTTTTTATCTGCCCTTTCATGATCAGATCGTACAAGGTAGGCACGGTGGCCACTGAACTGTTACCCAGCCACGAAATGGTCATGGGCATAATCTCCTGGGGTAACTTATCCATTCCAAAAAGTCCGGCGAGACGGTCAAAAATAGCAACGTCCATTTTATGATTGGCCTGGTGGATAAGGAGTTTGTCAATGTCGGATAAAAATAGTCCGGCTTTTTCTATGGCTATCTTGATGACCTGGGGCACAAGCTTCAATGCGTACTCATACAATTTGTGGCCGTTCATTTTTAAAAAAAGATGATCCACTGGATATTTCAAATCATTTGACTTATTCAGGGAAATGGTAAAGGCGTGCCCGTTGGCAAACGTTTCTGAATAATGTGCGAGAATGCCTACGGGTTCCTCACTGATACGTGATTCAAGAATAATGGCCCCCGCTCCGTCGGAATAAATCATGCTGTCGCGGTCATGCGGATCAGCGAGACGTGAGAGTGTTTCGGCGCCAATAACGAGAATGCGCCGGGCTTCTCCTGACTTTATATAGTAGTTCGCCTGGATGACACCCTGGAGCCAACCCGCGCAACCGAATGGAATATCGTAAGCAACGGTCTTTGGATTTTTGATTTCAAGTTTTTGTTTCACACGGGAAGCAAGTGAAGGAAGGCAATCACTTCTGCGGTTATCCTCCCGCATGTCGCCGAAGTTGTGAGCTACGATAATGTAATCAAGTGTTTCTTTATCGAGGTGCGATGACTCAAGGGCCTGTTCGGCAGCATAGAATCCGATGTCCGAAGCGACCAGGTCATCCGTAACATACCGTCTTTCTTCAATTCCGGTAATGTCCTTAAATTTGGCAATTATTTCTTCGTTGGATTTATCAAGCTTTTTTCCCTCAGTGTCAAAAAACGTGTGATGCAGGAAGTGGCTATTCGGTATTTTCCGGGTGGGCAAATAGCTGCCACTTCCAATAATTACCGCATAAGGTGATGAATTCATTTATAAAGGTTAACCATCACCCAGCGATTACCAAAATAATGCGAAAGATTTTTCATTTTTTTTGTGGAATTCTTAACGAACGTTAGCCAAACGCTTCGTCAGTGAACCGATTGTATTGCTTTTAACCTTTTTAGAAGTGGTGGATGGGAATAATGGAAGAATACATACACTGGATGAGGGTATAAATTACTGAGGCTATCAACGGATAATTTCTTCAAGGCATCCGCCAGGGCTTTTCCACTATACATTTGACGTGCATAAGCGTCTGCCTCAAATTCATTCTTACGGCTGTAAAGACTCATCAGCAATCCGGTAATGCCACTGATGGGTGAGAATAAGATACCAAATGCAAGCAGGTTGAGGTGAATGGCTTGCTGTGTACCGCCGAGTGCAATTGAAAGATCCTTATTGAAAACCATCAGCGACAAAATAAACAGTGTGAAAATGATTTGAATAACTGAAAGCAGGTAACTCCAGACAATATGTTTCTTCTTAAAGTGACCGACCTCATGTGCAAGTACCGCAACAAGCTCTTCCGTGGTGTGATTAGTAATAAGTGTATCGTATAAAACAATTTTCTTTTTCTTACCGATGCCCGAAAAAAATGCGTTTGCTTTAGCAGAGCGTTTAGATCCATCCATCACAAAGATGTTGTCCAGCGGGAAATTAATCTTAATAGCAAATGACTCGATGGATGTTTTTAATTCACCTCCCGGGAGAGGTGTTAATGTGTTGAACAACGGCACAATGAGGGAGGTGTAAAACATATTAATAAACAGCACAAAAGCTGCTGCCATCACGCCAAACCAAATCCAGAAGGCGGGCCCGATTTGTTGGATAAGATAAATTAATACCGAAACAAGTAGACCTCCAATGAGCGCGCCCAGTGCGTATCCTTTTAGTTTGTCAACAATAAAAGTTTTGAGGGTTGTTTTATTGAATCCAAACTTCTCTTCAATTACAAATGTGGAGTACCATTGGAATGGCAGCGTAAGAATGTCCGAAGCCAGAATAAGTATTGCGAAGAAGGTCAGAGCAAGGGCGATTTCGTTGTTTAAATAATGCCGCAGAAAGGTGTCCAGCATGCCAAATCCCGCAAATACAAGCATGAGCAGTGAAAGGCTAAAACTGAAAGCAGCTGTTATGAAGCCAAACTTTGTCCGTTCATTGTGATAGTTGAGTGACTTGTAGTACTTCTCACGATCATAAAAAGCGGCAATGTCTTCGGGTAGATCTTTGCGTTGGGCCTTGAGGTTGAGATAGTCCAGTACTTGTTCAAACACATAGCTGAAGATAGAAATGGCCAGAATAATATAAAGAATAGTCGTTGGTTCCATCTTCTCATTTATCCATCAAATCCTTTTCAGCTGCAGCGTAGGCAAACCCAGGCCATGCATCCGACTTCAAAATAATATTGTAAAGTTCTATTGCCTTTTTCTTTTGTCCACGATAAACATACGTGTTGGCAAGTCCATATACCTTGGTCACCTCTTGTACCGACATCTTTTCCGGTGGCATGTTGACGTCAATGAGTTCTTCGGGTGTAATGACACCTTTGTATAACATGATTCGCCTGAAATACGAGTTCTCACGATCAGTATCCGCGTCCGGCTTAATAGACTTCAGGAGGGTTTCGGCTTTTTCCTTTTGACCGAGTCGTTGGTATGAATTATATAGCCAGTCACTTGCCCCCATCACGTTTTTCAGATCCCCTGCGATGGTCAGGGCTTTTTCAAATGCTTCGGCCGATTTGTCATAATTTTTAGTGAGGTAATGATAAACGCCAATATGATACCATATCTGGTGCCGGACTGTAGCGGTTGGTTTTCCATCGAGACCGTATTCCATTACGTCGGGTTCAGTTCGTATTAATTCTTCGGCCTTCGTAAGATCCGTGATGGCTTTCTCAAGCTGCCGAAGGGTTATAAACCGGTGCCCGCGATTCCGCAAGAGTTTGTATGAATTTGAAAATTTTGCCAACCCTTCCGTGTAATTTCCAACAGCTTGCTTGTAGCGTGCAGTAGCTACCAGTTGTTTTCCAACTTCGACATAATCATCTTCCGTTAGTGCGCCTTTATTTTTGAGTGTGGCAATCGTACTGTCGCTTTTTCTCAACGCAGCCGGCTCGGCTGGTTTTGAATACAGTGGCTTGCCGGAGAATGAGATTGCTTCAGGTGAAGGTGCTGAAGTTTGATCAGAATCAGTAGCGGTTTGTTCCTTTTGCTTTGCGCAGGAGAACATGAACAAAAGCATGAGAAGATGAATGGATGGTTTCACAGCAATCAATATTGTTTAATCGTTAATCCTGCCTATTACATTGAAAATTACAGTGATGCCGTATAGCGCCTTAAGCGTTGTTGCGGTTTGATCTTTTCGCATCATTGCAAATTAACTCAAAAGTTTGGCTAAAGCCTGCTCTGTATTCTTGAAATTAAAATTCTCCAGTTGTTCATTCATCATTCGCTGAATCTGATCATTGCAGAGATTGCCGATACTTCCTTGATGCGTGTGGTTTACCTCTTTTGAGTGGGAAAATTTCCCTTGTTCAATGTCTCGTCCGATTTTTTTATAGGCATCCCGGAAAGGCACGCCTTGCAACACGAGTTTGTTCACTTCTTCCACGCTGAATAAATAGGTATACTTTTCTTCTTGTAAAATGTCCTTGTTTACCTGGATGTTGGAAAGCATCCGATGAATCATTCTCAAACAATCATCGAGTGTTTTGAATGCTGGAAACAGTTTCTCTTTCAATAATTGGAGGTCGCGATGGTATCCGGATGGCAGGTTGGCGGTCAGGAGCATGATTTCATTTGGCAATGACTGCAGCGAATTACATTTCGCCCGCACCAGTTCAAACACATCCGGGTTTTTTTTGTGGGGCATGATACTGGAGCCGGTTGTCAGTTCATCCGGAAAAGAGATGAAAGCAAAATTCTGATTGAGATAAAGACATGCGTCCATGGCAAGCTTGGATAGTGTGGCGGCCACGTTCCCAAGGGCAGCGGCCACAATACGCTCGGTTTTTCCGCGGCCCATCTGTGCATAGACCACATTGTAGTTCAGGTCATCGAAGCCAAGCAGTTGAGTGGTTAATTCCCGGTTAAGGGGAAGCGATGATCCGTAACCGGCACCGGAACCCAGGGGATTTTTATTGACAATTCGATAAGCGGCTTGTAACGTGATGACATCATCGACCAGACTTTCGGCGTACGCTCCAAACCACAATCCGAACGAAGACGGCATGGCCAATTGAAGATGTGTGTAGCCAGGCAGAAGCGTTCCCTTGTGCTCTTCGCTTTTCTCAATCAATAAATCGAAAAGGTTTTTTATTCCTGATACCAGTGAATTAATTTCACTTCGAAAAAAAAGTTTGCAATCTGCGAGTACCTGGTCATTGCGGGACCGGCCGCTGTGAATTTTTTTTCCTGCCTCTCCTAGTTTTTTTGTCAGCATCAATTCAACTTGAGAATGAATATCTTCTACCCCCTCTTCAATTTTGAAGTTCCCTTTTTCAATCTCTGCAAAAATGCACTTCAATTCCTTTGAAAGAGCGGTTAACTCGTCGTGTGTTAACAATCCGATCGATTCAAGCATTGCAATATGGGCGAGCGATCCCAGTACATCGAACCGGGCGAGGTATAAATCGAGGGCCCGGTCATTGCCAGTAGTAAACTCAGTTACTTCTTTGAGTGCGTCCTTATCTTTTTGCCAGAGTTTCATAATAGTTGATTTTCAAATTTCAGGTTGCAGACTCAGGATTATATAAATTGAATAGATAAACAATTAAGACCCAGTAGTGTCCGGTTAAAATGAACCTCATGCAAAACTACCTCATTTGGCTAAAGCCATTTTATCTTGTCACAAATAACCCCAGCCTAAAGGCTCTTGCCTATGCACATATCCTTTGAGCCAATTTCCATCCAAGAGATATACTTTCCAGTTTCATCAATCCTATCCTCATGGTTTTATTACCGGGTTTAGATTCGCTGGCATATCCTTTCCATCCACCCATTCGTGCAATAACCCATGCTGCCCAGGCTAATGTTCCTTCTTTGTAATGATTCTTTTGTTTTTCAGTTTTACCCTCAAAATGTCCTAACAAAGCTTTTAAAACAACCGTCTGTTCGGTG
>JANXYC010000212.1 GCA_025350305.1 Cyclobacteriaceae bacterium | reverse complement strand
TATTACGAAATACTAGGTGTCAGCAAATCCGCCACACCCGAGGAAATCAAGAAAGCCTACCGAAAGGTGGCTATCCAGTTTCACCCTGATAAAAATCCCGGGAATAAAGAGTCAGAGGAAAAATTCAAGGAAGCGGCGGAGGCCTATGAAGTGCTTAGCAACGCTGAAAAGAAAAGTCAATACGATCGCTTCGGTCATAGTCGACCGGGCGCCGGTGGGTTCAGTGGTGGAAACATGAACATGGATGATATCTTCAGCCAGTTCGGGGATATTTTTGGCGGTGGCGGCAGTCCGTTCGATAGTTTCTTTGGAGGCAGCTCGCGCAATAATCAGCGCCGTGGTTCGAACCTTCGAATCAAACTCAAGCTCACATTGGAGGAAATTGCCAACGGCGTAGAGAAAAAAATAAAGGTACACCGCCTGGTCCGTGCTGAAGGCGTGACCTTCAAAACCTGTAGCACTTGCCAGGGCAATGGACAAATAAGAAAAGTGGTGAATACCATGCTGGGCCAGATGGTCTCGGCGTCTACCTGCCCCTCTTGTAACGGGGGTGGTCAAATCATCGACAAGCGGCCCGCTGGCGTGGATAGTTCAGGGCTCACCTCAAAAGAGGATCTGATCTCTATAAAAATACCCGCTGGGGTTTCCGACGGTATGCAACTCTCCATGGGAAATAAAGGAAACGAAGCGCCCGGTGGAGGCGTACCCGGCGATCTACTCATCCTGATTGAAGAACAAGAGGACATGGACCTCAAGCGCGATGGAAATAATCTTGTGTATGACTTGCATGTAAATTTTGTAGACGCAGCCCTGGGCACCAGCGTGGAAGTTCCTTCCGTGGGCGGTAAAGTGCGGATTAAAATCGATCCCGGCACACAAGGTGGAAAAATCCTCCGCTTGCGTGGCAAGGGATTAAAAGACATCAATGGATATGGTACCGGCGACCAACTCATTTATATCAATGTCTGGACACCCAAGAAACTGAGCAGCGAAGAAAAGGCAACGCTCGAGCGTCTGCGTCCGTCCCCGAATTTCCAGCCACATCCGGATAGCTCTGAAAAAGGCTTTTTTGAGAGAATGAAGGAGTATTTTAACCAGGAATAAAAAATCGCCGTTCCCCAAGGATTTAGCCAACCTTTCGTGGGCAGGCTCGTTTATGACCAATTACGGGTGATTGTTAATATTTAATTAGGGCATCTCTAAAAACCTTGCCTTTTATGGCCTCAACCCGTCACCCTTCTCCGGAAGAGAAGGGTACAAGGAGTTTTTAGAGACGCCCATTAACAATTTTTCACCCGGTTAACTTAAGCGAGTAGCAATCGTATTATATAGGCATGGGGAAAACCTTAGTCTTGGCTTTTGTGGGATTGATGAGCGCAGGGGCAGTAGCAGGCCAAATGAAAAAACAGTTTACGGTTGACAACCAGAAAAGCTGCAGCACGGTTGACGTATGCCTCCGGGCCAAGACCGGTAATTGTTTTATCCGGCCTGGCCAGACTTCCGAACTCTTTACAATTTACAGTAATCAAAACCTTGAGGAGTATGCTCACACGTTCAGCAACGAGGTGAAGAATGCTATCTGTTTTGTAAAACTTGCGCTGGAACAAGAGGGTCAGAAAGGTGTAAGCAAAAAAATCTCTTATCAGGTATTCGGCGGTGAGGAGCGAATATCAGATAAATTCTGGAAAGTTTACCTCACCGATGCAAAGCCCTATTCCCTCGATCTTGATTACGGTCTGGGCAATGCCAACGTAGATCTCTCTGGTCTGGCCATCAAAAGACTGAAGATCAATACAGGCAGTGCAGACGTAAACGTGGCCTATGCTTCTGGCGTAGAGAACAAAGTAGAAATGGACACCTTCTATGTTAAAGTTGACCTTGGTTCCCTCAACGTGAAGCAACTGAATCTTTCCCGCTCCAAAGTCGTCATCGCAGAAGTTGGTTTTGGAAATATCTTTTTGGATTTCAGCAACAAGCCAGATCATGCACCTTCTGTGAAAGGAAGCGTCGGTGCCGGTAACATGATCATTCTCTTGCCTGAAGAGACCGTGCCCGTCATGGTAAAGATCAATGAATCCTGGTTGTGCAGTGTAAAACTTTCCAAAAACCTCAAGAGAATCAGCGAAAATACATACGCCAATGCAGCGTATTCCGGCAATCCCAAGAACGCCCTTACATTCGACCTGGACGTTTCCATGGGAAAGATCATTTTTAAGGAGAAAACACACTAAGAAGCCATTTTTTTAGACGAGGAGCTCTTTCCGCATGTTGGCTTCTTGTAATTATCCTTCTAGTTTTGCTACTTATCCTTTTAAATTTTTAACAATTAAGATTGTGGAAGCGCTTGTTGCCCGAGGAGTGACCAAGCGGTATGCGAATCATACTGCGCTCGACCAGGTCGATATTACTGTTCCGGAAAAATCAATTTTCGGATTATTAGGCCCCAACGGCGCCGGTAAAACAACGCTCATCCGTATCATCAACCAGATTATTAATTCTGATGGTGGAGAGATCACCATCTTCGGTCAAAAACTCAACCCTGATCACATTGGCTTGATCGGCTACCTGCCAGAAGAGCGGGGTCTCTATAAAAAATTAAAAGTGGGTGAGCAGCTCATCTACTTTGCACGCCTCAAAGGCCTGAGCAAAAGTGAGGCAGTATTAAAGATTAAGGTTTGGCTTGAGAAATTTGAGATTAAGGACTGGTGGAACAAAAAGGTGGAAGATCTCTCGAAAGGTATGGCTCAAAAAGTGCAGTTCATCAGCACGGTCATGCACGAACCGAAATTGATCATCCTGGACGAACCATTTTCCGGATTTGACCCCGTGAATGCCCAACTCATCACAGACGAAATTCTTCAACTCAAGCAAAAAGGCTCCACGATCATTTTCTCAACCCATCGCATGGAGACTGTAGAAGATCTGTGTGATGACATCGTGTTGATCAATAAATCAAAAGTCATATTGGAAGGCACAAAAAAACAGGTCAAGGCCCATTACAGGACAAATACATTTACTGTTGAGCACCGGGGTGCATTTTCATTGAACGGAAGTTTGTATGATCTGATCCGTCAGGAAACTCTGGAAGATGATTTTCACCGCTCCCTCGTAAAAATGAGAACAACCGGCAGTCCGAACCAGCTTATTCAAGACCTTACCAACGTAACAGAAGTGTTTTCTTTTTCCGAAAAAGTACCTACGATGAGTGAAATTTTTATAACACTTGTAAAAGGAGAAAGCAATGAATAAGATCTGGTTGATTATACAGCGCGAATTTTTGAATCGCGTACAAAAGAAATCCTTTCTGATAGCAACTATTTTGCTGCCGCTGATCTTCCCAGCCATCATGGGGGTGCTGGTGTATGTCGCCAAGGAACAAAAGAAGAACGCGACAAAAGAAACGATCCTTTACATAGACGAAAGTGGTTATTTCCAATCAGACTCGACCAAATACATTTTCAAGCCTTTCCATGGAAGTCTGGAGGACGCCAAGAGGGCATTTAACCTGGATGAAAGCTTTGGCCTGCTATATATTCCTAAATTTGAATTAACCGATCCCAACGGTATAAAGCTTTACACCAAAATAAATCCCAGCCCGACCGATGTGGCAGACATTGAACGGATTTTTGAAAATCATATCAAGGACCTTAAGATGCAGCAACTCAAAATCGATCAGAAATTACTCGATCAGCTAAAAACGAGTGTGACAATTAATTCAGTGAAGATTTCTGAAGGCGGACAGGAAAAATCATCCGATAGCAAAGTGCTGTTTGGCGTAGGCATGGGAGCCGGCATTTTGATGTACATGTTTATTTTTATTTATGGCGCCCAGATCATGCAGGGCATCATAGAAGAGAAAATGAGCAAAGTAGTGGAGGTGATCGTTTCATCTGTGCGGCCCTTTCAACTGATGATGGGAAAAATTATCGGACTAGCCTCCGTTGGATTATTGCAGTTCCTGATCTGGATCATTCTTATCTCAACTCTTTCTACGGTCGTGCTGGGGATGTTTGGTATGCAATCGCCCACCCAAGAAATGATGCAGATGAATGGACAATACGCGGCGGCAACGCAAGGATCTAATTCACTTGAGATTTTAAATGCGTTCACCCAGATTCCTTGGTCTTACGTGATTTTTAATTTCCTGTTTTACTTCATTGGTGGCTATCTGTTGTACGGTGCCTTGTTTGCCGCCGTTGGCTCCGCGGTGGATAGCCCGGCGGAAGCGCAACAGTTCATGTTTCCAATCACGATCCCTATGCTGATCTCCTACTTCGCATTGTTTACCTTCATTTTACAAGACCCCCACGGGCCCATTAGCGTATGGCTTTCCATTATCCCATTCACATCACCGATTGCCATGATGGGGCGAATTGGGTTTGGTGTTCCGCTCTGGCAATTGCTGCTATCCATGGCGTTGCTGGTGGGTGGATTTATCCTCACCACTTGGTTTGCAGGACGCATCTACCGGGTGGGAATTTTGATGCACGGCACGAAAGTCAATTACAAGGTGCTAGCCAAATGGTTCATGCAGCGAGGGTAGATTTTCTTGAACCTGCGATTGCGTGTGCTCAACAAACCTATTCAAATTGTCTCCTTCAATCTTCTTTTGGGC
>JANXYC010000141.1 GCA_025350305.1 Cyclobacteriaceae bacterium | reverse complement strand
ATTTTTAATGTTTCGTTTTTTTGGGCCCGCTATACGCTCACTCCGGAGATTGTGACAAGTCAGATCAGCGATCCGCGAAAAGCGGGGTTATTAATTCAGGAGGCTT
Organism: Cyclobacteriaceae bacterium; assembly: GCA_025350305.1. Classification (GTDB taxonomy): domain Bacteria; phylum Bacteroidota; class Bacteroidia; order Cytophagales; family Cyclobacteriaceae; genus ELB16-189. The sequence goes on along the minus strand of JANXYC010000141.1, from coordinate 3,040 downwards.
CCGGGATGATGGACAAGCAAAAAGGATCGAATTTTAATTTCGTTTCAGAACTCACCCGGGCGTTTGATCGTGTCAATGAAAAACAACTTGAAACATTTGCTATTTCATCAGCTGAAGCAGACAAGATGGTATTGGCCAATGCTAAGCGATATTCCATTTCTTCCGTTGACTCTGTTTTCAAAGGTGAGGATGAAGTCAATGCATTTAAAAGAAAGGCCTTTCATGACTATGGCAATTGGTTGGCTGGAAAGCAATTTGCAGGACCCGAGGAATCAAGAAAGGTTATCCTGGGAGTAGCAGACAACATCAGGAATTACGGCATCACCGGCCCGTTAGGTTTTGACCGCTATGCAATAAAGGATTTGAAGTATTCACTCACGAAAGCAGCTGCGGATAGTCCCGTAAAGAATAATCCAGTGCTTTTTCTTTTTCTCACGATTGGGTTTTGTGTCGTTGGAGCATTGCTCTACATTTTCCCGAAACTTCAACTGCAACCCGGCGTCAGGAATAACGGTATCTTCTTCAATGTCATGAAAAATACGGGTTGGCTCGGGATCATGACAGGCACCTGGTTGATTGCATTTTACGTGTTACTTTATTTCTATCCGGAGTACTTGACTAATTGGGTTTTACTGGTGGACCCGGTAAGCATAGCACTAACCGGTAGTGAGGCCGGCCGGTTTTTTCTGTATGGGTTTATTTACACGCTTTGCATTCTGGTCATGGGCGTCCGCATGATGATTCACTACCGTCACAGCAAGTATCAATTGTTGCGAACGGCTTCCGTGATGTTTTTTCAAACCGCCTTTGCCTTTCTGATTCCCGAGATGCTTATTCGATTGAACCAACCCTATTTTGATTTCAAAAATATCTGGCCACTGGATTATTCTTTTTTCTTTGACAACCGGCTGGATACGCTACTAGCCAACGGTGGCCTGGGCATCTTCATGTTGGTATGGGGAATTGCGTTGATCATAATTGGTGTGCCAGTGCTAGTATATTTTTATGGCAAGCGATGGTACTGTTCCTGGGTCTGCGGCTGCGGAGGACTGGCGGAAACATTGGGCGATCCGTATCGGCAACTTTCAAACAAATCTGTCAAAGCCTGGAAAATAGAACGTTGGATGGTTCACAGTGTGCTGGTCTTTGCCGTGGTGATGACGGCCGGGGTGTTGTACACCTACTTCACCGGAGCTTCCTGGTTTTTGTTTTTCGATACCTATAAACTCCGGGAAATTTACGGGGCCTTTATCGGTGCGGGTTTTGCCGGTATTGTTGGCACCGGATTCTATCCGTTCATGGGCAACCGCACCTGGTGTCGTTTTGGTTGTCCGTTGGCGGCGTACCTCGGATTAGTGCAGCGTTTTAAATCACGATTCAGGATCACCACCAATGGAGGTCAATGCATATCCTGTGGCAATTGCTCCACCTACTGTGAAATGGGCATCGACGTACGATGGTATGCACAACGTGGCCAAAATATTGTTCGCTCCTCGTGCGTGGGATGCGGTGTTTGTTCGTCGGTTTGTCCGAGGGGTGTGCTGAACCTCGAAGTGAAGGGTGAAGAAGGAAGATTTGGCAAGGCGATTTTGATTGGGAACAATGGAGTAAAACTTCAGCCGGAATGACTTCTTTCACGCAAAGTGCGCAAAGGGAATTCGCTAAGGAACGCAAAGGGTTCGTGCAAGGGAATTGTTTTATAGCTGCATGCCGTTAGTATAAATAATGAATCGCGTCTCCATTATTATTCCTGCATTCAATGAAGAGAACGGCATTGGAGAAGTTATCCGGGAAATACCACGGGAGTTGGTAACGGAAATTGTTGTCGTCAATAACGCTTCCACGGATGACACCGAGAAAATTGCCAGGACTGAAGGAGCTACGGTACTTCGTGAACCAACGCCCGGTTATGGGCGCGCGTGCCTGAAAGGAATAGCCTATTTAAAACAAGCTGACCTTCACCCAGACATCGTTGTTTTTCTGGATGCTGATCACTCCGATTATCCGGAGGAAATGCGGGAGCTGATATGGCCGATCGAAGAGGGCACTGCAGATTTGGTGATAGGTTCGCGGGCGCTGGGCAAAAAAGAAAATGGTTCCATGACGCCCCAGCAGGTTTTTGGCAATTGGTTGGCAACACGTCTTTTAAGAATTTTGTACGGTGTCCGGTTTACCGACCTGGGCCCTTTCCGCGCCATTCGCTTTGATAAACTGTTGGAATTGGATATGCAGGACAAAACCTATGGCTGGACAGTGGAGATGCAACTGAAAGCAGCAAAAATGGGTTTTCGGTGTAGGGAAGTGCCGGTACGGTATCGGAGACGCATTGGGTTTTCGAAGATTTCGGGAACAGTGAAAGGAACCGTGATGGCAGGGTATAAAATTATTACGACGATATTTAAATATTGGTGACAGGCGTTGGCTGTTAGGCATTGGCCTTTAGCGGCGTTAGCTTTTGGTTCTTAACTTTGGCAATCCACTCGTAGATTATGACGTTTAAAAAGCCAACTGCAAAAAGCCAATAGCTAACAGCCAACCAGTCGAAAAAGTGTTCGAAGCTTCAAAAAAAAATGCACCTGTTCGTTACCATATTATACTCGCTCTCCCTTCTCTTCATCTTCCTTTTCAGCCTGGGCCAACTTCACCTGACCTGGATTTATCGAAAGGGAAAGAGAAAGAGGAAGATTGCTCCATTGGATGCTATGTCAGAATTTATTCCAGTCGTCACCATCCAACTTCCGGTCTTTAATGAAAAATACGTAGTAGAGCGGTTGCTTGACGCCGTGAGTCGTATCAACTACCCAAAAGACAAACTTGAAATCCAACTGCTGGATGACTCTACCGATGCAACTACCAACATTATCTTAAAAAAAATTGAATCACTCCGCCACCTTGAACTGGATATAAAATTAATTCACCGTGAGAATCGGGCCGGATATAAAGCTGGTGCACTTGATCATGGCTTGCATGCTGCGCGGGGTGAGTTCATTGCCATCTTTGACGCGGACTTTATTCCACAACCGGATTTTCTGCGTAAAAC
>JANXYC010000103.1 GCA_025350305.1 Cyclobacteriaceae bacterium | reverse complement strand
CCTCCTCCGATATCTTCATGAAATTCAACCAACTGCTTGTCTCGCAGCAGGGCGATGCGGCATCCTTCCGGAGTAGCGCTGATGATTAGTTCGTTACTCACGGTTAATCAGGATGAATTATTTCTTTTTATGACGATTTTTTCGCAAACGCTTTTTGCGTTTGTGGGTCGCCATTTTGTGTTTCTTTCTTTTTTTACCGCTTGGCATAGTTTACTTGTTTGGCTCCCGCACGTGCGGGACGAGTTAAAAATTATTTAAGTTCATCCAGATACGAATCAACGGTGGCTTGCACAGAAGGATCCTTATCCATTTTTTTTACTTTCTCAAACTGCAGCCGGGCTTTTGTTTTTTCGCCCTGTTTCAGGTAAGCAACGCCTAGCAGTAATTGTCCCTGGAGGTGTCTTTCATTCACGCCTGCCAACTTTTCCAGCCACTCTATAGCCTTTCCATATTGTCCCGACTGAATTGACAACATCCCCATATTGAATAAAGCCAGTTCATTTTTTGGGTCTTTCTCCAAGACTTCCCTTAACATGGCAATTCCTTTCATGGGAGACTTTGAGCTGAGGTAGGTCATAGCCATTTTAGTCTTCACTTCGAGATTATCGGGATTTTTTTCCAGCACCCTACCGAATAACTCGCGTGTTTTTTCAGCCAATGTATTTTGCTTTTCACCATTGATGGCAAAGGTGTAAGCCTCATAGCATGCATTTCCGGCTTTCATCAGACTTTCATCAGTATTAAAGAACGCATTTGCCCGTTCAGCAAACCACACTGCGCTGTCGAAGAGACCCGCTTGATTGTACAAGCCCGCTAAAGAGTCGGCAAAGATAGCATTTTTTTCTTCCGGCAAGTTGGATAAGTAGCGGGTCCTCAATCGGTTAATGGCATGACGAATTGACTTTGGAGTCTGGGTGTGCGGACTGGCCGGGAGGACAGACTTAGTTTCCGGCCCGGTTTGTAACTGGCTGTCATTTTCCACGACCGATTTGGGAAGGAAAAACAATGCCACGATAAGTAAGGCACTGACAACAAGTAAGATAATCCGGGTTGTACGCATGGGCTTTTGTACAAGGCACAGGGCAATGGTTTACAAATTCAAACCGCCTGATACCAATTTACTTTTCAGCGAGCTGTTTTACTTTGTCGCTGTTCTTGATCTTATTGATAAAGATTTTCGCTGGTTTGAAGCTTGGGATGTAGTGCTCATCAATGACGATGGCAGTATTACGCGAAATGTTGCGAGCGATTTTTTTCTTTCGCTTTTTATTGATGAAACTTCCGAACCCGCGAACATAAATGTTATGCCCGCCGGACATGGAGTTTTTTACAATGGAAAAGAATGCTTCTACTGACGCGGTTACATCCGCCTTGTCGATGCCAGTCTTTTCTGCAATTTGATTAATAACGTCTGCTTTCGTCACGGTGCTGGGGTGTTATTGCTTGAGGGTTTCTTTGGAGTTAAGGACGGCAAAATTAATTTTCGTGGCCAGAATTAAAAACAATATTGAAAAATTCTGATTATCAAGGAAATGAAGAAGGCATATTTCTCTAAAATAATCGTCGAGTGGTACCAGGCCGCTCACCGTGACTTACCATGGCGAAACACCCAAGACCCATATAAAATCTGGCTTTCGGAAATTATTTTGCAGCAAACAAGGGTCTTGCAGGGGCTCCCCTACTACCAAAAATTTATTCAAAATTATCCTACCGTGACGTCCCTGGCGGAGGCAAAAGAGCAGGAGGTGTTGCGGTTGTGGCAGGGTCTTGGCTACTATACCCGGGCCCGCAATCTCCATAAATGCGCCAGGGAAGTTGTAAATTTTTTTAAGGGGAAGTTCCCCCCGACGTTCGAAGAATTGAGAACCCTTCCAGGCATCGGCGCCTATACGGCCGCTGCGATCGCTTCATTTGCTTTTCGTCAACCGGTGGCCGTGGTAGATGGTAATGTGTATCGTGTACTGTCGCGCGTTTTCGGGATAGACAAAGACATCGCTTCGCCGGCTGGCAAGAAGTTTTTTTCTGAATTAGCCAATAAACTTATTCCCATCCAGGACCCCGGAACGTATAATCAGGCCGTCATGGAGTTTGGCGCGATGCACTGTCTTCCGAAAAACCCGAAATGTGAGACGTGCATTTTCAGGAGTAATTGTTTTGCTTACCAGCATGAGCAACAGGATTCGTTGCCGGTCAAGATCAAGCGACAGAAAATTACCAAGAGATACTTTTATTATTTTCTGATCCGGCGGGGTACTAAAATTCTCATGATGCGGCGGACCAAAAAAGACATTTGGAATGGTTTGTTTGATTTCCTGCTCCATGAAGAAGGGCGGCCAGTAGATCCGGCAAAGATTTTTAAGAAATTATTTCCGCCTAAGCGGGGGCCAAAAGGACTATTACAGATAAATAAGATTTCAAAGAGCTACAGGCATGTCCTTTCTCATCAGGTGATTCATGCCCACTTCATTGAAGTTGATTGGCCTTCCGGAAAGGACCTCCCTGCACTGCTTCCTTCCTCGACGGCAAAATGGTTTTCATCGAAGCAAATCGAGAACGTACCAAAGTCGGTATTGATTTCACGCTTTCTCGAAGACAGCGGCATTTTATAGGAGTCGGGGAGATTTGGTATTTTTGCACCCCGCCTTCGCCAAGGCTTCGGCGGGCAATACCCGCTGGTTGATTTAAATCGAAGAAAGAGTTAAATCAGTGGAATCACACAAATCATATAAATCCTAGTCCTATGTCAGGCGTTAATAAAGTCATTCTGGTTGGTAGATTGGGCAAAGACCCGGAGGTGCGAAACCTTGAAAATGGTGCTACCGTGGCAAACTTTAGCATCGCCACTTCCGAAACTTACAAAGACAAAACCACAGGCGATAAAAAGGAAGTTACTGAATGGCACAACATTGTGCTGTGGCGCGGCCTCGCAGAGATTGCCGCCAAGTATCTGCATAAAGGCGATATGATTTATATCGAAGGCAAACTGCGGACACGGTCATGGGAAAAGGAAGGAGTGACACGTTATACCACCGAAGTGGTAGGGGATAATATGACCATGCTCAGCACAAAACGGGAAGGCAGTGGAGGGAATCAGGAATACCGTCCTTCCGCCCCTCAACAAAGCATAACCGAGGATTCTGGCAATCCATCGCTTCGGGACAAACCAGGAACTGACAATAGCACCGACGATCTTCCCTTCTGATGTGGAACATAACTTTTAATGTTTGGAAATCCCCGCATCATTGGACGAACCCCCTAGTTTATGCCTGGTTGACATCTTTGCGATGCAGCTGACCCCGTTTTACGTATTTAGTTTCATTGCCATTGGGGTCTTGCTTTTTATGTCAGCCATGATCTCTGCTTCGGAGGTCGCGTTTTTTTCACTCAAAGCCGACGACCTGGACCGTTGCCGTGAATCCGACGACCCACGGGACATTAGCATCATCGATTTGCTAAAGCGGGCCCGATTGCTGCTCGCTACGATTCTCATCATGAACAACTTTGTGAACGTAGGTGTCGTAACGATTTCTACTTTTCTCATGTGGGACATGGCCAGCACACGCAATCCATCAGAGACCATTGTGGGGATTGTAACTTTCGCGACTACGTTTGGCATCACTTTTTTCGGAGAGATTATACCAAAAGTATACGCCACACAACGGAATATTTTTATTGCGCGGATGATGGGCGGAGTCTGGAAGGTGCTTGAAAAAATTTGCCGGCCCGTGTCGTTCATACTATTGGGTATGAGTGGACTCATTGAGCGGAGGATTAAGAAGAAAGGCTACAGCAGCACAGTGGAAGAACTGAACCGGGCACTTGAACTAACGACCGACAACGCTGAAACTTCAGAGGACGAAAAGGAAATACTGAAAGGCATTGTCAACTTCGGCACACTTGCCGTGAAGCAGGTGATGCGCTCACGACTCGAAATGTCAGCGGTGGAAGTGGAGTTAAATTTCAAGGAACTGCTGGATGCCGTCAGCAAATCAGGCTTCTCGCGCATACCGGTGTACAAAGAAACCATTGATCATATCCAGGGCATTTTATACACAAAAGACCTGTTGCCCTACCTGGGTGAAGGCGAAACTTTTGAGTGGCAGAAGCTTCTCCGACCGGGCTTTTTTGTACCCGAGACCAAGAAACTGGACTCCCTGCTGAAAGATTTTCAAAGCAAGCATGTTCACATGGCGATTGTAGCCGATGAGTATGGAGGTACCAGCGGATTGATCACGCTGGAGGATCTCATTGAAGAGATTATAGGAGAGATCAATGATGAGTTTGATGAGGTCGCTATCCCCTATCAGAAAATTGACGACCGGACTTTCGTGTTTGAAGGAAAGATATCCCTTCACGACTTCTGTAAAGCGATGGAACTCGATCCTCAGTACTTCGATGAAGTAAAAGGCGAAAGCGAATCGTTGGGAGGATTGATGCTCGAATTGCACAGCTCTATGCCCCATGGCGGTGATAAGATTACCTATGATCGTTTTTTGTTTACAATTGTTTCGGTCGACCAAAAACGTATCAAGCGCATTCGGGTGACCATCACGGACGCTGAAACCGGTGAAGAGTAGGAGGGAATTACGAATGATGAATGATGAAGGACGAATGACGAATGACGAATTACGTATGAGTATGATTTTCGTCGCACTGCTTGCGACATCTTGCTCGCGCGAATATCAACCCAAGCCGAAAGGATTTAACCGGTTAATCCTTCCCGAAGCTTCCTATCAGACGTCTCCGGACACCTTACCGTATCAATTTGAGTATTCCAAGCATGCCAGGTTCTTAAAAGATACTTCCTGGGTGAGCGAAAAGCATTGGGTAGAAGTATATTATCCTGAATTCAAGGCAACCATTCACGTCACCTATAAAAAAGTCAACCGAGATTCGAAGTTATTGAAAGAATTTCTTCAAGACGCGTATGTGCTTACATCAAAGCATCAGATCAAAGCTTACGCAATCGATGAGACCATCGTGAAAACCCCCAGCGGTAAGACGGCCGTTGTTGCGGAGTTGGAAGGTGAAGTGCCAAGCCAATTCCAATTTACGATGACGGACTCGCTCCAGAATTTTTTGCGGGGTGCCTTGTATTTCAATGTCAGGGTCCAGAATGATTCCCTTCAGCCCGCCATTGAGTACATGAAGAAAGACGTGATGCATCTCATTAACACGTTGGAATGGAAGAAATAAGTGTTAATGTGTTTAGGTTGAATTTTCTTACTTTGAATTGGAGATCGCAAGTTAATCCAGGATGACTTATAGTTTTTCGAGATCCCCTTTATTAACTTTGATCATGCTAAGCAAAGAAAAGGTTTTAGATGCTGTAAAGAATTTACCGGAGAGGTTCTCTCTGGAAGACTTGTTTGAGCGGATTATCCTTCTTCAAAAAATCGAAATAGGATTAGAGCAGTCCCGAAATGGACAGGTTTACTCCACCCAAGAGGCAAGGGAAAAACTTAAAAAATGGCTCTTAAAATAAAATGGACGACCTATGCCCTTGAAGATATTAATTCAATTGCTGAGTTTATAGCAAAAGACTCTGAATATTACGCAATTGTTCAGGTTGAGCGATTTTTTCAACAAGTACTTATTTTAGAGACCCATCCAAATGCCGGTCGGAGAGTACCCGAAATTGATCGTGATGATATTCGCGAAATCATCGAAGGCAATTATCGAATTATTTATAAAATCTATTCGAAAAGTCATATTGACATATTGACTGTCCATCACAGCAGTCGATTACTTTCTAATAATCCTTTCTCAGAAGAGAAATGAATGGCCTCATTCTTCGACACTTCCATAGAGTTTCTAAAAGGAGTGGGTCCTCTACGCGCTTCGCTTCTGCAAAAGGAACTGAAAATTTTTACGTTTGGCGATCTGCTTCAGCATTATCCGTTTCGTTATGAGGACCGCACAAAACTCTACACGGTAAAGGAAGTGATGGAAGAGATGCCATATGTGCAACTCGTTGGCAAGATCACGTCGTTGGGAATTGAAGGGGGTGGTTTTAAGAAAAGATTGGTGGGTCGGTTTTCCGATGGCACGGGCACACTGGAACTCGTATGGTTTCAGGCCATTCCATGGGTGTTGCAAAAGATTAAGCCGGGGATTGAGTATGTGGTGTTTGGAAAACCCACCCGATATGGGAAGACATTTTCAATTGCGCACCCGGAAATAGCGCCCATCAGCGTCCGAAATGAAAAGGGCGGCTATCTTCAACCGGTTTATCCGCTCAGCGAAAAACTCAGGGCACGCCATGTTGACAACAAAGTCATTTCCAAACTTCAAGAGGAACTATTGCGATTGGCACATCAGCACCTCCGTGAGACCTTGCCAGACTACCTTTTAAAAAAATTTAATTTAATTGGGAAGCAAGAGGCAGTAATTAACATTCATTTCCCTGTGGACTCCGGAAAGCTCGCGGCGGCACAGGGCAGGCTGAAGTTCGAAGAACTTTTTTACCTGCAGCTGCGCCTGTTAAAAATGAAACTCGTCCGCTACGAAAAGTTTAAGGGCCAGGTATTCAGTGACACCTCCATTCTCACCGAATTTTATAAGCATCACCTTCCGTTCGCCCTTACCGACGCCCAGAAGAAAGTCATTCGTGAAATTTATCACGATATGAAATCCGGGCATCAAATGAGCCGGCTCTTGCAAGGGGATGTAGGCAGCGGCAAGACAATCGTTGCATTCATTTGTAAACTTCTGGTGGTGGGTGGCGATGCGCAAACTGCACTCATGGCGCCCACCGAAATTCTTGCACAGCAACACTACCACAGCCTTAAAAAATATGCCGACGCGATGGGTATTTCCATCGGACTCCTGACCGGATCGACTAAGAAAGCGCAGCGGAAAATTCTTCACGAGGGTCTTCAGGATGGAACGCTTAAGATTTTGATTGGCACTCACGCCCTGCTGGAAGAAGAAGTAAAGTTTCATCAACTGGGCCTTGCCATTATCGATGAACAGCACCGTTTCGGTGTTGCTCAACGCTCCAAGCTCTGGCAAAAAAACAGTTCAACCTATCCTCATGTGTTGGTGATGACAGCCACACCCATTCCGCGTACGTTGGCCATGACGCTGTATGGCGATCTTGAAGTTTCTGTTATTGATGAATTGCCAAAGGGCCGCAAGCCGATCAAGACCACTCACCAATATGATTCGCACCGTTTGCAAGTAAATGCGTTTCTAAAATCACAAATTGGAATAGGGCGGCAGGTGTACATGGTATACCCACTCATTGACGAGTCGGAGAAACTCGACCTGAAACATCTTATGGATGGATATGAGAGTATTTCAAGGGCGTTTCCGGAATATGCTATTAGTATCCTGCATGGTCAGATGAAATCAGAAGCTAAAGACTTTGAGATGGCCCGCTTCGTGAGGGGTGAAACAAAAATTATGGTGGCCACCACGGTGATCGAGGTAGGGGTGGATGTACCGAATGCGTCTGTAATGGTTATTGAAAGTGCCGAACGGTTTGGACTTTCGCAATTGCATCAATTGCGTGGCCGGGTGGGAAGAGGAGCAGAGCAATCATACTGCATCTTGTTGACCGGCTTCAAACTCAGTGCAGAAGCAAGATCGCGAATGGAAATAATGGTGCGAACCAATAACGGTTTTGAAATTGCCGATACCGATCTAAAACTTCGCGGACCCGGTGATCTGATGGGCACGCAGCAGAGCGGGTTATTGGATTTATTGATTGCCGACCTGGCCAAAGACGGAAAAATTCTTACCCAGGCGCGAGAGGCGGCCATAGAAATACTTCAACATGATGCTGAATTGAAAACCGCCCAACATCTGCCCATTAAAAATCACCTTTCATCGCTGCGAAAGTCCGTGACAAATTGGAGCCGGATTAGCTGATCAAGTCCCCTCTAGAGGGTTACTTTGTAGTGTGACAGGCCCATATAGAAGAAGTGCCTCAATTTTATTAGTTTCGCTATCTAAAACCTTCATTATGAGAGGATTTCTACTGGCAGGATGTGTGTTATTATTTGCAGGTGGGATGGCCCAGACCGTTTCTATCAAAAAGATTGAATTGGATGGCGAAAAAGTAATTGTCCACTATGATTTGGATGATTCCAACCCTAACAATGAGTACCAGGTCAATCTGTATGCGTCCAAGGACAAATTCTCGGCCCCTCTCACAAAAGTAAAGGGGGATATTGGTGAAGAAGTGAAGCCCGGAGCCGATCGGAAAGTAGAATGGAACCTTCTGCAGGAATATGGCAATTATAAAGGCAAAATTTCGCTAGAAATACGAGGAAAGGTGTTTGTTCCATTTGTTAAGCTAAAGAATTTCGATACCAAAAAATCCTACAAGCGCGGCAATAGTTACGACCTGACTTGGCGACCCGGGAACACAAACCCTATCCATATTGAATTGTATAAGGGTTCCCAACGCGTGGGTGGAGAACTCAACCACCCCAACAACGGAGCATACGCACTTTCGATTGCGTCTAGCGTAAAGCCGGGGAAAGATTACCGTATAAAAATCACTGACTCCAAGCGATCAGATGAGATTGTTTATTCGGAATACTTCAGAGTTACTCCGAAAATTCCGTTTGCCTTGAAGCTTATCCCTATGCTCGCTGTTGTAGGAGGTGCTGCGGTTTTAGCTGGTGGGAGCAAGGGAAGCGCAGAGAAGGGGCCAGTGTCGATCCCTTATCCTAATTTCCCCGGTAACTAAATTTATATATGAAATAGTGTTGCTCCATGAAACGATTTTTCTGTTTAGTTTCTTTCGTAATTATCACCACGGCGTTCGTGCATGCCCAAAGTTTTTGGACTGGCTTAAACGGGCCTTTCGGCGGAACTATCAACGATATGGTATCTCCTTCTGCAGGAGTCATGGTAGTAAGCACTTTTGGTGGTGTGTATCGCTCAACAGACAGTGGCGCAACATGGACCCGAATGACACTCGGAGTAGATAATTTATTTACTGATTTAGAAATAGACCCCTCCTCCTCTGGCAATAAAATTTACGCGGCCACCAACAATGGCCCACGGGTTTATTTTTCACCGGATGCAGGTGTTACCTGGTCGCTACTTTCAACTTCCGGGGTTTCGTTTGTTATTACTAAAATAAAAGTAACCCCCGGCGGAACAATTTACATGACCGACAACGGCCTTCGTTTGTTGAAGTCAATTAATAGCGGGGTATCCTTTACGAACACCACCCTTGGTGTAACGGTTAATGATTTGGATGTAGATAATTCAAACAATCTGTATGTTTCTACCGGTGGGCAGGGAATTAAAGTTACCGCTGACGGCATAAGCTTTAACGCAGCATCAACTGGTTCGCTAACCGGTTCATCTACGGTTCTCTCTACGGTCATCAATTCTACAGGAGTAATCTTTGCACTTGATGCAACGGGCCCTCACAAATCAACCAATAGCGGGGCAAGTTATGTCAGCGTAAAATCAAACCTGATTGACGTCTCTTTTAGCGGCAATATTGATTTGGACGGGGCAGGCAATATTTATGTTGACAATAATTCCTCTTCAAAAACATTTACCAGTACCGCAGCTTCGGCAGGAGCTGCCTGGAGCGCGGGTGTAGCTTATCCTCCATTTCCCTTCGGGGTCAACTCATCGTACTTTCTAAATACGACCACGTGGTATCTTGGTTTATTTTTGGATGGTGTGTTTAAGACTTCCAATGCGGGTGTGGCGTGGGCACAGTCTTCTTCCGGCATCAAAGCAATACCAGCTACCAATAAGGTATTCATTACCTCGCCAAATAGCTATTTATTCATGGGATGGTCCAGCGGCCTTGGGTACCTCTCTTCCACGAATAATGGAACCACATGGACTTTAAACGCTTCTACCGTGGCGAACACGAACCGTCTCTTGTCTGGTTTCACAAAATTGGCAGACAACTCCATCCTGGGGTATGGCAACGGTGTCATACGATCAACCAATGAAGGGGGAAACTGGGCGCAACAAAGCATTCAAGTTCTTAGTGAGTTGGTTTCCTCCGATGGAACCAATTTATTTTCTTATTCGGTGACGAATTTGCTGAAGTCAATCAATCAAGGTGTGACGTGGACCCCATCTGCGATTACAGGCCTGGGCGGAACAATAAACAAAATACAGGTTGACGCGGGTAATAATATCTATTTTAAAGTAAACTCGGCTGAAGTTGATAAAGTAAATTCAGGAGGAACCGCCGCCACAAAACTCACCGCGCTTACGGCAGCCACTGTACAAGATATCCAGGTTGTGGGGAGTGGCATTTACGTATTGGGTAACGGTAATACACTGTACATCTCCACCGATGGCGGTACAACCTTCAACGCTAAGGTAGCACCAGCATCCTCATCAGCACTGTGGGTATATGATTCCAAGAACATGTTCCTCCGCACCACGGCAAACAATTTCTTTGTATCCAATGACGGCGGCGGCATTTGGACAAACCAGTCATTGCCCGATGCACAGGGTTCAGTTACAGACGTTGCCATTTCCCCCCTCACTTACCTTTACGCTGCGACCTCAAATTCGGTTATGCACAAGAGTACGGCCGTTGTATTACCACCTGCGGCGCCGACTTCCCTTTCTGTCATCGGTAACAGTTTTGACCAGGTGCAATTGTTGTGGAATGACAATGCAATAAATGAAGATAACTATATAGTTGAATCATCGGTGGGCGACAATCTCCACTACGTTGATTTAGGTCTTTCTTTAGGTCCAAACACAACTACACAAAACAAGATTAATGTGACCGTTTCCAGTACTAAAAATACTCTTTATTTTTTCAGGGTCAAGGCCATAAACAGCGTGGCAAGCTCTGCCTACTCCAATGAAGTAAGTGTAACCACCCTTAACCAATGCGCAACCACGATCCCCAATAACCGGAGTTGGACGGCCATGGCTGTCGCTGATCCGGGAAGCACACCCAACCCAGGCGGCCCGTTCACGAGCACCACGGTAAATATTATCGCTATTGCGAACACCCCAAACAATTTTTCGGTCTCCAATTTTGAACTTGGCGTTGATCCAAATGGTCCCCCAGGAGCGAGTACATTTATTGAGAGTTGCGGAAGCACCATGTTCCTTGAGTTTAACGACATAGGTAATGGCAACGGGACCTGGAATGGAACGACCCTGGTATTAAAGTGGCAAGATAACGTCTTTAATAATTTCTTTCAGGGGACCACTACCCTGACGCTTAATGCTGTCGATCCGATTCCGGCTGCGCCCTCGCTTAATGCATACTTGTATTCGGGGACAGAGGTTTTGCTCAATTGGAATACGACCCCATTCGCTACGCAATACGATATTAAACGTGCCACGGTTTCAGGAGGGCCATATACGTTAGCTGCCACTGTTAACTATCCCCTGGTAACATACATCGATAAAAACCTGACAACTGGAACTTCCTACTATTATATTATCACCGCAAAGAATGCTGCAGGCACTTCGGCGTCCTCGCCAGAAGCCGGCATTTTGCTCCAAAACGGACTTTTCCGCCCCATAGAGAATGACATCCAACTGAATTTTGAAAATCAACAAGGTGTTTCATGGGGCGACCTGGATGGTGACGGAGATGAAGATATTGCCTCACCTTCGTTTGTCAACAATGCCGGGCAATCTGTTCCTCCTGTGTTTTATGAAAACCTGGGCAACGGAAAGGACTTTACCCGTAGAGACTTGCCGGTCCTTATCAATGAAAACACGGCGGTCAGCCGGGGTATCAACATTTTTGATTTTAACAATGACGGAAAGCTGGATGTCTACATAACCAGAAGCGGCAACAGCACGCCAGACTTATTGTTGATCAACAATGGTTCCTGGAATTTTACAAAACAAGCGATTGCGGAGACTATACCATTCAATAATGGATTCAGGTCTTCAGCGGCGGCTGATTATGACAAAGACGGAAAAGTAGATGTGTTTGTAGGCAACGATGCCAGTGCAAATCCGGCAACACTCAGGAGCCAGTTATTGAAAAATTCAGGAGGTACATCCGTTACTGAAATAGTGACAGGGCCTCTGGTAACTGATCTTGGCAACAGTCGCAATGCCAGCTGGGCGGATTATGACAACGATGGTGACCAGGACATTTTTGTTCATGATGCGGGTAATCCTGCGCGCCCCAACAGGCTTTACAAAAATAACGGCGATGGAACTTTCACGCTCGTAACCGGACTGGTCTTTGATACGGATTTATTTATCTTGCCGCGCACATCCAGTTGGGGAGATATTGACAATGATGGTGACCTGGATTTATATGTTGGCTCTCAAAGCGGATCGGCTTCAATTTATGACAGGCTTTATCAAAACAATGGAAATGGCACGTTTACAAGCCTCACGTCAAGTGTAGTGGCCGAAACGGGTACGGGTACTTTTGGAAGCACTTTTGGCGATATTGACAATGATGGAGACCTGGATTTGATTGCCATCAACGCGGGGGCTAACTCCATCTTTCTGAACAATGGCTCAGGCGTTTTTACAAAGTATGCCGTTCCGGAGTTAATCACGCATCCTTCGATTTTTGAAATTGGCGGCGCCATGGCTGATTTTGACCGCGATGGCTTCTTGGATATGTACCCGGCAAAAGGACAGACTGCTTCAGTAGACCTACCTAACTTCTTATATAAGAATATCACCCCTCCATCAGGATCAAAAAACTGGATCGAAATAAGATTAGTGGGCACTCAATCCAATGTGGCTGCGATCGGGGCGCGTGTCACGGTTACGACCACCTCTCCGGCGCGGATACAGATACGCGAAATTTCAACCCGCACGGGGTCCGGCAGTGCCAATAGTTTGATTGCCCATTTCGGCTTAGGCACAGCCACTACAGTAACCAATATCCAGGTGAAGTGGCCGTCTTCGGGGATCATTCAAAATTTGGCTAACGTAACTTCCAATCAACTGATCATTATCAAAGAAGACAATACACCCCCTGTTGTTACTTTATTAAACCCGACCAACGCTGCTACAGGTGTTCTTTTTAATACGAAACTTGAAATTACATTTAACGAAACACCTGTTGGCGTAGCCGGCAAAAAGGTTTCATTATATGTTGCCTCCAACCTTGTTACACCTGTGCAGCAATTTGATGCGGCCACCGGTACTATTTCAGGAAATAAAGTTTCGTTCACACCGGGAGCGGGGCTCCTGGCAAACACGTCCTACAAAGTTATCGTGGATGACGGGGCCTTTACTGATATTTATAGCAATAGCTTTCTGGGCAGTGCGCTGGTCTGGCAGTTTACTTCATTGGACACCACGCCGCCTGTGTTTGGAACTCCTGCAGTAACTTACGCGTCATTAGTTAGCAAAGGGTTTTCTTCAGCAATATTCAATGTCAGTGTATCAGACAATGTAAGTGTAAGTTCAGTGGTGATGAGCTACCGGGGAGCAGCAACCAGCGGATTATATACCAACTTGGCGGGAGTTTTTAATGTTAGCTCAGGCAAATGGGACTTCGCGGTACAAGAGTCTTTTTATAATACAACGGGGCTGGAGTTTTACTTTACAGCGAAAGACCCTGATAACAATTCTACGCGCAATCCGGTCTTGACGTATCAGTCGTTATATGAGACAACACCTCCTTCAATTACGGTGCCATCCAGCCAACCCACCTTAATTAGTAAAGGATTCGGGACTCAAACTTTCAGCATAGCGGTCACTGATAATTTTAGTGTTGGTTCTGTAACGATGAGCTACCGGGATACTAAAAGTGGTGTGGCCTATAGCAATATTTCCGGGGTGTTGAGTGCAACGGTGGTCAGCCAATATGATTTTTCAGTGCCGGAAACAGCCTTCAATGGCGATGGCCTTGAATTTTATTTTACTGCAGCTGATCCTACAGGTAACACAGCAAGAAGCCCGGCATTGGCTGCCTCGCCCAATACATATAAGACGTTGCTTGATAATCAAGCGCCAACAGTTGGTCCTTTCTCTGCCGCTGCTTCCATTGCAAAATCAAACACGACGTTCACTGTTAAGGCGGTTGATAATGTAAGTGTCAGTTCTGTGGTGATGAAATACCGGGGCATCGCGTCAAAAACATTTATCACGAGTGTTCCTGGGACAAAAAATGCAAACGGAGACTATGATTTCGCTATTAGTCAAGATTGGTTTGATGGCATGGGTCTTGAATATTACTTCCGGGCCGTTGACCCCTCAAAAAATATTGGCACGAGTCCTGACACCACGACAGCCAGTAATAAATATTATAAAACGCTATTAAAATTCGATGGGGCCAATTTGGTAAAACTTGATTTGATAAAAGGAAGCGCCACTGCGTCGGGTTACCAGATTATTTCTGTGCCACTCGAGCTTTCCAATAAAAATATTGCTGACAACTTTGGAGGGTTAGGTACAGCCGATAATACGGCATTCCGGTTTCTTCGTTATCATGAAGCTCCAAGTCCGGGATGGGATGAATATCCGGGTGGGGGATTGAGCGAACTGAATCGTGGAGAAGGTTATTTTTTGAACTCCATTAAGGCAACACAAATCACCTTGC
The DNA here is from genome assembly GCA_025350305.1 of Cyclobacteriaceae bacterium. GTDB lineage: Bacteria > Bacteroidota > Bacteroidia > Cytophagales > Cyclobacteriaceae > ELB16-189. Next base: position 39,642 of record JANXYC010000103.1, on the reverse strand, counting down.
TAAGTGGTGTTGCGCCTGCGTTCGATCAGAGCAATCCTTTCGTGTTGAATTTGAAAAAAGGATGGAATGAAATCGGCAACCCGTATACGGTTGCGATTCAATGGAGTGATGTGCTAACCTACAATCTGAACCCGGCCGGAGTGGGTAAGCTTGTAAAATATGACAATGGCTATAATACCAATGACACCAATGGCATAATAGAGCCGTACAAAGGAGGATTCGTTCAAGTGGACAATGATGTGGCGCTTAAAATTCCGTTTAAAGGATTCACAACCGGAGGCAGGATTGAAAGCACCGAATTAGACCAACCGTCCTGGCAAATACCTTTTTCATTTAGCCAACAGGGGTTGGACTATAAAGTAGCAATGGTTGGTATGGATCCTGATGCATTGCCAGGCAAGGATAATTTTGATTTGCCCGTTGTGCCGAGATTAAACGAATTTATCGAAGCAAGTTTTGCTCACCCTGAACATTTCATGAAATATTTTTCTCAGGATGTTGTTACAACACAAGTCAGCTACACCTGGGAGTTCAGCATGAACTCAAACCTGACAGGGGTAGCCGAGATGACGTGGGACAACACCAAGTTTGGTGACAGTGCAAAGGAGCTTTACCTGATGGATGAGAATTTGCAAAAGCCAGTGAACATGCGTGAGTCAAGCGTGTACCACTTCGACCCAAAGCAATCGAATAAATTTAAGATCTACTTTGGTGAAAATCTGGAAAAGAAAATCATGCCGAGTCGCGTGCACCTGGGCCAAGCCTACCCCAACCCGACAGCAGGAACAACTTCAATAGATTTTACCCTTCCTGAGCAAAGCACGAACTATCAGGTGAACCTGGAAGTGTATGACCTGATGGGAAAAAAAATAGCAACAGTTGTAAATGGTAATCTTACACCCGGATTTTATGCGACGGAGTGGGACGCCACGCAGAACGCATTGTCCAATGGACTTTACACCTTTCGGTTGGTGGTGATAGGAGAGAATGGCCGGGACATGAAAAGCGAAAAAGTTATTTTGAGAAAATAAAAAAGGAATTATGAAAGCGCAAACTAACCTGCTGATGACATTGTTGCTTCTCGTGGGAATATTTTCCTTCGTGAAGGCACAGAATGTTACGTCGCGTTCCAGCGAGTTTGAGGTGGACTTCAGCGATCCTGCCAAATTGGTGAAAACTACTGTTCCCGTGATCAATTGGGCAATCCCAATCCCCGAAACCAGCTACGTGCAAACAACTAAGTTCAAGATTAAATTTGAAGTGGAAAGTTCAACTCCGTTAAAAGGAGTGACGATCAACGTCAAGCAAACAGCAGAGGCTTCCAGCCGCGGAACGATGACCTTTCAGCCCATCGGAGCAGAAGCCCTGCATTCGGTGATAGAACGAAATGTCAATCTGATGGAGGGAGACAATTTGTTAGAAGTAGTTGCGGAAAACGCCGAGGGTGTAAAAACGACCAGTTGGCGAAAGGTAGTGGTGGGCGCTACTTCCCTGGCAGACGCAAGTAAACTGGAGCGAACCGACTATGGTTTAGTATTTGCCACAGACCAATACGATAACTGGTCTGACCTGGTGAATCCAGTGTTTGATTCACGCTCCATCACTGAAGAATTGAGGAAGACCTACAAGTTCAAGGTGGAGATCGTAGAGAATGCGACGCAAGCGGAGGTGTTAAAGAAACTTCGTGAATATGGTGAGAAGCAATATAAGCCGCTGGATCAATTGTTTGTGTTTTTTGCCGGCCACGGCACCTATGATCAAACATTTGGGGAGGGCTTCGTGGTAACAAAAGAATCGATGCTTAACGATGAGGGAAAGACAACGTACCTCTCGCACAACAGATTGAGATCAATCATTAATAATATTCCTTGCGAGCATATTTTCTTAGCGATGGATGTTTGCTTCGGCGGAACGTTTGATGCGGCGCTTGCTAATGCCCGGGGACAAGAGGATGAAGTGTACCGCGAACAATCACAAGCTGAATTTCTGACACGCAAACTCACCTACAAAACGAGAAAGTATCTGACTTCCGGCGGAAAGACCTACGTATCCGATGGTATTGCTGGCAAGCACTCACCCTTTGCAAAAAGTTTTCTGGAAGCACTCCAGTCACAAGGGGGAAAAGATGGTATCCTGACACTTCAAGAAATTTATGCTTTTGTTGAGAAGCTGAAAAACCCTCCCCGCATGGGCGAATTTGGTGACAATGCCCCGGGAAGCGATTTCTTATTCTTAGTGAAATAACTACATTTTCTTAATATGGGCGAACGGTACGAACTTCTGCCTTTCTAATTCAAAAACATTTAACAAAAACAGTCGGCAATGAATAGTTGCGGTCAAACCACCGTTTGCCACTATTCTTAATCCTTCCGATAGACGACAGTTAACTGGTCGAAACAGTCAAATCCTTAAAGATGAACTTGTTATATTTAAGGTTCATAACACGCGTGAATGAGAAAACTTCTACTAGTCTTAGTCTTCGTTGGGTTTTTTAGTCAATTTCTCACTGCCCAGACAGGCCATTACTTCCTTTCTCATTACAGACCCAGTAATGACAATATCAGTTATCTGAGTTTTGACATTCAGCAGGATAACAATGGTATTTTATATTTCGCCAACCGGTCAGGGGTACTGCAATTTGACGGTCGCACCTGGGCGATGGTGCCGATCAAGGGTGCAGTTTATTCACTTACTGTAACGGCTGCCGGTGAAGTGTATGCAGGAGGGTCCGCCGGATTTGGAAAAATCGGACTCAATGATAACAATCAACTTAGTTATTTACCGTTGTCTGATTCCCTGCCGAAAGCAAAAAATATTTTCGCTTCGTATTTCCAGGACAGCAGTGTTTATTTTTTGAACGAAGCGAATTTTTTTCAATTGGATATGCGTGCGTCCAAAGCACGCGTACTTTTCTCTGCAACGGAGTCGCAGGGTCTCTTTACCGGTTTGTATCAAATCGGCCATCAGATTTTTTTGACTACCGAAAATGAAGGACTAAAAATGATTGAAGGGCAGGGTCTTACACCCGCGGGTATACCCCAACTTCAGCCCAGCCAACTGATTTTCAGCAAACAATCACCGGATGGAAGAACAGATTTAATCGCCACCGAAGAGAATCATTTCTTCTTACAGCGGGAGGGTCAGCCACTCCGGGAATTTAGACCGAAGGACTCTCTCTACCTGTCCTCCAACATTGTTGCCAATTGCGCGTGGGTCACCGAACAAATGGTGGCTATCGGCACACTGCGTGGAGGAGTCGTATTTGTTGACACCGAAACAGGCGAGACACTCGAGATTTCAAATTATTATGCCGGTCTGCCGGACAATGAAGTCTACGCCCTCCATACAGACGGGCACCAGGGGCTGTGGGTGGCTCACGATTATGGATTTACGAGGATAGATCCCTTTCTTCCATTCCGGACATTTAATCATTATCCGGGTCTGGTTGGCAATTTGTTAAGTGTCCAATCACTGGGAAACCAGGTTTATGTTGGAACCACACTGGGGCTCTTTTTGCTCTCAAAGGATGAGATATTTGAAGATGAGGTGTACAATGTCACGCAAACTCTTGTAACCAAAACGCCCGCGGAAGAAGTAAAGCAAGAGCAGACAAAAACTAAACGAGGATTGTTTGGTCTGAGAAAGAAGAAGATTACTCCTGTCCCCGAGCCCGTTATTGCAAAAACCAGTTCCAAAAAAATCCAGGTACAGAAGACCAGACACGTGCTCAAGGGAGTGGAGTATGTCTACAAACGCGTGGCGGGAATCTCAGGAAAAGTGGAGCAATTGGTCGTCGTTGAAAAAAAACTTATGTGTGGCGGCGTGGGTGGCGTTTTTCAAATCGATGGAGTCAAGTCTATCCCTGTGAGCCGAGAGCCCTCGAGGACGATTCTTTATTCCAAAAACCTCAAGCAACTGTTGATCAGTACGTACACTGATGAAATAAAATCCTTTCGTCCTTTCGGCACGGGATGGCAACGAGCGGAATTTCCGGATTCACTATCGATCCATGCGGACTATATGTTCGAAGACAACCTTCAAGATCTTTGGATTTGCGGCCGTGACAAGGCGATAAAAGTGGGTATTGAAGAGGGCGAGATATTGGACGCCGAGACCATTCCGCTCCCGCATACATCCGTTGATAAGACGGTGGGGCTGGCGTACGGTCAGGAAGTGTACCTCACACAAAACGGAGAATTCTATCATTACGTGAGTTTTAAAAACTCATTTGTTAAATATGATTCCCTGCCCGATCTCAAAAAATATTTTGCCTCCGCCGGGTACTTATGGTTTTATGATGGCCACAAGTGGCGTACTGTGGACCCCAAGCTACAGGGATCGATCAAAACTGAATGGCTCGCGTTGTTCCCGGACATCCGGTTTCTGGCACCTGCTGAAGAGGGCAAGAGTCTCTGGGTTATCACCGCCTCGAATGAATTATATAAGTTCTCAAGTGACAAAAATCAATCAATGGCAAAGGCCAATCCTCTCTTTCTGAAAGAGGTGCGAGGGCAGCAGTTCAAGCTTTCGCCACGGCAAGGGTTGATGATAGATGAACTTGAGAGCGCATTAACATTCGAATTTATTCAGCCGGAGTATGTAAGCCTGCAAGCCGTGGAGTATCGCTATTGGGTAAAGGGTCTTCAATCCGATTGGTCAGAGTGGTCAACACTAAATAACATTATTACCTTTCCCTTCCTTCCACCCGGAAAATATAAAGTATTGGTGCAGACGAAAGACTTGTTTGGCAAAATCACCGAACTCGACACCATTGACTTTAATGTGGTGCCCCCGTACTGGAAAAGACCCCCATTTTACGCACTTGAATTCTTTTTCTTTGGATCGTTGGTGGTCCTGTCGCTACGACTTAAGGGGGCCAATACACGATATCGTTATGTCAGCCGGTTCTTATCGGCCCTTACGGTGATTATGCTTATTCAATTTATCCAAACCATTGCTTCCGCAAACATATCATTCAAAAGCACCCCCGTGGTGGACTTTTTTATTCAGGTGCTGATTGCACTGCTGGTGCTGCCGGTGGAGGAATTTTTGCGCGGACGGATTTCAAAGGCCGATGAAAAAAGAACATGATTTGAATTGCCCCGGCAATTGCTAAATTCACTTTAAAAATAGCCAGATTATGAAATGCTTTATATTCTTTTTGGCCTTTGGCTTGGTCATTTTCTCCTGTGAAACCAGGAAAAACGCCTCCCTTGGAAATCCGGCGATGGAAGGATTCGATCTTGCCCATTCTGACCCCGCTGCCATTGAGTTAGCTGACAGCATCATGCTCGCGATGGGTGGTCGCGAGAACTGGGACAATACGCGTTTCATAAGCTGGAATGCCTTTGGGCGACGAAATTGGGTGTGGGACAAAAAAATGAACAGGATTCGGATTGAAAACTTGAAGGACAGCATCGTTTATCTGGCCAGTATAAATAGCAACGAAGGCCGTGTTCAGGTAAAAGGTCAGGAGTTAAAAGATCCAGACTCACTGAAGAAAATGCTGACAAAGGCCAAGTCAATGTATTTTAATGACATGTATTGGTTGGCAATGCCTTATAAACTCAAAGACTCCGGGGTAACCTTGAAATATCTGGGTGAAGACACATTAAAAGGCAATCGCTACAATGTACTTCAATTGATGTTCCGGGAAGTAGGCGACACGCCTGAAAACAAATACAAACTCTACGTGGATGTAAAGGAAAAGCTGGTTCGTTACTGGTCATACTATAAGGACTCCCGGCAAGACACCGCGAACTTTACCCTTCCGTGGGACAACTATCAGAAGTACGGAAACATCCTCCTCTCGGGAGATCGCACCGGTGGCAGGGGACCCAAAAATGTGAAAGTGGATGAGACGCTGCCAGACAAACTTTTTACTGAATTTCAATAAGCATGTTCTTAAATCTTGAAACAATACCACCATTTTATAAAGGCTATGTAAAATTAGTGGAGCAACCTGATGTATTGCAGGCTATGCGAATTTCCGGGTATCGCACCATGGAATTGATTCATTCAATTCCGGAAGCAAAGAGTGACTTTCGTTATGCTGATGACAAATGGTCGGTGCGTGAAGTGCTGTGTCATATGATTGATGCGGAACGGATTTTTGCGTACCGGGCACTGCGATTTGCGAGAAACGATAAGACGCCTTTGTCAGGCTTCGATGAAAAAGAATATGCAACCCAATTAAACGCGACTGGCCGGAACCTTCGGCAGATTGGTGACGAAATGCAACATCTACGCAGCTCCTCGGTTGACTTGTTTGAGAGTTTTAATGCAGAGATGTTAAAACGAAAAGGTACAGCCAACAACAATGAGCTCTCCGTGGTCGCACTGGGTTTTATCATTGCTGGGCACGAAACACATCACTGTAAGATTCTTCAGGAACGTTATCTGACTGCCTGATGGCAGCGCAGCGCTGGTACTGGATCGTGTATGTGGCAGTATGCTCTTGCTCGTCGCAACGGTATTTAACGATTGCGGTGCACCAGGCCGAAAAAGATTTCAAGGATCATATTGGTTTGGTTCTCTATGATCCCGCACAACGAAAATTGATGTACGATCATCAGGGCGACCGCTATTTTACTCCGGCTTCCAATACAAAAATTTTTACACTTTTCGCTTCCCTCCAATTGCTAGGCGATTCTGTCCCGGCCTTACGGTATGTGCAACGAAATGACTCTTTGATTTTTTGGGGAACGGGTGATCCTGGATTTCTATATGAAAATACGTCCAGGGAAAACCGTGTGTATGATTTTCTGAAAACCACACCCTTGAATTTATTTTTCTCCTCCAGCAATTTTCAAACGGAGTATTTTGGACCCGGCTGGTCCTGGGATGACTACGCTGAGTCCTACCAGGTAGAAAAAACTTCTTTTCCAATGTATGGCAACCGCGTGAGTGTCAGAAGGAATGGGACCGCTTTTATCTCACATCCTGATATATTCACTTATACAATTTCCGATTCTGTTGAAAAAGTGCGATCAATGATCACGCGAGGGATTGATTCCAACGCACTTACATTCCGGCCCGGAAAGGCGAACCGGCCAACAGAATGGAATATACCTTTCCATTATAGCGATGAACTGCTTGTAAAACTTTTGAGTGATACACTAAAGAAAGAAGTACAGCTAATCCGTACAATGTTACCGCCTGATGCAAAGACACTGTACTCCTCAATCCCAGATAGTTTATACACGGTAATGATGCAGGCAAGCGATAACTTCATTGCAGAGCAGCTGCTCCTGTTATGTGCGAATGTGGTGAGCGACTCACTCAAACCGGAGATTGCGATTCGTTATGTAAAAAAGAAATTTCTGTTTGACCTGCCGGATGAGCCGGTGTGGTTGGATGGATCCGGATTGTCACGCTACAACTTGTTCACACCTCGTTCCTTGGTACGGCTCTGGGAAAAGATTTATGCGTTGGTCCCCCGTGAGCGCTTGTTCCAGTTGCTGGCAGTAGGGGGTAAGAGCGGAACCCTACGGAGCTGCTACAAGGGTGACCAAACGCCCTATATTTTTGGAAAAACGGGCTTTCTGAGCAATAACTACACACTCAGCGGCTATCTGATTACTAAACGGGGGCGAACCCTCATCTTTAGCTGGATGAATAATAACTTTATGGGCTCCGCCGGAGAAGTTCGGGCCAGGATGGAAATAATACTGAAGAGAATCTATGAGAAAAATTAACTATACGCTGGCATGTTGCTTGTTCAACCTGTTGGTTCAGGCTCAAACCAGAGACATGCTGGATGTGAAGATTGGGCAAATGCTGTTGATCGGATTTCCCAAAGCAGAAATTGATCCATTGGTACTGGAAGAGGTGAAAGCAGGGAAGGTTGGTTCTATTATCCTTTTTGAAAAAAATGTACCCAAGAGCAGCGCATCATTTGCCGCACTGAAAAAAATTATCTGGACCTACCAGAAAGCCGCTAACATCCCACTGCTGGTGGCCATTGATCAGGAGGGTGGGAAAGTGAACAGGCTAAAAGATAAGTATGGTTTCGCCCGGTCCATCACTGCTCAGGAGATGGGCAAAGCCTTGACGCTCGATTCCGTAAGATTTTATGCAGAGTCAACCGCGTCCACACTGGCAGGACTCGGCATTAACGTAAACTTTGCTCCAGTAGTTGACCTCGCCGTCAATCCCGAAAACACGGTGATCGTAAAGGTAGGGCGGTCGTTTTCGTCCAATCCTGATTCGGCTGCTTTATTTGCAGAAGAGTTTATCAAGCCCCACCGGAAGTTTGGAGTGACTACCGTACTCAAGCATTTTCCGGGACACGGAAGTTCGAAGACGGATACGCACTTTGGGGTGGCCGATGTAACAAATTCCTGGACGGCGGCGGAATTAATTCCTTACCAGCGCCTGATTGCCTCCGGTGCGGTGGATGCGATCATGAGTGCACACATTGTGAATCGTCAACTTGATCCTCGTGGCTATCCTGGCACGCTCTCTTCCCGTATGATCGACAGCCTGTTACGCAAGCAATTGCATTTTGACGGGGTCGTGTTTTCGGATGATATGCAGATGCAGGCGATCACCAAACAATATGGGCTGGAAGAGGCAATCAAACTTGCTATCAATGCCGGCATTGATGTTCTGTGTTTTTCAAATAACATTCAGGGAAGTGAAGATCGCACGGTAAATAAAGTGCACACCATCATTCGTACGCTGGTAGAGCGTGGAAAGATCAAGCCCGAGCGCATTGATGAAGCGTTCAATCGTATTATCAAACTAAAGTCCCGGATTGGAGTTCCAGCCGAGGAATACCTTCGGCACGAACTGGATGCGACGCGACAGGAATTAGTAGCGCTGAAAAAGTCATTGGAGAACAAACCGCAGGTAAAGGAAAGCAAATCTTCTGGTGCTGATCCAGCGACGGAGCCTCGGGAAGAAAAAACTAAAAAGAAAAAAGCATAACAATGGAAGAGAAAAAGAAACGTATGAATCCCTGGGTGCCAGCCGTGATAATGGGTGTGGTTGCCATTTTGTTTTCTTTCTATGCACTCCAGATCCAATCGGACTTGCAGGATGCAAGGAAGGAAATTGAGCGATTGAAAGTTCAAACAGTTGAATGTGAAAGGAGCGCGGAAGAACAACAACAAAGGGCGGTGGCAGAAATAGAGTTGGCTAGAAGAGAAGCTGAAAGAGCCATGCAGGCTGCAGAGGAATTGAGAAAATCAGGTAGAAGAAAATGAATACTAAGGAAGAATTTCAGGAGTATAAACTTCAACAACTCAAGCGAAGCCGGTTAACAGCTGTAGTATTGGGAATGGCAGCAATTTTGTGCGTTCTGTTCCTGATTTACGGATTCACCCAATCCATTGAAGCAACCAGGCAACGAGATCTTGCTGTAGAAATGGAAAAGCAAGCCGTTGAAGCTAAAGCGGAAGCAAATAAACAGCGGGATATTGCCAGGACTCAAACCGAATTGACGATCCAAAAACAAAAAGAAATTGAATTGCATATCAGGAACCTCGAAGAACAATTGGTTAAATGTGCATCAAAAAGGAAGTAACAAATCTCCTAAACACCTTTAGGTTCAAATTAATATCAATAAATGGACGAGCCATTCAGAATTATCCAGGCGAAAAATTCTGAAGTCCCATTACTCCTTTCCGTTCCGCATTGCGGTACCGCGTTTCCCGGCAATCTGTCGAATCAATATAAACCCGAACTCATCGCATCGCCTGATGACACTGATTGGTTTGTTGATACGCTTTACGATTGTGCTTCAGAGATGGGGATTGGTATGATTGCCGCTCACTACAGCCGCTGGGTCATTGATCTCAACCGCGACCCGCAAAGCAGCCCCCTTTATTCCGATGGCCGGCTTATCACCGGGCTCTGTCCCACCACCACCTTCCTCGGTGAATCAATCTATCGCGATGGGCGAAAGGAAGTTGCAACGGATGAAATCAGGAGCAGGCGGGAATTATATTTTCAACCGTATCATCAAAAAATTCAGTTACTGTTAAATGAATTAAAAAGTAAACATGGAAAGGTTGTGCTGTGGGATTGTCATTCGATACGGCAACGTGTTCTGACCATCCAAAAAGAGGAATTTCCGGACATGATTTTGGGAGACATGGACGGCACCTCGGCCTCACCCGGATTGATTGAGACCGTGCTTGGTGTTTTGGATCACAGTAATTATTCAGTAAGTCACAATCATCCGTTTAAAGGTGGGTATATTACCCGCCATTTCGGTCGGCCATCCGAACATCAGTACGCTCTGCAGCTTGAGATGACCAAAATAAATTATATGGATGATACAGAAAAGAGGTATGACAAATCGCGGGCAGCGACTATGCGGACCTTACTAAAAAAAGTTTTTGAAAAACTTATCGATCAGTTATAAATGTCAGGTGAACGATTAACGCATTTTCGTTTTAATGCCTTGCTCCAGCACGAAGACTGGCTTTCTCCGGCCTATGTAGGCGTTGATGAATATGGCTTGATTCAGTATTTGTCCAACCAACCACCTCCGGAAGGTACAGCCCTGGAGTCAATCGCCGGTTATGCATTGCCAGGGTTTCAAAATGCGCACTCACACGCTTTTCAATTTGCCATGGCAGGACTTGCTGAAAATCATCCCGATGGACGTGAAGACGACTTCTGGACGTGGCGCGAAGAAATGTACAAGTGCGCGCTGCTGGTAGGTCCCGAAGAGGCGGAGGCAATTGCCACGATGCTGTATGCGGAAATGTTGCGCCACGGTTATACACAGGTAGCGGAGTTTCATTACCTGCATCACGACATGGATGGCAAGCCATACACCAACCTGGCTGAAATGGGTGAGCGCATGGTGGCTGCTGCAAAAGCAACTGGAATAAAAATCACGCTCATTCCTGTCTTTTATCAAAAAGGCGGCTTCGGACTTGATCCACAGCCCCGGCAACGAAGGTTTATATCCAACTCGATCGACGATTATTTCAAACTCCTGGAAGCATCAAAACTGGTTATCAAAGATTATCAGGAAGCAAGCCTGGGATTTAGCGTGCATTCTTTGCGTGCGGTAAACTTTCAGGATATTGTCAAAACACTTGAGCACGGTCCGAAGGAGTTGCCTTTTCACATTCATGTAGCCGAGCAGAAAAAGGAAGTTGCGGACTGTCGCGCGTTCTGCGGTCAGCGCCCCATGCAATGGCTGCTGGAAAACCTGCCGGTGAATGAACGATTCCATCTTATTCATTCCACTCATTTGGACGATGAGGAATTGAACCGCTTGATAGCAACGAAGGCCCATGTGGTACTTTGTCCATCGACTGAAGGAAATCTAGGTGATGGTATTTTCAGAATGAAAGAATTTTACGAGAGGGGTGGTCATTGGTCCATTGGCACGGACAGTCACATCGGCCTTAATCCCATGGAAGAATTCCGGATGATGGACTACCGGCAACGACTTGTCACCAATAGACGAAACACGTTCAAGGGTGATGCCGCGCGCTATCTTGTTAATGAGGCGATTGAATCAGGACGAAACGCGATGGGGTTGAGTTGGGGAGACCACTTTGCCATTAACCAACCCTTCGACGCGGTTGTGTTGGACGCAAAGTCCCCCCTGGTTGCTGCCTCGTCACTCAAGAATCTTTTGTCCACGATGGTTTATACAGGCGATTCAAGTTGTAACCTGGGCACCATCGTCAATGGCCGATGGGTAGTAAAGCAACAGCATCACCACGATCAATCTAAAATCAAGCGTAAATTTATTTCTACCTTAAAGAATCTGAAGAGTCGCTAATCCAACTGTCATGTTCTTGAACCACATAGATAACATAGGATGGTTTACTCCGATGAAAACTATGTGTTCTATGTTTTCTACATGTTTAGATCATTTTACCGATTGCATAAAAACGCTTCGGAATGTTTTGGGTTTTAGGTAAATCGTACAACGTAACGCCATCGAAACACCCACATCCTATGAAGCGATTATCCTTACTCCTTATCGGAGCCCTATTTGTATCAATTGTTCTCCCTGCACAGAAAACAAAAACCAAAGCAGAACCATCGGCCTCGAAGTTTGATGCAGCCGGTTTCAAGGGATTGAAATGGCGCAATATTGGCCCGTTCCGGGGAGGCCGTGCCAACGCTATTTCCGGTGTTGTGGGCAATGACAATGTTTATTTTGTTGGGTACACCGGTGGTGGCGTATCAAAGACGGAGGATGCCGGCATCACCTGGAAAAATATTTCCGATGGATTTTTCAAAGTAGGATCTATTGGTGACATCGCCGTGAGTGAGTCGGACCCGAACGTACTCTATGTGGGTACAGGTGAACATGCTGTGCGGGGTGTAATGACATCGTATGGAGATGGCGTTTATAAATCCACGGATGGAGGCAAGACCTGGAAAAATATCGGCTTGGAAAAATCCCGTCATATTTCTGACATCGCTGTTCATCCCAACAATGCAGATGTCGTGCTGGTAGCTGCGCAAGGCCCTGTACATGGTTCTGGTGGAGAACGCGGCGTGTATAAATCGAATGACGGTGGGGCCACCTGGAAGCGGACATTATTCGTGGATGACAACACCGGTGTATCGTCGTTGAGCATGGACATGACGAATCCGCGTATTGTATATGCTGCTACCTGGCAACACAGACGCTATCCCTGGAAAGTGGAAAGTGGTGGTCCTGGATGCGCCCTTTGGAAATCTAACGATGGAGGCGAGACGTGGAATAAAATTATAGACGGCCTGCCAAAAGAAATGGGAAAAATAGGTGTGTCGGTGTCACGGGCCAACCCCGGTCGTGTCTATGCGATCGTCGAAGCAGAAAAATCAAAAGCAGGACTTTACCGGACGGATGACGGCGGGAAAAAATGGAACCTGATGACAAGTGATCAGACCATCACAGCACGATCATGGTATTACATGGAAGTCTTTGCTGATCCTCAGAATGCAGACGTGGTGTATGTACTCAACGCCCCGATGTTGCGATCACTGGATGGAGGGAAAACATTTCAAAATGTGCAAGTTGGTCATGGCGACACGCACGATCTTTGGATCAACCCGAAGGAAAGTAAGAATGTTGCGTTAGCCGATGATGGTGGTGGAGAAATCAGCTTCAATACCGGTAAGTCATGGTCTTCGATCCGTAACCAGGCTACCGCACAATTTTATCGTGTGAATGTAGATAATCGGTTCCCGTTTTGGGTGTATGGCGGCCAGCAGGACAATTCATCCGTCATGATCCAGAGCCGGACGAACGGCGCGGGAATTGGGGAAAAAGACTGGATGAATGGCCCAGGGTGCGAGAGCGCCTACATCATATATGACAATCCGGATGATCCGCAGTTTTTCTATGGAGGGTGCTACCAGGGCCAGGTTGATGTGCTGGATATAAAAACAGGGGAAACAAAAGATGTCATGGTGTATCCGGCCACAAACCTCGGATGGGCTCCCAAAAAAATGAAGTACCGCTTCAATTGGAACGCACCGCTCATCAATTCACCGCATGATTATAAAACGATGTACCACGGTGGGAACGTACTTTTCAAATCTACCAATGGAGGCATGAAGTGGGAGGTAATCAGTCCGGACCTCACGCGCAACGACACCACAAAGCAGGACGTCAGCGGCGGACCCATTACAAACGAAGGGGCGGGTGGTGAAAACTACAACACGCTTTACTATGTGATTGAATCGCCCGTGGAGAAAGGATTGATCTATACCGGCAGTGATTGCGGGTTGGTCCACATCACAAAAGACGGTGGTAAGAACTGGCAAAATATTACGCCGGCCGGTTTGCCCGAATGCCTCATCCACTCCATCGAAGTTTCTCCCCATGATAAAGCCACCGTGTATATTTCTGCTTCGCGTTACAAGTTCAACGACTTCGCCAACATGGCATACAAGTCAAATGATTATGGCAAGACGTGGACAAAAATTGGAAATGGTATTGATACGGACGACTTCATTAAAGTGATTCGTGAAGACAAAAAAGTTAAAGACCTTTTGTACGCAGGCAGTGAGCGTGGATTTTATGTTTCATTCAATGGAGGTTCAACCTGGAATAAATTACAACTCAATTTGCCGGTGGTACCAGTCACAGATTTAATCATAAAGAACAATGACCTGGTTGCCTCGACCGCGGGACGTGCCTTTTGGATTCTGGATGATTTGGGAGCCATCCAACAGTCGAAAGGAGAGTTTGGGACCGGTGCCGTAAAATTATATCAACCCAAACCTACGTATCGCCTCAGTGGCCCGCCTGCCTTTCTCGCTGCGAATGGGATTGAGACACCGGGGGTTGGACAAAATCCTTCAGAGGGTGTTGCATTTGATTATTACCTCAAGGAGAAAGCAGATACCAACAAGATGTCGTTGGAGATCATGGATCTTGGCGGCAAAGTCATTCGAAAATATTCCGGCAAAAAAGATGAGACCCTGAAGACTTACCCCGGGGGTCCGCCCTTGCCAGCCGTTCTTCCTTCCGAAGCCGGCCTCAACCGCTTTGCCTGGGACTTCCGCGGTGAAAACCTGACCGATGTGTCAGGAGTATTTGTGTACGGAGACTATCGTGGTCATCGCGTTGCACCCGGTAAATACAAGGCCCGCGTAACATTCAAGGGAGAATCCTCTGAAACCGAATTTGAAATCCTGGCCGATCCCAATTTGAAAGTAACGGCGGCCGACTGGACTGCCCAGCAGGAAGTTCTTCACCAGGTAGAGAACAATCTGGAGGACCTGAACAAGTCTGTCAATAACATGCGTAAGGTGAAGAAGCAGATTGAGACGTACAATGATGTCATGAAAAACAACAAGGAGGTAAAAGACATCGTTGATTACGGTAAAGAGCTCATCAAGAAAATTGACAAATGGGAATCAAATTTGATTGAACCCCGTTCAAAGAATTTCCAGGATGTGATCAACTTCCCGAACAAGCTCAACTCGGAATTCTTTCAACTGCGCACAACCGTCGACGTGCATGATCCCCGCGTGACCGAAGGCGTTCGCGATCGTTATCGTGATGTTCAGGCCGATTGGCAGAAGTACAAGCAGCAGATAAATGAAATCGTGCAGAAAGATGTAGCCAATTACAATAAGATGTTCAAGGATAAAAATCTGCCGGCGTTGATGATAGAGATGAAGGATGTGGTGATTAATAATTAATTATAAATTAGGATATTAGGTGCGAGCCGCAACAGCAGTTGCTGTTGCGCTGTTGCACAACCTCTATACTTCATTTGGATAATCCTTTCATACTTTTTGAATTTAGCAAACTCTTCATTTGAGTAACTGCAATTTTATTGAGTTGCAATAATCTTTCACTTTGCGATAGCCCTTGATGTATCAATATTGCATTGATACTTTCAAGATTTGAAAGCACATCTAATTGTTCAAGAGTTTAGAGATAATACCTTTTGCTTTTGTAGATTCTATTCCCAACTTTAATAGCTGTAATTGACAACCCTTTTACAATTAGTATTTCCTTGTTCCCCATTTCCAATTCGCAAATTTAAAATTCGAAGCCTTGAATTCAGCAGTTAATTTCAAAATAGACACACAACAAGACACGAACCTTTTCAAACCCCGCAGGTGAAAGTCAAAATTAGCAATGTGAGGGGACCTATAACCCGAAAGCGAGCAAGTTGAAGTGTTTATTTTCCTGACATTTTTCTGATAAATGCCGTCAGAATAAAAACCTTTCCCCAAAGGAATTCTTTTTTGTAATTCTGCTATATCATTCCCACTCATTATCACCATGAAGAAACTTATACTGAACCTCGCTGTAATGCTGTCTTTTATTACAGTCACGGCGCAAAAGAAAGCCCAGTCAACCGCACAAGCCCCTTCGTTATCTTTCGATCAGTCTCTCTACAGCGGCATCCGCTGGCGGGAACTGGGTCCGTTTCGGGGAGGCCGCTCTTCTACGGTTACCGGCGTGCCTGGAAACCCGAATGTCTATTACTTCGGCGGTGTGGGTGGAGGTGTTTGGAAATCAAATGACGCGGGCCAATCCTGGGGGAATATTACCGATAACTATTTCGGAGGAACGATCGGCGCCATCGCCGTAGCGGAAAGTGATCCGAATGTGATCTATGTCGGTGAAGGAGAACAAACCCTTCGCAGCAATGTGTCTTCGGGCTGGGGCGTGTGGAAGTCAACGGATGCCGGGCAGACATGGAAACACATTGGCCTGACCGACACGCGGCATATTTCCCGCATCCGTGTTCATCCGAAAAATCCGGATATCGTGTATGTCGCAGCGATTGGCAATCTGTGGAAGCCCAATGAGATGCGGGGCATATTTCGCAGCACCGATGGCGGCCGGTCTTTTAAGAAAATTCTCTACATCAACGAAACGGCGGGTGCAGGTGATTTAACATTTGATCCTAACAATCCCCGCATCCTTTACGCCGCTACCTGGAATATGAAACGAAACGGATATCGCATGGATAGCGGTGGCCCCGATTCAAAACTTTGGAAGAGCACCGACGGTGGTGATACGTGGGAAAATCTTTCGGATAAACCGGGTATGCCAAAAGGCATGAATGGAATTATCGGGGTAACGGTCTCACCAAAAAATTCCAACCGCGTGTGGGCTATCATTGAAAATCTTGAAGGCGGCGTATTTCGTTCTGAGGATGCAGGTAAAACCTGGGCCCGGATGAACCAGGACCGCTCATTACTGCAACGCGCCTGGTACTACTGTCGCATTTATGCCGACACACAAAATGAAGACAAAGTATGGGTAATGAATGTGAGTTATGGTGTTTCAAAAGATGGAGGCAAAACCTTTGAACTAAAAAATGCCCCGCACGGTGATCATCATGATCTGTGGATCGACCCGGCTAACAATTTGCGGATGATCATCGCCGATGATGGAGGCGCGCAAGTATCCAATGACGGAGGCGAAAATTGGACAACCTATCACAACCAGCCGACGGCCCAGTTCTATCGCGTCACTACCGACAATCAGTTTCCGTATCGCATTTATGGCGCGCAGCAGGATAATAGCAGCGTACGAATCCCTCATCGTACTGCCGGCAATTCGATAACAGAAGGAGATTGGGACGCATTGTCCATAGGCGAGAGCGCGCATCTCGCACCTGACCCTTTGAACCCGGATGTTATATACGGCAGTGATTTTAAAGGCTACATGAGTATGCAAAACCTGGCTACAGGGCAGGAGCGAAGCACGAACGTGTGGCCCGATCTTCCTGCCGGCTCAGGGGTGGAGGTGATGAAATACCGTTTTAACTGGAACTATCCGCTTAGCTTTAGCCCGCATGATCCAAAAAAATTGTACGCCGGGTCCAATCATCTCCATGCCACTTACAACGGTGGCGAAAGTTGGGAAGAGATCAGTCCCGATCTTACACGCAACGAACCTGAGACCATCAAATCTTCCGGAGGGCCGATCACCCAGGACAACACAGGTGCTGAGTACTATGCAAATCTTTTCGTAATCATGGAGTCGCCTTACACCAAGGATGAAATCTGGGTTGGCTCCGATGACGGGTTGGTACACGTGACAACGGACGGAGGAAAAAATTGGAAGAATGCCACTCCTCCCATGTCACCCAAGTACAACATGATGAATGCGATTGATATAAATCCTTTTGTGAAGGGAGGAGCTTATGTTGCGGCCACGTCCTACAAATTTGGTGATAACACACCATACATCTACAAGACTTCTGATTATGGAAAAACCTGGGCGCTGATCACCAACGGCATTCCTAAAGAGGAATTTGTCCGCGTGGTGCGTGCCGATCCGAAACGACAGGGATTGTTGTATGCCGGAACAGAAAAAGGAATGTGGATCTCATTTGATGACGGTACGAATTGGTCGAAGTTCCAGCTAAACCTACCACCCGTTCCTATTCACGACCTCGCGGTCAAGAATGATAATTTGATTGCTGCCACGCACGGGCGCAGTTTCTGGATGATCGATGATCTTACCCCCTTCCATCAGCTTTCAAACGACATGAGTGGCAAGGAGTTTCACCTCTTTAAACCCATGCCCAGCTACCGGATGGCGGGAGGTAGCGGCTTTGGCGAAGTCAACCGTAAATTGGAAGGTGAAAATCATCCGGGCGGTGTGATGGTGCATTTCTTTGTAAAAAATGTAGACGATAAATCCGAAGGGAAGCTGGACTTCCTGCAAATGGATGGACAACTCATCAAATCGTATTCAAACAAGGCAAAGGAAAAAACGGATCAACTGACGATTAAGAAAGGCGGGAACCGTTTTGTGTGGAACATGCGCTATCCCGGCTACAAAACTTTTCCAGGCATGGTCTACTATGGCTCGCCCAATCTCGGACCGAAAGCTGTACCCGGTAAGTATAAAGTAAGGTTCACGATCAACGGACAATCTTCCGAACAGGAATTTGAAATTCTGAAAGACCCGCGGGTCACGATCACGCAAGAGGACTTCCAGGCACAGTTTGATTTCCTGGTAAAAGTGCGCGACAAAGTAAGCGAAGCCAACCAGGGGGTGATGGATATCCGTAAAATAAAAGAGGATTTAGGCTACGTGAAGAACAAAGTGGGTACTGATCCGCAGTACAAGGACCTGAATGAGACAGTCAGGAAGTTTGAAGAGCAATTGATAGTGATTGAAAACAATATTCACCAAACCAAGAATCGCAGCGTACAAGATGCGCTTAACTACGGCATTAAGTTAAACAACCGGCTGGCGCATCTTGTGGTTGAGCAGGGCCAGGGCGATTTTCATCCAACACAACAAGGTGAAGCCGTTCGGCAGGAGCTTACAAAAAAGATTGATGCTGAATTGCAAAGTCTAAAAGGTGTGATCAATTCGAACGTTGATATGATCAACAAAATGATCAAAGACAAGGGTATTGAAATGGTGATGGTGAAGAAGCAGGTCTCGGATATGTAGGACTGTTGGCTTTTGGCTTTTGGGTGTTGGCTGTTCGCAGTTTAAGGTATGGGTTAACTTCGAAGGTGCTGACCATTAACTCTTGGTGTTGGCCGTTCGCAGTTTAATTAAGGGCTACCTTCGCAGGTCTTTGACGATTGGCTTTTAGCTGTTCGCAGTTTAAAGTATGGGCTACCTTCGCAGGTGCTGACTATTAACTCATGAGGCTCTGCCAACGGCTAACACCCAACAGCCAACACCCTATTTCTCCCACTTCCAGTCGCCCGCAATAACCAGCGGCTCTTTTAGATCATTGTCGATCATAAACTGCTTTGTAGTTTCGCTGTCCATTTTCCTTGCGGGAAGGGTTTCTGCATTGGCCAGTCCGTACAAAATCATTGTACCAAATCGTGCGGTCGTTCGCAAATGTTCTTCGTTAACCAGATTAAAATCATCGCAGTCAGAATGATAGCATTTGTAAATTGAACGATCAAGATTGCTGTGCATGGAAAGAATGGGCACGCCTTGCAGCATGAAGGGTTGATGGTCACTGTGTAATCCGGATCTGTTGGAAAATTTATTTTTGAAGAGAGTATCAATCCGCTGGATTTCGCCACCCAGTGTCTTAAAAAACGTTGTGTCTTCAAGTTTTCCACCGGCATTGATGCCGATTGGATTGCCACTCATGTCGCAGTTCATCATATACTTCACATTTTCGATGGAGCCGTCTTTCACCGCCTGATCAACCATGTACCGTGATCCAAGCAAGCCTTGTTCCTCGCCCATGAACATAACAAACTGCACGGTCCTTTTTGGTTTGAGGTCGTTGGCTTTGAAGGCGCGTGCCATATCAAGTATGGAAAAAGAACCAATACCATTGTCGATCGCGCCCGTTGCCAAATCCCAGGAGTCGAGATGCCCTCCGATAATGATGCGTTCTTCAGGAAGCTCGGAACCCTTAAGCGTGGCTACCACATTTCTCGCTTTGATCAAGTCGCTGTGATTGGTCATCAAAAGGTGCGCTTGTAATTTTTTGGTTTTTAATTTTTCCTTCAACGCCAAGCCCACTTCCTTTCCGATACAGACCGCCGGTATTGGTATTAATTCTCCTGTCACCGAAGCTGTGCCGGTAAGCAAGACACCGTTTTCTACCTGATTGATGATGATTACTCCTTTTGCTCCGTGGTTGATTGCGATGGCTGTCTTTTCGCTACGGTGCAGATTTTTGAGTCCTTCCTTGCTTCCCTCCATTATGCCGATATAGAGCAGTGCGATTTTGTCCTTGACTGCTTCAGGTTTCAGTTCATAATCCATTTCGAGGCCATTTCCCATGTCCACTATTTCCCCTGTTACATCAGCCCGCACAGGAGAATGCCCCAGTGTGACGGCGGGCACGACAATGGTGTCAATGGTAACAGAAACATCGCCACGTGACCAGGCCTCTACTTCAAACTCCTGAAATTTTACATCATCAAAGCCATACTCTTTGAATTTGTTGTAGGTGTACTCTTCTGCCTTGTGGCCGTTCTCCGATCCAGTCAAACGATGACCGATGGTGCCGGTGGCTTCCTTAAGAGTAGCATATGCTTTTGAGTTTTGAAGTACCTCCTGATTTATCCGTACGAACGTATCGGTCAGCGATTCTTTCTTTTTATTGCAATTGACAAGAAGACTTGCGCCGATGCAAAGGATACTCATTCTAAAGAATAGTTTTTTCATCTGTTTTTTGATTGCGGCCTAAAGGTAATGACTCTTTGATCCAGGAATGCACCAGGATTATTCAAGCGGAGAAATTTACCTTCTTAAAAATAATGCGGATGGAAAGGACACCGCACACCAGCTTAATGCGATTGTTGGCCCATACAACATAGAAACCAGCAAGCCGATTAGCAAATAAAAGAACGGGAACACGAAAATCCCCACACCAAACCGAATGGAGGTAACAAAAACAGGATCCTTGATTCTCATTTTTATTTTTCGCCAAGCATAGCGTGGGATAAAATTTATGGCGATGGCCACATAGTGAAAGGGCAGAAGACCCCATGCATTTCTCTTGGACCGAAGTGGCGGTCTGGTCATTCCTTCCCCTCTTTCAATTTTAGAAATCCGTTTATTGGTATCTGCGGGATCGAGGTAATTGGGATTTGAAGTTTCAAGCTTTTGAATAATTTCAGAATAACGGTCAACATCTTCCACATGTGTGGTCAATCGTTTCATACGAGCTGCCAACTCATCTCGTAAGTGGGTTGCTTCTCTCCGAATCGGCTCATGGAAATAATCGTTGGCCAAAATTGGTTCGCCAAAATAAATGCTCACGCTGCTGCGAAAAGCCTGATGATCGGAATAGTTTATTCCCACCGGCACGATTGAAATTTTTAGTTCAGGATAGTGGTGTAACGTCTCAAACGCAAGCCGCGCAAAACCTTTGGTGAGTAGTCGCAACCTCCGTTCACTGCCATGATTCCCTTCCGGGAAAATGCCGACGGCTTCGTTCTTCAAAAAAAGTTGTTTACAGCTGTCGAATGTCTTTTGGTTATCTGCCAGCGACTGCCAGCCATCGCGGATCCGATAAACCGGTATCATGTTCAGGGAGGTGATCATCCATCGAATAAAAGCACGCTTAAAAATGTCCGCTCGTGTAAGAAAATAGGTGAAGTGATCATTGAAACACGCGATTATTAGGGCATCCATAAAAGCATTCTGATGATTGGCAGCGAAAATCACCGGCCCTGAAGGAATATTATCCCTTCCGTGAATAATGATTTTCCTGAAATAAAAATAAAGCCCTGCCCGAACATACATTCTCAACAAATAATGGCCTGCACGTTGGATCATCAGGCTGTTGGAATAGAGGCGTGAATACGGGACAAATTGGTGGCAATGAGCAAGCTGGAAATAATATGGTGGACGGAACTACTTCAGGTTTTCCTCAAATAATTTCAGTATCCTTTTGTACTCATCAGTCCAACTACCTGGCTCCACGAACCCGTGGTCTTCCATGGGGTAGACTGCAAGCTCCCAGTTGTCTTTACCAAGTTCTATAAGCCGCTGGGTCAGACGTATTGCATCTTCGAAATGCACATTTACATCGACCATGCCGTGGCAAATAAGCAGATGACCTTTTAATCCGGCGGCATAATAAAGGGGAGAACTTTTTGCATAAGCAATGCTATCGGTAGAAGGTTCGTTGAGGATGTTGGCTGTGTACCCCTGGTTGTAATGAGCCCAATCGGTTACCGGCCGAAGTGCTGCTCCTGCCGCAAAAACATCTGGCGTAGTGAACAATGCCATCAACGTGATGAATCCTCCATAGGATCCTCCATAGATTCCGATTCGTTTTGGATTGATCTTGTATGTATCCACCAGCCACTTTGCTCCATCAACATTGTCCGTCAGATCTTTTCCCCCCATGAAGCGGTAAATCCCCGTTCGCCAGTCGCGACCGTACCCGGCGCTCGCGCGGTAGTCCATGTCGAGCACCATGTAACCGCGGTCAGCCAATAAATTATGAAACATGTATTCACGGAAATAACTGCTCCACCATTTGTGTGCGTTTTGAAGATAACCGGCGCCATGCACAAAAATGACGGCGGCCCCGTTAGGATTAGCTGGCTTAAAAACACGCGTGTAGACATCAACTCCATCGCGGGCCTTGAAGGTGGTCACTTCCGGTTCACGCCAGGCGTATGATTTGAATTCTTCTGAAAGAGAATTTGTGATCTGCTGTGGCTTAGCTCCGGCCTTGTTTTCCATTAAATAAAGATCCCAAGGTTTGTTGCTGGCCGAATAGCGGACCGCCATCCATTTTTCATCAGGCGAAAGTGTAACCTCATTAGCACCGGTCAGTGCGGTGAGCTTTTCAGCTTTTCCGCCACCCGATGGCAGTTTGTAGAAATGTTTTTCGCCAGGATGCACTTCGTTGGTAGTGATATAGAATATTTTCTTGTCGTTGGACAGTTCCACCGCCTGCACTTCATACTTGCCGGATGTGAGTGATTGTTTTTTACCCGTTGAAAAATCATAAACATAAAGATGTGAGTAGCCACTTTCTTCTGATTGAAACCAGAACTGATTATTGTTTACCCACCCGATTACCCCTGGTCCAAAGCCTGTCCCGGGCCCTCCCACCCACGCCTCATCGCGCTGGCGATCGAGCAGTTTCAGTTTTTGTGTGGCTACATCAAGTGAAAGAAGCCATCGGTCTTTGTTGTCTTGTGCCCGTACCACAACCACATTGTTTTTTCCGTCATCACTCCAGTACGGACCAAACATGATGACAGATCTCGGCTCCGGTTTTTTCTCTTTTCCCTTTTCCGTCTTCGAGGTTTTCGCTGGATACTCCTTCCTGAAGTCGGTTGCATCGAATATCCCGGGGATATCATCGGTTTTCACACTCAGCACGGTATCTTTTTCAATGTTGTACACCAGCAATTCGTAACCATTTGCAGGTGTACCTACTTTTGTTCGTGCAGGAAGATCTTCCGTGTACCCAGACTCCGTGACGTAGCTGGGCACAATTGTATTTTTCACCGTAGCAGTTTTTGTCAGACGATACGTAATGGTTTTGCCGTCCGGACTGAGGTGGAGTTGGTCAACATTTTTCTCTTCTATATAAATTTCTTTCGGACGACGGGGCCGGTCGGCCTTTTGCATTCTCTCTGTCGCCTTCTTATTCGTGTTGCGTTCTTTTAAGACCTGAAAGTAGGCGAGTTGGTCGGCCTTCAACCACCTTTCCTGATCCGTAAGTTTAGCATCGCCCTTTTTGGTTCCTTTCCGGAAATCGGTAAGCTGAACAAAAGCACCGGTGCCGTTTTCCCAACTGTACAAATTCATCCCAGAGGTAAACACAACTTTTCGTTCATCATTTGAAAAGGTTGGATTAAATTCCCGTTCAGTGGTGAACGTGATCTGTGTGATTTTTCCGGCACCAAGGTCCAACAGAAAAACATCACCATTTTTTTCATACAGTTTTCTGGTACGGGCGCGATTATAATTGCCATTCAGAGCGGGTAGATTTCTTCGTACCGCCGGGCTAACCTTCCGTGGTGTACGATTAATGGTTGAAATTGTGTACAGCGAATCGCCCTGGTTCTTATCCGGGTTCCAGTTGAAGTACAGCTGTTTTCCATCCTCGCCCCAGAAAATATTGGAAGGGGCCACACCAATCCACCTGGGATCGCGCATAATCTTCTCCACGGTGAGCGGAGCGAGTTGCTGAGCGTAAGATGCAAAGCTTGCGAGGAAAAGGAAGACAATTATTTTCATAAAGGGTCGGATGATTGTAGGTGTGAATTTATTTGAAAATCACTTCGAAGAAAAGTAACAAGTGATGGGTGGTTTGGTGGAAATTGTCGTACCGAAAGGCGACTACATTATTAAGGGCATCTCTTCCATATAACACGGTTTCGGAAAGCTTCAAAAACACTTTTTCATTGGCCTCATCCTACCTTCTCCGGGGGAGAAGAACTAAGGAGTTTTTGAAGCTTTCCTTAAACACATTTTCTGTTATCTTTTATCAAAGCCTTATCCGGGATGGTGGGGTCTAAAAACTCCTTGTACCCTTCTCTTCCGGAGAAGGGTGACGGGTTGAGGCCATAAAAAGGCATGTTTTTAGAGATGCCCTTAATTATTGATTTTCAGTATCTTATTGAGAGGTAGGCAGTCAGGTTTCAGTTGATTATTACTGAATAAAACTTTTAGAAATTTCTTTTCTGACATTCTGAATTGACCGGTCAAAAGACATCTTTCTTTCGAAGTAAAAATTGTTTGGCAAGCTGATTTCTTGCCTACTGAAATTTGCCTACTGCCTACTACTTCTTTTTCTACTGCCTACTACTTCTTTTCCTTCGTCAAATCACTAAACAAACTGTTAAATACCGAAAGAATCAAGCTAAAGCCCAGTGCCCACCAAAAGCCGTCTACTTCAAATCCGTCAACCAAAGAATCCACCATCAAAATGATAATGCCATTGATCACCAGTAGGAAAAGGCCAAGTGAGATAATGGTGATGGGGATGGTGAGGACCACCAGAATTGGTTTAATAATCACATTGGAGAGTGAGATCAAGACAGCCACTAAAAGCGCGGCCCAGTAATCCTGTACGTCCACACCGGGCAACAGGTAAGCAGTCAACATTACAGCTACACCGGAGAGAAGAAAGCGGATGATTACGTTCATGAGAAATATTTGGATGAAGATGAAGAAAATTTGCCACAGATTGCACGGATTACCACGGAATTATCTGTGCCAATCTGTGGCAAAAAAAACCAACATCACGGATTTTTTAACCAACATTCCCGTTACTAACTTCGAAACATGTACGCCATCGTCGATATTGAGACCACCGGGGGATATGCGGAGCATCACCGTGTGACAGAAATAGCGATTTACCACCACGATGGCATACAGATCACCGACCGGTTCCAAACACTTATCAACCCGGGACGGCGGGTGCCCTACTTCATCACCGGACTCACCGGCATCACGACGGACATGGTGAGTGAGGCGCCGTCTTTCGAAGACATAGCAATGGAAATCCACGGATGGCTAAAAGACCGTGTGTTTGTCGCGCACAATGCACATTTCGACTACAGCTTTCTTAAGAAGGAATTTGATGATGCAGGCATCCAATGGAGCACAAAAAAACTTTGTACAGTGCGACTGGGCCGCAAAATAATTCCAGGATTGGACTCCTACAGCCTCGGACGGTTAGCAGAGAGCCTGGGAATTTTAATCCCGGATCGCCACCGGGCGGATGGCGATGCAGAAGCGACCGCGAAAATTTTTGACATCTTTCTAAAGCGCGATACAGAAGGCGTGATTGCAAAAGCACTGAAGCGTAATTCAGGTGAAACAATCCTGCCGCCTAATTTGCCTAAAGAAGAGTTTGACAAACTGCCCGCGAAAGCCGGCGTATATTATTTTCACGATGTGCACGGCACGATTATCTATGTGGGGAAAGCCATCAACATCAAGAAGCGAATTGCAGGACATTTTACTGGCGAGGCCCAGGAATGGAACCGCTCCAACATTCGCAACGAAATTCATAACATCAGTTTTGAACTTACCGGCAATGAATTGATTGCACTGATTCTTGAGTCACAGGAAATCCGGAAGCTTTGGCCAAAGTACAATCTCGCCCAAAAATACAGAATTGAAGAATGGGGCATCTTCGACTATGAAGACCAAAAGGGCTATCAGCGTTTTGTGGTGAACATCGTGACTAAAAATTCGAAACCACTGATCACCTTCAGTTCGAAAGGTGATGCGTGGAATTTTTTGTGGGGAAAAGTGAAGGAGTCTAGCCTATGTCCAAAACTCTCCGGTTTGCAGACAGCAAAAGGTCCTTGTTACGCGCATCAATCGGGCACCTGCGCGGGAGCATGCGAAGGCACTGAATCCTCAGAAGATTATAACGGACGGGTTCAGCAGTCAATCAACTTATTTTTTGGTGAAGGTGAAACAGTGGCGATCATTGGTCGTGGAAGAAGGTTGGAAGAAAAATCATTGGTGCTGGTGGAGAAGGGAAATTATCTCGGTTTCGGCTTTTTCAATCAGGATGTAATCATCCATGATTTTGAATCGGCAAAAAGCTACATCAACGTAAGCAAGGACAACCGGGTGGTACAGAACCTCGTCAATTCATATTTGATGAATCCGAGAGGTACGGAGATTATTGCTTTCTAGGTGTGTCAGCCTTCGACAGGCTCAGTCTGACATTCGACGGGCTCAGGCCGGCAGCGCCTATGCGCGGTCAGACCGAGGCCTATCAAAGGCTGTCAGACAGATGTCAGACTGAGCCTGTCGAAGGCTGACCCTAAAAATCTCCTAAAACGTATTGAAGTTTTTAAGACTCAAATCCCTATTATTGCGATTAATTTTTGAGAAAAAACGGAGCGTATGGCACTTGAAACGACACTGGAACAGCAGCAGGAGCATCGGAAAAAAATAAGTCAGGTCTACTCCGAAGTGGCCAAAGTGGTGGTGGGACAAGAGTATATGGTGAACCGCCTGCTTATTGGCTTGTTCACCAACGGGCACGTTTTGCTGGAAGGTGTTCCTGGTCTTGCCAAGACCCTGACGATTTCAACTGTAGCCAAGGTACTGCACCTGGATTTTCAACGTATTCAATTCACCCCTGATCTCCTTCCCTCTGATTTAGTCGGCACGATGATCTACAACCAGAAGGAAGGAAAGTTTGAAGTGAAGAAAGGACCGATCTTCGCCAACATTATCCTGGCGGATGAGATCAACCGGTCCCCTGCTAAAGTGCAATCAGCGTTGCTGGAAGCGATGCAGGAGAAAACGGTAACCATCGGTGAAACTACATTCACCCTGGATAAACCATTCCTCGTGTTGGCCACGCAAAACCCGGTGGAGAATGAAGGAACGTATCCTCTTCCGGAAGCACAGGTTGATCGCTTCATGATGAAAGTGTTCGTTGACTATCCAACCAAAGAACAGGAGCTTGAAATCATGCGGAGGATTTCCAACCTGCAATTTGATTTCACGGTGAATACGATCCTTACAAAAGAAGACATCTTCGCGATCCGTGGAGAAGTGAACAAAATAAAAATTTCGGAATCGCTGGAGAAATATATTATTGAACTGGTAACCGCGACACGGAAACCAAAAGAATATAAACTGGACAACGAAGCCCAGTATATCCAATTTGGTGCTTCTCCACGTGCCAGTATCAACCTGAACCTTGCTTCAAAAGCTGCGGCCTACCTCGATGGCCGTGACTTCGTTCTTCCTGAAGACATTAAAGAAGTGGCGCGCGATGTCATGAACCATCGTATTATACTGAACTACGAAGCAGAGGCTGATAACGTGAAGACGATCGACATCATCAAAGCAATTCTAAATCGGGTGCCGATCAGTAAATAAGCATTAACCAATCTTTAGATTTCATACAGGAAAAGTTATTTGGCCAACAGGGCCACTTAGCTCTTTGTGGTACATATAGACCGTTCATTTGCATGAATCTTAGCCATCCACAATTGCTTTCTTAACAATCTGGTAACATACCACGTTCCCTTAACAATTTCATAACAATACTGACCCTGCTAAGTAATACGCGTGAGACACCTTTGTGCAAAATTCGCCAGGAGACGTTATGAAAAAAAATTTACTCACCAGTCTTACACTCGTTTTACTTGTATGGGCAACTTCTGTTTCTGCTCAAACTACTACGAGTGCCGTCAGCGGTCAGATCAAGGATATAAAAGGGGGTGAAATTCCAGGAGCCACAGTTCAGCTTATATATAAGCCTACTAACATTACATACGGATCAATTACAAATGCTGAAGGCCGTTTTTTTCTCTCCAACCTCAACCCCGGAGGGCCCTATGACATCATTGTTTCATTCGTAGGATTCAAGACCGAAAAACAAGAGGACATTTTTCTTAAACTGGGAGAAACTCTCAAACTTCATTTTGAATTAAAAGAAGACGTCCAGCAACTTTCAGAAATAGTAGTAGTGGGTATTTTAGAGAATGCATCAGAAAAAACGGGAACCAACACCAATATTAGCAAGCAACAAATAATGGCGCTCCCCACCTTGTCAAGAAGTTTTTCTGATTTTACCAGACTCACTCCGCAATCCAGCAACAACTCTTTTGCAGGAACCAACTTTCGTTATAATAATATTTCATTGGATGGTGCCATTAACAATGATGCTATCGGATTCAGCCCTTCTTTAGGAGGACTTAGCGGCACGTCTAATCAGCCGGGAAGTAGCACCCGCACGAACTCTTTCAGTATGGACGCAATCCAGGAAGTTCAAGTACAACTTGCCCCCTATGATGTTTCTTTGGGAAATTTTACTGGCGGAAGTATCAATGCTGTTTCGAGAAGCGGCTCCAACGATGTAACGGGCTCGGTTTATAGTTTTCAGAGAAATGCTACCATAACAGGTAAGTACAAAGGCGACGACAAAGTGGGTGATGGAAGTATCAATAGCTCTTATTATGATTATCAAACAGGTTTCCGTGTTGGTTTGCCGATCATTAAAGACAAACTTTTTTGGTTTACCAATGAGGAAATCACGAAGAACTCAACACCCATATTTTTCCCTGCAGGCGCACCTGGTTATTTCATGACCCAAGCCATAGCTGACCAGATTACTGCCAAACTACAATCAATGCCTGTGAGCCAATTCAACCCGGCCGGTGGTTATGATCCGGGAGCGACAGGCAGCTATAGTATTTATTCGAAAAGCCAAAAATACTTTAATCGAATCGATTGGAAGATCACCAAAAATCATACACTGACTGTCCGCAACAACACAATCGTTTCGGAAGCCAGCAACCTGGAACGTTCTACGCAAGAATTCCAGTTTGGCAGTTATGACTTTGTACAGCATAATATCAATTCAAGCACGGTGGCCGAATTGAAAAGTCGTTTTGGTTCCAATGCAAGCAATAGTTTAATTATTGGCTATACCAATATTAAAGACTATCGCGATCCTCAATCAATTTTCCCTCAAGTCCAGATTAACGGAATCAACGGTGGACACGTACTATTGGGGACCAACCGTGAAGCGGGTATTTTCAATATGAATCAAACCACATTTGAGTTTACAGACAATTTCAAATTCTTCAAGGGTGGTCACAACTTTACTATCGGGACACATAACGAATTTTATAAGATCAACTATGGATTCATCAATTCGTGGAATGGCCGTTTTGACTACAGCAGCGTTGCCAATTTTCTGGCAGATAATCCTTCCCGCATGAGGGCGCTTTATAATGCTACTGACAATTCACGTACGACACAACTTAGTAATTCTGCTCAAGCAGGTGCCTTTAATGTGGCCCTTACCAGTGTATATGGCCAGGACGAGTGGATAAAAGACAAACTTACCCTCTCGTATGGTTTGCGGGTAGATATGCCCTTAATGCCTACCGGCCCGAATGCAAGTGCCCGGAGTAATTTTCCCATAGCTCCTGCCAATTATGGTAACACGTATACGTATGACACGCCTGTTCCACAGATCAGCAACATGTATCTTGGTACACCTTATTTTTCGCCGCGCATTGGAATTAACTACGATTTGAAAGGAGATCAAAGCGTTATTCTGCGAGGAGGGTCTGGCTTGTTTACTGGAAGGATTCCTTTTGCATGGTTTGGCTACACGTTCATCAATAATGGTTCAGCCTATAATGCACTCGATCTCAACCCTCCAAAGCCCGGTACGACTACTCCAACTGACCAAACCCAGTTCGGAGCCTTTGCCGCAGCCAATGGCTCTAAAAACAGAACGGAGCTTGATCTTATAGACAAAAATTTCCAGTTGCCAAGGATGTGGAGAAGCAATTTCGCCGTTGATTTCAATTTGGCGAACGGTTACAAGCTTACGTTGGAGGCCCTTTATACACAGACTATCAAAGACGTATTGATCAAACAAGTTAACCTTAAGGACTCTGTGAATTATGCATCCTATGATGTAAACAAACAGCAGCCCTTGTATTTCGGTTCGACCACTGCTACCGGGACCTCCGGCAGAGTAAGTAACAATTTCTCCAGTGTGTATCTGATCACGAATACAAATAAAGGATCGCGCTACCAATTGACAGCCCAGATTTCGAAAACCTATCCATTCGGGCTCAATTTCATGGCTGCTTATACGTATGGCCAATCGAAAGATATCTTAAATGGCATCCGAAACTCACCGGAGTCAGGATGGCAAACGAATCAGGCGCTGAATGCCAATAACCCATCACTGACATATTCAAATTTTGATATCCGGCACCGCATTGTATCATCTTTTCAGTATAAAAAGAAATGGGGTCAGTCAGGGGCTTCCTATGTTACATTGATTTATACCTCACAATCCGGAAGTCCGTTTACGTATGCATTAACTTCGAACAACAAGCTAACCAACAGTGGACAGCAAATTGATTTATTCTATGTTCCGGCATCGACGAGTGAGAATCCGTATAACCTGACCCCTGCACAGCAGACAGCGTTTGATCAGTTTATACAAAATGATACCTATCTGAATAGTCGTCGTGGTCAATTTACCGAGCGTAATGGCGCCCGCACTCCCTGGAATAATCAATTGGATCTTCGCCTCATGCATGATTTTTATTTGAACATAGGCAAGAAGAAAAACACGATCCAGCTAACATTTGATATCATCAATTTAAGCAATTTGATCAACAAGAATTGGGGTATCGTCTATTTCACACCGAATACAATCAACTCTTCTGTTGATCCCGGCTTAAGTGTCATTAGTCGTACAGTCACTGCGGGTGTAGCCAATATAAATGCTACCTACACTACTCCCACAGCAAAATATTCCATTGACCAGTTCAATTCAAGATGGCAAGCACAAGTAGGGGTGCGGTATATTTTCTAACGAAGCAATAATGATTCTCATATTAGAGAAGCCCTCGTCAATAATGAGGGCTTTTTTTTATTGGAGTGACTGAATCTCCTGCTTCGATTTTCACAACGCTACCCAGAAAATGAAAAGACATTTACCTATTCTAGCCATGCTACTGCTTGGCAGTGCCCAGTTAATGGCCCAAACCCGGGACGTTTCGGGCACCGTGACTGACAAGTCCGATGCGTCCGGGATCCCAGGTGTAAATATTGCAGTGAAGGGAAGTTCTGTTGGAACCGTCACTGACTCCAACGGTAAGTTCGCATTAAAAGCGCCGACTTCTGCAACCACATTGGTTGTTTCCTATATTGGTTTCGCTACACAGGAACTTGCCATCGCGGACAATATGGAGATTAGCCTGGAGCCGAGTGCCGAACAACTTAATGAAGTTGTCGTTTCCGTTGGAAGGGGTTCCCAGGCGCACCCTGACGGAGACACCGCTACCGATTGATATTTTTTCGCAGAAGGATCTGGCGAGCACGGGCCAATTGACTTTTGACAAAGCATTGCAATACCGGGTTCCATCTTTCAATACAGTAAACACACCCGTGAACGATGCAAGCACCCTGTTGGACCCATACGAAATCAGAAATCTAGGCCCAAGCCGCCTGCTGGTTTTGATAAATGGCAAAAGAAAGAACCTTAGCTCTTTACTATATGTACAATTTGCTCCCGGAAGAGGAGAAACCGGAGCCGATCTGTCGGGTATTCCCACAGATGCAATCAAGCGAGTAGAGATACTGAGAGATGGTGCGTCAGCACAATATGGGTCCGATGCCATTGCTGGCGTTATGAACGTGATTCTCAAAGATAAATTTGAATACAGTTCGCTTCACGTCACTTCAGGTGTTACCAGTAAAGGGGATGGAGGATCCTATGGGTTGTCGCTCAATAGCGGGAGTAACTTTGCCAGGAATGGTTTTATTAATTACACGATTGGGTTCAATCAGCAGAACAATGCGATTCGATCTGGAATAATTGACTTACCAACGGAAATTGCAACCTTTGGCGACCCAAGTCAAAGCTCGACTTCGCCCGCCAATATTGGTATAACAAATTTTCTCAAAATCAATCCTACGGGAGGTAACCTCAATGGAACGGGAGAGACCTCTTCCGCAAAATTCCTTTATAATTTAGGAATACCAATTGGCGAAAATGGCCAGTTTTATAGCAACGCAGCATTTGTTTCGAAGAAAGTTATTAGCAATGCTAATTATCGAACACCCTATTGGAGAAAAGACTTTGGATTGCTCCATGTTACCGATCCAAATGGGGTAAACTACACCGGCGACAATACCCTGGATGCGAATGGAGTTCAACTCTATAAGGGCTATCTGGGTTACATGCCCACCTTTGAAGGCGATTTGACAGACTATAATGCTACCCTTGGAGTAAAAGATGAAAACAATGGATGGAAGCATGATGTGAGTTTTACAGTGGGAGGCAACCAGCAATTGTATACTGTAAATAATACAGTTAACAGGACACTAGGGAATATAAGCCCCAGTTTGAGCCCTACATCATTCAAACCCGGCGGATATAGCTTCAATCACGCCGTTGGAAATATTGATATCAGCAAGTCCGTAACCAATAATTTCTTTGTTTCTTTTGGTTCCGAGGCAAGATCAGAAACCTATAAAATAATCGCCGGCGATACAGCTTCTTATTCAGGTGAGGGTTCCAATTCATTCCCGGGTATACGGGCAGAAAATGCGAGGGCCAATAGTCGTTTCAATCTGGGTGGATACTTAAATGCAAGTTGGGATATCACAGAAAAATTTCTGATAGAAGGTACCATTCGGGGAGAAAAATACAGCGATTTTGGTAATGCCTTTGTCTGGAAAGCATCCTCCCGCTACAAAATTGCC
This sequence comes from Cyclobacteriaceae bacterium, assembly GCA_025350305.1. Taxonomy (GTDB): domain Bacteria; phylum Bacteroidota; class Bacteroidia; order Cytophagales; family Cyclobacteriaceae; genus ELB16-189. Next base: position 6,539 of record JANXYC010000103.1, on the reverse strand, counting down.
GGTGATAAAATCGTTTTAAGAGGCTCTGCTTCCACTGGCTTTCGGGCACCAACCTTGCACCAGATCTATGCCCAATCTACACAAGCATCTTTTGCCGGGGGCACCATTGTGCTTTCAGGCTTGTTTAATAACAATAGTAAACAGGCCTTTGCATTGGGCATTCCAAAATTAAAGGCGGAAAACTCTGTTAACTACACGGTGGGTATAGGTTTGAACCCTGTCAATAACCTGAGTATCACTTTCGATTACTATGATATTACTATCAGCGACCGGATTGTTTATAGCTCGTCAATTTCTTCAAGCAATCCCGCCAGTACTCTGGGAAAAATCCTGGCGGCCGGAAATTTGACGAGTGTTCAGTTTTTTATTAACGGAATAAAAACTAAAACCCAAGGTTTGGATTATGTAGCGAGCTACAGAAACATTGATCTGGGCCGCGGCAAACTTGCACTTAACCTTGCTGGCAACGTCAATATTGCCAATGATATCATCGGTAGTCCGAATGATCCTGCCGCCATTAGTTCGGCAGGGGCCACAATTTTGAATACTCAGGTTAAATCACTATTGACGGAAGGCCGCCCAAAGTATAAGACAATCTTAGGCTTGGACTATAGTGTCGCCAAATGGAATGTCGTTCTTAATAACACATTATTCGGACCGACCAAATTCCAGGACCTCGATAACGGCGGTGATGATATGGAAAACATCAAACAAGTATTTTCTCCTGCTGTGGTAACCGATTTGAATGTTGGGTATAACATTTCAAAAAATTTATCTGCTTCTTTTACGGTGAACAATTTGTTCAACGTACTGCCCTCGTGGAAATTGGAAGCGCTTAATCCTGCCGGTGAGTCAGTACTAAATGACCCAACTAAAAAGAATCTTTTGGAAGGCTTCCTGACCTTCAGCGGAAGGTATCGCATTTTAGGGTACAACGGTTCACAGTTTAGCCAATTGGGAACTACCTTCTATGGTCAGTTGACTTTTAAATTCTAAAGAAAATTGTCTGAATTTTGAAAGAGGTTGTCTCAAAAGGACAACCTCTTTTTAATTAGAATGTCCTCGAAATTGGCATGAATTGATGAAATAGAATTGTTCGTGCTGCTCGTTTGAATCAGTTATCAAAGGCACTATTAATTGACTTTTCGTTGCCGCTCCTTGTGCATTTCAATCACCTTTTTTATCTGCTCGCCTGCTTGGCGTACGGAGTCCTGTGACTTCTTATTGTTTTCTAGTTTTTGGAGAAGGACCAGGTTTTCAAGTTTGTTAGCTTCCAGTGACTTTTCTAATCGTATTTTTTCCAGGGCATTGTTACTTAACTTAATAGTAAGGTCTTTGTTTTGATTGGTGAGACGCTGCTGTTGCCGGACTACCGCATTGGCGGCCTGCACACCCTCATCAATCTGCGCTTGAATTTTATCACGGTAAAATTTTACACCAAACTGGTAGACAAGTTTTTCAAGCTGGTTCTCCACCAGCGTGATGTCGTTGACTGTCCACTCCACCGCTTTAATGCCCAGCCAAACGGAAGTCTTTTCTTCGTTACCGTCGGTTTGCGCATACACGATACCTGTACTATAGACCGTGCCACCCAGCGCGGGGCCTTCAACGAACTGATAATCGCTGCCGGATTTGATTTTGCCCAGATTCTTCAAAAAACGGCCGAAAGCAGAAGCCACCTCTTCTTTCTTGCCTTCTAATGCTGTGCTGTACCCTTCTGCCGATTCGCTCTTTATTTTTTCACTCTTCTTATTGACCGTCACCTTTTGTGCAGATGCATGACACGTTATGAACAGAATTAAAAGAATCGTCAACTTTTTCATCAATCAGTGGTTATATTGGATGCAAAGATCATTTAAAAATTACTGTTTTGGCAACTTCCATTCTACTAACCGGCGCCTCGGGCCTGGTGGGCACGCGATTAACGGAGATGCTCATTCAAAAAGGATACCGGGTTACACACCTGGGCCGGTCTAAAAGGCCAGGCAAAGTTCCATCGTATGTGTGGGATGTAGCAAAAGGAGAATTCGACCAGGAGGCACTGCATGGAGTGGATGTCATCATTCATTTGGCCGGAGCTGGAGTGGCCGATAAGCGATGGACGCCACAACGCAAGAAGGAAATACTGGAGAGTCGCACAAAGTCATCTGCTTTGTTGTATGAAAGGCTGAGGAGTTCAGATAACAAGGTCCGGGCCGTTGTCTCCGCATCGGCGATTGGTTACTATGGATTTGGACTTGATGAGAGAATTATTCTCACGGAGGAAAGTAAACCGGGAACCGACTACCTGTCTGGCGTCGTAGTAGCATGGGAAAGGGAAGTGGACGCTATCGCTTCATTGGGAATTCGAATCGCAAAAATCCGGATTGGTATTGTGCTGAGCGATAAGGGTGGTGCGCTGAAGGAGATGGCCGGTCCCATAAAAATGGGAATTGGATCACCCCTGGGAAGTGGAAAGCAAATCCTGAGCTGGATTCACCTGGATGATCTGTGTGGCATATTTATCAAGGCGGTGGAAGAGGAATCGATGAGAGGCGCTTATAACGCTGTGAGTCCTTATCCGGTGACGAACCGGGAAATGACAAGCGCGTTGGCGAAAATCCTGAAGCGACCCCTGTTGCTTCCTCCAGTGCCGGCATTTATTCTCCGCATCGTGATTGGTGAGATGACAGATATTGTAGTGAATGGGAGCAATGTTTCCTCGGAAAAAATTCAGAAAGCAGGTTATACGTTTAAGTATACATCGTTGGAAAGTGCACTAAAAACGTTATTCAAGGGAGTGTGAGTAGCCACGGCAATCATCGAATCAGCGATACCACTACGCTCATTATTTAGGCGACATAACTCTCGATTGTTAATCAAGAACTAACATCGTCATAGTGTAGCGCAAGCTACGTAGTACTCAGTAATACAAAAACCCTTTCTCCTGGTACGGCATCATATCGTGGGTGTACGATCGCCCTTTGCGCTTCCCCCTGTCTGCCGAAGCGTCTCGCGCAGGTAGGTTTGCGTTTTTGCGTGAACCTGTACTATGAAACAATTAGTTACGATCATTTCTTTATCTTCGACTTTGTATTGGAAAGATAAAAACTATGGCAACGAAGAAAAGGAAAAATGGAGAAGACCTGATCAAGCAGGCTCTGGAAGAAGAGCATCGTATTCGCAAAGCATTTAAAGACAAGGATTGGGCAGAGATAAAAAGCTCGGACTCGTGGGTGATCTTCAAGGTAATGAGTGAGTTCGTGGAAGGCTTTGAGAAGCTTGCCAAGATCGGCCCGTGTGTTACCATCTTCGGATCGGCCCGTGTGAAGGCCGGGCATCCATATTATAAAACGGCGGAAGACATTGCCTATAAATTGGTGCAACATGGCTATGGCGTGGTAACCGGTGGAGGACCTGGTATTATGGAGGCCGGTAACAAAGGAGCCATGCGGGCAGGAGGAAAATCGGTCGGACTGAATATTTATTTGCCGCATGAACAAAAAGGCAACCCGTTCATTGACCCGGATAAGCTGATTACGTTTGATTATTTCTTCGTGCGAAAAGTCATGTTTGTAAAATATTCACAAGGGTTTATTGTGATGCCCGGAGGATTTGGCACCATGGATGAATTGACCGAGGCTTTGACGTTGATTCAAACCAAGAAGATTGGTCGCTTTCCGATTGTATTGGTCGATAAAAAATTCTGGGGCGGTATGATCGGCTGGATCAAAAAAGTATTGGTAACGGAAGGGATGATCAACAAGCAGGACCTGGATTTATTCAATTTGGTCGATACCCCCGAAGATGCAGTGAAAGTAATTGATGACTTCTACGCGAAGTATTTGTTGTCACCTAACTTCTGATGAAAGATTTATCATTATTTATTTCAATCGCTGCGCTCGTCATTTTGTTTGGTTACATCACCTACAAGGGAGCGGTTAACACCAACGACAAGAATTCAAATTCAGATGAAGCCCTTGCAGAAATGAAAGAGGGCCCGCAATTATCACCGGCGGTATCCATTGACATCCCCGAAGCGATTTCCTTTGCAGGCGAACCAGTTCCATTGACCATGCCGGATGTTCGCGAGAGCTTTGACAAGGAATTGCAGATCAATACATATTGGCACAGCAACACGTTGTTTCTCATCAAACGTGCCAATCGTTGGTTGCCACAAATTGATTCCGTGCTGGCAAAAAATGGAATTCCTCCTGATTTCAAATACCTGCCCCTGATCGAATCAGCGTTGCTGAACGATGTTTCGCCAAAGGAAGCAGTGGGATTCTGGCAAATCCTGAAAACATCCGGGAGAGAATTTGGGCTGGAGATCACCAATGAAGTAGATGAGCGATATGACCCGGTAAAGGCAACAGTCGCAGCATGTAAATATTTAAAGCAAGCGTACGGAAAATTTGGAAGCTGGACGCTCACGGCTGCATCGTACAATCGTGGCATGAGCGGAGTGAACAGGTCGCTCGAAAATCAAAATGTAAAATCATATTATGATCTGCACCTGAATGATGAAACTTCGCGGTACGTATTCAGAATTATTGCCATCAAAGAAATCGTGGAGAACCCGCAGAAGTATGGCTTTACGTTAAAGCAGGCGCACCTCTATCAGCGAGAGAAACTTCATCACGTTCAGGTAACGGAGTCCATCAAGGACCTCATTGCGTTCGCCCAGCAGCAAGGAATCAATTACAAACTTCTGAAGCGTCACAATCCCTGGTTGCGGGGAGAAAGCCTTACAGTGAAGAGGGGAAGGAGTTACTTGATCGCGATCCCGGTCTCTGAATGAGACAAAGGATGAAGAATTTTGAATGTTGAATGCCGAATAGTGAAGTAGCTGAATCCACTTCAACATTCAATATTCATCATTCTTCATTCTTTATTCTGCATTTGCCTCAATAGCCCAACGACTCTTTCTTCAATCATGTCCCTCACCTTCCGGAACTCGACGTCATTCATCTCCCTTGGATCTGGGATGTTCCAATCCTCACGGTGAGCAGCGACTACAAACGGGCATTCATCCCCACAGCCCATCGTGACGGCATATTCATATTCTGATTTTGGAATTTCGTCCAATGATTTCGACTGATGAGTGGAGAGGTCATAGCCTAATTCTTTCATCGCCGCAATGGCTTTGGGATTGATTTTTCCAGACGGCCTGGACCCCGCACTATAAGCCCGTACTTTATCACCACCGTGGATTTCTGCAAACGCCTGCGCCATCTGGCTGCGGTTAGAATTCTCAACACACACGAAAAGGATATTTTTTTTGTTCATACATTCAAAAAACAAAGTTAAGAAAATATGAAACATTAATCGTAATATTGCGATTAATACATCATGGGACTTACCAAAACAGAAGAATTCACGAAAGCCCAAAATGACCTTGCTTCGCTGGCAAAAGCATTGGGACATCCTGCCCGGATTGCTATTCTTCAGTTCTTAATTAAAACCAAGTCCTGCGTTTGCGGGGATATTGTGGATGAACTCCCGCTATCGCAATCCACCGTATCGCAACATCTGAGCGAATTGAAGAAAGCAGGATTGATCAAAGGAGACATTGAAGGGCCAACAGTCTGCTACTGTATCGACGAAAAAGCCTGGAACAAGATGAAGAAAGTGATCGGTGACCTGTTTGAAAGTCGTAAGGACCCTACTTGTTGTTAAACTTTTTTTGTTAAAACATATCGCAATATTACGATAACTTAAACACCTAAAATATGAACACCCCGTCAACTTCAGAACAGCTAAAGGAGATTGTAAAAGAAAAATACGGCCAGATCGCCGAGCAGAGTAAAAATATGAACGAAACCAGTTGTTGCGGAGCAACCGGATGTTCAACAGTTGATTATACAGTTATGTCCGATGACTATTCAAATCTGAAAGGCTACGTGGCGGAGGCTGATCTTGGACTGGGCTGCGGATTACCCACCGAGTTCGCGTTGATCAAAGAAGGCGATACTGTCATTGATCTTGGTTCTGGCGCAGGCAATGATTGCTTTATAGCACGATCAATAACCGGAGAGACAGGAAAAGTCATAGGTGTCGACTTTACAGAAAAGATGATTCAAAAGGCCCGGGAAAACACTAATAAACTTAACTACAAAAATGTTGAGTTTCGCCAGGGTGATATTGAGAACATGCCGGTGGGAGCAAATGTGGCCGACGTGGTAGTCAGCAATTGTGTTTTGAATTTGGTGCCCAACAAAAAGCAGGCCTTTCTTGAAACTTTTAGGGTACTTAAAAAGAGTGGACATTTCAGCGTTTCGGATATCGTACTCGTAGGTGAACTTCCGGAAGGCCTGAAGAAAAGTGCGGAGATGTATGCAGGGTGTGTTGCCGGCGCAATTCAAAGGGAAGAATATCTATCGATTATCAAAGAAGCAGGCTTTGTAAACGTTACTATTCAAAAAGAAAAAAGGATCAACTTGCCTGATGAAATTCTAAGAGATTACTTGACAACTAATGAGATAAAGGATTTTCATAGCGGCACGTCAGGGATTTTCAGTGTAACCGTGTATGCGGAAAAACCTGAGAATTGCTGTGCC
>JANXYC010000059.1 GCA_025350305.1 Cyclobacteriaceae bacterium | reverse complement strand
GCCAGGCGCATGTATGGTTATGCAGTGAATTAAAAGACGGGAAAATTATTTTTTATGCAGATGCAAATGCGGATTATGCGAAAGGACTTGTTGCCATGATGATTCATGTACTTTCGGGACATACACCTGATGAGATTATTAATGCCCCGCTTAATTTTATTGAAAAGATAGGATTTAAAAGTATGCTTTCGATGAAACGTGCCGGAGGATTGGAGAGCATGATAAAGCAAATGAAACTGGATGCGGTGGTGTACAATGCAAAATGTTGAACGAGTTATTAACCCAATAACAAAAATTACACAAATGGCAATCAAGCTTTACAACCCTTTCGAAAGTTTAGATTTTAATCCGGAGGTATGTTTTCTTACCGGTAAAAAAATAAATTCTACCGAAGAACACGTTTCTGTGTTTCCAGAATGGCTTTTAGATCGTTATTCTTTAAAAGATAAAACATTGCAGATGTTAGAGGAGAAAAATGTTATAAAATACCAAGATTTAAAATTACCATGCTTTATCAGTGTTATTGAAAATACTCTGAACCCATTTGAGGAAGAGATTAAACAAGCATTTTCGTTAGGTTACGAAGAAGTTAAAAAAATTCCTGAAGAACGATTGTTTCAATGGATGGCCAAATTGGTGTACGGTATTTTATACCACGATATTGTTTTTGGAATGAAGCAACAAAAAGCACTAGGAGAAACCTTTACTTTGTCTCATTTTTTAATCGCCAAATTCAAAACCCTCCATTTCATGTTGCAATCGCTGGTGCTGCCAATGGAATTTAAAGGAACTAAACCGTGGACCATCAGAGTGGTTAAAATAAAATATTCCAAAGATGTATTTAATTATAAAGACGAAACCAACAACCTAAATTTTTCTTTGGGAATGTACGATTTTGGAATAGTAGCCTGCCTGCAGGATAACGGGGAAAACGGAATTTATCACAAAGAGCTTACTGATAAAATTGCTGATAAAACATTGCACCCAATTCAGTTTGAAGAACTTTGCGGAAGATTTATTTATTCCAATTATTTATTAAATACTTCTTCTGAATATAAAATACAGCCAACAGAAGATAGCGTGTATGTAGAAGCTGTTCCGTTGCCCGTGCATAATGAAAAACCTTTGTTCAGGCATTGGGATGATAAAATGTATGGCGAGGTGTTGGCAAACTATTGGAAGCCCTGGGGACTCGGTAAGAATGAAATCATTACATTTCCAAATTCCCCGATCAGTTATTTAATAAATGAGTATAACTATGAGTTAATAGAACCGGACACGATCTCATTGCCTTATTAATTTATTTTTATAATCCCTCCCGGGTAATGTTATGCGTAATGTTGTTTGTATCAATACAGGGTTAGCATATTTGCATGCTCTCATTTCTGCTGGAGACTGAAGTAGTTATTAACTACTATCATATACCCAAAAGGAAGGGCTATTTGAAGTCAAAAATCATGTAATCATCTAGTATTTCAAGAAGGTTCATTATAATATTGAATAACAACAAGAGGTAATTACTCTAAAAATTAGAGCAGTTCAAAAAAGGAGTAAAAACAACCATAAAAAATTAATACTTTTTCAGTGAAAATTACTTTTACAGATAAGAAATTAGAGAAACTGGCTAACGATGACAGGAAGATGCTGAAAGAGTTAGGTAAGGTTCGGGCAACCATCTTACGGAGAAGACTTACACAGTTGGAAGATGTAAGGAACTTGCCAGGCAATTACCACGAACTTACCAGTAACAGGAAAGGGCAATGGGCTTGCAATTTAGACCAACCATACAGGTTGATTTTCACCCCTCACGAAAATCCCATCTCCTTAAACGAGCACGGTCAATACATTTGGCTTGAAATAACAGGAGTAGAAGTAATTGAGATTATGAACTACCATAAAGAAAGATAACAATGGCCAAGCAAAATCAATATTTCCCTCAATCAAAACCCATCCGGGTGAAACCTTAGTTGAAAAGCTGAAGGAAATGGAAATGGGCCCCAAGGAGTTTGCACTCCGTACAGGCAAGCCCGAAAAAACAATCACAGCCATTCTAAAAGGTGATAGTTCTATTACCCCCGCTATGGCAGTTCAATTTGAAAATGTTACTAAAATACCTGCACATTTTTGGATTAACCACCAAAGAGGCTACGATGAATACATTGCAAGAGAAAAAGTGGTCGGTAATCGGGTAATCAGTATTCGGTGAGCACCAGATTACCGATTACCCGATTACCAATTACCATTTACACAGGTTTACTTTTGAAAACTGGATTATTATTAAAAACACTAAGTAGTTTCCAAAACCTTATTGGAAACGGTAACTCTGGAAAGCAGCAGCAACCCAATAATAAAAAAGATCATGAGCGCCAGGGTGCTATTGCGCATGCTGCCTGAGATTTGTTCAATGAGGCCATAGAAAAATGTTCCCGCTACAATTGAAAGGGTGAACGTGACATCAAAAAAGCTAAAGTAAGAAGCGTGATCAATGGAATTGGAAGGCATAAGTTTGGAATACGTGGCGCGCGATAAGGATTGAATCCCACCCATTACCAGGCCCACCAGAAATGCGATACCGTAAAATTGATATTCGGTCACTGTTAAGTAAGCCAGCACGCAAATGATGATCCAAATGATAATCATAATCATGAGTGCAACCTTATTTCCCCTCCTACCAGACAGCCTGGCAAACAGGTACGCCCCGGCAGCGGCCACCAATTGAATGATGAGGACAGTCACAATTAATTTACTATCCTCCAGTTTTAGTTCCTTGGCGCCAAAGGAAGCCGCCAGGTACATCACCGTTTGCACGCCCATATTATAAAAGAAATAAGCTGAAAGAAATCGCTTCAGGTTCGGGTAGGCTTTCAGGCTGCCCCACACCTTCTTCAATTCCCTGTGGCCATTGAATATCACCTTGCCACTGGGTTTCTGTCCGTAGGGATTATCCGGTAGGTGAACAAAGGCTATTTGCGAAAAGCCCATCCACCACAAGCCTACCAGGAGGAAAGAGAAGCGTGTGGCCGTGCCTTCGCTGGGGAAACCAAAAGTTGACCAGAAAATGATTAACACCAGGTTGATGATCAGTAGAATCACGCTTCCGTAGTAGCCCATGGAATAGCCCTTTGCGCTCACCGAGTCAAATCGATCGTGGGATACGATCTCCGGTAAGAACGCATCGTAAAATACAACGCTGCCGGCATATCCGATGCTGGCCAACATGGAGCAGATAATACCCCATTCAATATTATCTCCGGTAAAAAAAAAGAGGCCCATGCAGGCAATCCCTCCCAGATAAACAAAGAACTTCATGAAGGCTTTCTTATTTCCAGTGTAATCAGCCATGCCGGAAAGCAGCGGCAAGAGCGGCGCTACCAATAAAAACGAAAGCGACAACGAATACGAGTATAGCACCGAATTGACAATTGGGTAACCAAAGAAGCTTACCATATCATTTTCTCCCTCACCTGTTGTTACGGCCTGGTAATACACCGGAAAAATTGCCGACGTAATCACCAGGGAGTAAACTGAATTGGCCCAGTCATACATACACCAGGCCTGAATTGTTTTCGGATTATTGAGCTTAGCGTTGATAACCGGTTGAATCATGATCGAATATATTCAAAAGAGTTGATGTAAAGATCGAAGGGTGCATTTCAAAGGGTCGTGTTGGACTAAAATATAGAGTGAACTGCGACAAATTGAAATGTCACTCAGATTGAATAAGTATGAACCGGGTTTATCGCCTCAGTAATCAAAAAAAAACCCCTGTCCAGGGGCTTTCACATTCATTAAAAAGGATTATTACCTAACCTCTTCTTTCTTATTCATTGTTGTATAGAGAATTTTTCTTGCGTTGGCTTTACGAAGTTCGGATTCCACATCGGCGATAATTCCACGTTTAGCCTCATTGTCCACTTTCATGGCCACGGTCAACTGATCGCGTTCATTCTCCTGCAATAAATCTTTCTGGCGATTTACCCACAGCACGATGTCCTTTGGTTCAATGAAAACATCATCTGCCTGAATTTTGGCTTCCTTCCCAAACTGTTCCGTCTTCTTTGGCTCTCCGATATAGAGGTTTGTTACCAATGACTTGCGTAGCAATTTCCGAAGCTGAGTCGCTTCAGGAATTCGCTGCTGCACATCAATCGCCGTCTCGCGCAATTCAGTAGTCACCATAAAGAAGAACAACAACATAAACACTACATCCGGCATGGACGAGGTTGGAATATCCTGCTTTACTACGGCCTTTTTCTTAAACTTTGACATACTTATCGTCTTTAATTTTAGTTACCGACCTTCGTAGGCTCCGCGATAGAAACTGACATCGGAATACCCGCTCTTCCCTTGTCATAAATCTGCTTATTTGCAGGGTCTGTCAGATCAGAAGCCGCTTCGCGAAACCTCTTGTTGGTAACGCCTGCCTGGTCTGCATAAATGTCATAATAGGCTCCCTGAATAATATCCAATATTTCAATAAATTTTCTGTGACTTGTGCCTCGGTCAGTTTTATAGGACACAATTGCTTTTTCGGGTGAATCAGATGAGAGAGGGTCAAATCCTCTGTTAAGGACAAATTTTTTAATATCCTCCTTCAAACCACTTATATCCGACAATGGATTACCCTCCACAAGCAATGCATCGGAAGAGTTGATCTGGATTTTGAACATATTATGCTCCGGGATTTTGACATCTTCTTGATTTGGCGGAGGGATTGGTGGTAGCTGAATACTCAGACCACGATCATTGGCGATCGTGGTAGTTACCAGAAAGAATATCAACATCAAAAAGGCAATGTCTGCCATTGATGCATTGGGTATTTCAGGAGTAGAGCGTGGCATTATTTAAGAGCTTTACTGATTTCGGAGTAAATCATCACAGCCATCGATAAGAAAAGTGTGAAATAAAACATGATTAATCCTGCCCCGATCATTTTGGAGCTAAACTCGGAAGTAACCCCACCCAGCATATACTTGGCCGTAATCTCAGAACCGGAAAAGACATACGAAATAACAAATAAGATCACGAGCGCAACCGCTGAAATGCCCGACTTGATGATCTCTTGCGGATTCTTTATTGAATCCCACAATGGAAATATCAACGCTGTTATTGCTGCCACGAAAAGCAAGACGTAACTGATGTATAAACCGATGCTTATACCAGTACCATAAAAGAAGCTATCTCCCATAAATTATTTTATTTACCTCCAGTCGTTTTGTACTTAACCAATATATCGATCAGTGAGATCGAAGCATCTTCCATGGTATTCACCAGTCCATCGATTTTGGACACCAGATAGTTGTACAATACCTGAAGCACCATACCTACGATAAGACCCCCAACTGTAGTTATCAATGCTATTTTCATACCACCTGCAACAACCTGAGGTGAAATATCTCCAGCTGCCTGGATAGCGTCGAACGCACCCACCATACCAACCACCGTTCCAAAAAATCCAAGCATGGGTCCGAGGGAAATGAAAAGCGAAATCCAGATAAGTCCCTTTTCAAGTTTACCCATTTCCACTCCACCATAGGATACCACTGATTTTTCGACCATATCCACACCTTCTGAAGCGCGCATGAGGCCTTGCGTAAAGATGGATGCAATGGGTCCGCGTGTATTCCTGGTAACATTCTTCGCAGCTTCTACTCCGCCTTTGGAAAGAGCGTCTTCAATTTGGATCAATAATTTCTTAGTGTTAGTAGTTGCCAGGTTCAGTGTAATAATTCGCTCAATAGAAACGGCAAGTCCTAAAATCATACAAATAAGGATAGGCCACATGAAAGGCACACCACCCTCTATAAATTTCTCTTTTAATGCTTGATGAAAGGACTGCTCTGGGATTGCAGCCTCATCGGATTGAACTTCGGTTACGGCTTCAGTAGCTGCAGGCTTGGTTTTGGTTGTATCTTCCTGAGCAAATAAGGCGGAAGCCCCGAACAGGAGGAATCCTACTAAAGCGAGAAAAGCAAATTGTTTTTTCATGGTTTAAGGTTTAGGTCTAAGTCTTGAAGTGGCCAAAATTAAAGTTTTTGTTCATTCCTAAACAAGAAATCGGATTTTTTTAGATGAAAAAACTCGCTTTTGTTGACGTGTTGATAGGATTAAACCCCTGCGGTCCGAAAAGTCACCGGTAAAACTGTCTTTTCGCTTATTTTCCATTTATTTGTGGGCTTTTTTTGGAGAGGTGTCCGAGTGGCTGAAGGAGCACGCCTGGAAAGTGTGTATACTCGAAAGGGTATCGCGGGTTCGAATCCCGCCCTCTCCGCCAGATCAAACCGTCCGCGATAGCGAACCTTTTTGTTTGAGGTTCATGCCAGCTGTCTCGGCTGAAGCATGAACAGAAAAACATAATAAAACGAGAAAGGCAAGCGCGAAGCGATTGAATGGTTGATCTGAAGCCTCCCCCAAACCGGGCAACGAAGTTAATCCCGCCCTCTCCTAAAATGATCTGAATATGCAAATCACTTATCGACGATTCATTGCACTGACATCAATGGAGACCTCTACGCAATGCTTAGCTCACCCGCCAGAGGCTCTCTCATCAATTTCTTTGCCTTCTCAACCCCGTATTGACCTAACAGTAACATTACCTTCGTCACGGCAGCCTCTATGGTCATATCGCCGCCGCTGATTACCCCGATTTCTTCCAGTGCCCTGCTGGTCTCATACTTGCCTTGAATAACCATCCCTCCAGGACATTGGGAAACATTCACCACCATAAGCCCACTTTCAATTGCTTTCCTGAGTCGCTCAACAAACCAGGCAGCTGAAGGGGCGTTACCAGAGCCGAACGTCTCAATGATTAACGCTTTCAAATCTGCGTTGTGCAGACAAGCCTCAACAGTCGAGCTGTTGATACCAGGAAAGAGCTTGAGTATAGAGACGTTTGTATCGAACCTTGACAATAAGCCAAGCGACCCGCCGCGGGAAGGCAATACCGCGGGAAGGTTGTAATCAATTTTTACACCCGCCTTCGCTAAGGGCGGATAGTTCTCTGAGCTGAAGGCATCGAAATGCATGCTCTCCACTTTTTTTGTTCGGTTGCCCCTGAGCAATTCATAATCGAAATAAATGCAAACTTCAGGCACAAGGGGTTTGCCTCCACCATGCGCCGAGGCAATCTCCAATGCAGTAATGAGATTCTCCCGTGCATCCGACCTTGGCTCAGTGATCGGAAGTTGTGCTCCCGTAAACACAACGGGTTTTGACAGGCCATGAAGCATAAAACTCAATGCAGAAGCGGTATAAGCCATCGTGTCGGTTCCGTGGAGCACGACAAATCCATCCTGCTTGTCGTATTGGTCCTTGATCATATTCCCAATCATAAGCCAATGTTCAGGCTCAATGTTGGAAGAATCAATCGGGTTGTCGAATGATATCACCGTGATCTCCAGAAACAAGTTCCTCAGTGTAGGCAAGTGCTCAAGAATCAACGAAAAATCAAATGGAAGGAGGACGCCCTCCGCATCGTGCACCATTCCAAACGTTCCGCCGGTATAGATGATGAGGACTCTTGCCCTCGGTTTGGCAGGCAGCGCGGTGTTGATAGTAAGGGTTTTGTAATTCATACGTATTTACCGGATAGAATCATTGCCAAAATTGTAACAAAGGGCCGAGGACGCAAAGAAAAATGAAATGCTAAAAAGGTTTAGTCTGTCCTTATCCAAATATTTTCATAGCATTTTCCGTTGTGGTCACCTGCAGTTCTTCCAGACTCACGTGAAGATATTCTGCAACCCTGGGAGCAATCACGCTAAGGTAGGAAGGTTCGTTCCGCTTTCCGCGGTGAGGAACCGGGGCGAGATATGGACTGTCGGTCTCCAGCACAATTTTGTCCAGGGGAACATCCGGCAAAACCTTGTCAAGTCCACCGTTCTTAAATGTTGCCACCCCTCCTATTCCCATATAAAACCCCATAGCCTTAATTCTTTTTGCCTGATCCGCATTGCCCGAGAAACAATGAAAGATCCCCTTTAGTGTTTCGTCCACGAGGGGTTCGAGTATTTCCAAGGTTTCGTTCATCGATTCACGGCAGTGAATGATAATGGGCAAATCAAACTCCTTCGCCCAGTTCACCTGGATGATG
>JANXYC010000044.1 GCA_025350305.1 Cyclobacteriaceae bacterium | reverse complement strand
TGCCCCAATTGGTTGCCGCAACGAACTGAAATGGAAATCCTCCACCACGCCTACGACCTCCGCTCCATATTGAAAACCATTGACCTTTATTTTTCGGTTAATTGCCTCTTCAGGTGTAAGTCCCAGGAAGTCAATCGAAGTCTTGTTTACGACAAGTTGAACCGTGGTATCCTGATCAGATTTTTCCGGCAGTGTTTTTCCCGCCAGCAGTTTTATGCCCAGTACGTCCAGAACTTCGGGGGTCGCTCGTACCGTTGTAAGACTCTTGCCATCCCCCTGACCATCCAACGAAGGCAATGTCCTTCCACTCCCGCCTTCTCCCGGATAGGCTTGTGAGCGGGCTACGCCTGATACTGATGATAAGCCTTGTAACGCAGATTTCAGAGAATTTATTTGAACCCGGTTTTCTGCCCCGGTCGTTCCGATGGCAATTACTTGTTCGGGTTGGTAACCGAGTCTCTTCGCCCGAATGAATCCAAGCTGTTGATAAAGAATCAGTGTGCTGATGATTAGAATAATCGAAACGGAAAATTGCACAACTACTAATCCCTTGCGGAGAAAGGAATTACCTCCAAGTCCGGAAAAAGAGCCTTTCAATACCTGCCTGGGTGAAAATGAAGAAAGGTATTGAGCAGGGTACACGCCTGCTAAAAGTGTCAGGAAGATCCACACCAGTAGAAAGGAAATCCAAAACCATCCCGTTTTTAAAAAGGATTGGTTGAATTGTTTTCCGGTAACGGAATCAAACAGTGGCAATGACAGGACGACAAATTGGATACTGATCACCAGGGCCAACAGCACGAAAAAGGAAGTCTCCAGGTAGAATTTTCGGGCAAGCTGCAGGCTGGTGGCACCCAACGTCTTACTGATCCCGATTTCTTTAAACCTTCGTTGTGATTGTGCCGTGGATAAATTCATGTAATTGACAGCTGCGATGATGAGGATGATGATTCCAAGGCCAATTAAAATTTGCAGTTGACTCAAATCACCTTTTATGGCCCCGTTTATTTCCTGTACGTCAGCGTATTGCAGGTGAATATCCTTCAACGGATGGATTTCAAGGGAAAGCCACAGGAGATCCTTAGGAATGTTGTGGGCGAGTACGTCTGCGATTTTCTTCTCCACCACACCAGCGTCTGTATTTTCATGCAAAAGCAGGTATGTTTCAAAGCTCGCATTACCCCACGATTGATTATTGGGTTGATCAAACCAGGATCCGGCAAATGCGGCGATGATCGGAAACTGAAATCGTGAATTGGATCTTGCATTTTTTATGACCCCCGTAATTTCAAAATCAAGTGTGTCTTTATCGATTTTTAAGCTTTTCCCTACCACATCCAGGGTGCCAAAGTACTTGATAGCAGAAGCCTCACTGATCACAACGGTATGGGGTCGTGTGAGCGCCGTCACCGGATCGCCCTGGATAAACGGCATGGTGAGCACGTCAAAAATCTCTGCATCGGCCCAGACCAACCGGTTCTCCAGTGATTTTATCTGATCGGAAGATACGAACGCCTTGCCGTTAAAATTATTTGGCAAAATCCGAACGGCTTTTTCTACTTCGGGTATTTCTTTGGCAAAAATTGGTGCAGCCTTGTTCGGCACACCGATCCATTTTTGTACCTGGCCCTGAAAGTTCGCAGAAGTTGTTAACTGATAAATCCTGTCTGTCTTTTCGTGGTAGCGGTCAAATGAAAACTCATCCACAACGTAAAGTCCTATTAAAATGGAGCATGTGAGACCGATCGAAAGTCCCAACATATTGATAAAACTGAAAGTCTTATTCCGTGCTAAGCTCCTGAGTATGATTTTGAAGTAACTTTTGAGCATATAACCTTTTTTCTCTTAGACTCCGGATTTTTAACGAGGTTGCATAGTCTGCAAGAATTTCCAGGCAAAACTTGCCAACCTTCGGCACTCCTTTTACGCGCGTTCCCGGAAACTACTCACTTCTCAACGAATCAGTCGGATTGGTCATGGCGGCCTTTATTCCTTGCACACTCGTAATTAGCAATGAGATAATTAGCGCAGAAGCTGCTACCAAGAGACTGAACCACCAGGGTATTTCTACACGATAGGAGAACTGGTTAAGCCATAGCCGGGTATACCACCCTGCAAAGGGTATGGCGATCACCACCCCGACCAAAACCAACGCAATAAAATCCTTTGAAAGTAAGAATAAGATATTCCTAACACTGGCGCCCAGTACTTTTCGGATTCCGATTTCTTTTGTTCGTACTTCTGTGGCGAATGTTATCAGTCCAACGAGACCAAGACATGCAAGGAGCATAGCAATGCAGGTAAAAGCATAGAAAATATTTGAAAGCCTATCCTCCGATTTGTACAACTGAGCAAAGGCATCATCCAGAAAGTAATATTCGAACGGGCGTGTTTTTTGATATTTTCTAAATAACGCTTTAATCGCGTCAATCTTATTTGCTACATTGGTTTTCGAATCCAACCTTATGTACAGTGATACACCCTCTTTGGCAGGGGCGGTTAATGTATCTGAAGTGATAGTAAATACCAGACCATATATCTTTTGTCGGAGGGATTCGTAATTGAAGTTTTTGACAATGCCGGTTATAGGGGAGTCTAATAGTTTGATCCCAATATCCTCTTTCGTGATTTTTAGTTTTTCTAAAGCTGCTTCGTTGATGATCAATCCTCCCTTAGTGATAGAATCAGGCTTCTGCACCCATGCAATTTCAAGCGTGGAAAAAAAATCTTCGTCTACTGTCATGACATTGATAACAACATCCTCGTGTGTACCGGGAGTTTTAGTAAAGACTAAGGAATGGCCATACGTATAAAGAGGGATGGAGGCAGCTGCAACTTGTCTGATCCCGGAGAGGCTTTTTAAATCATTCTTCAATGCAGGGTAGGAGGAAGCATTCTCGGCATCCAGATTTACGACCATGACCTGTTCTTTGTTCAACCCTATTTTTTGATTCCGCAGGAAGTCCAACTGGTGGTGGATACCAAGAGTTACCAAAACCAAGGCAATGGAAACCGCAAATTGAAATATTGTAAATCCTTTTCGAACCAACGCTCCTCCCCCGGAGCGGCTGCTTTTTCCTTTGAGAACCTCGGATGGCACAAACCGGGACAAAATCACAGATGGATAACTGCCTGCCAGAAGTATGCATACGATAAGCAGGCTGCCCACCACACTGACGAACCATGCGCTTGTCAAAAACGAAGGGTCAATCTCAATTTGAAGTGTATTCAAAAATAGGGGAAGCGCTAATTCGATCCAGATCAAGGCAAATCCGAAAGCAAGCAGCGTCATCAGGGTTGATTCAAAATAGAATTGAAATGACAGATTGCTTTGACGGGCACCGATTACTTTTCGAATCCCAATCTCTTTGCCCCGAAGGGTGGCCCGGGCAGTAGTGAGGTTCATATAGTTAATCAAAGCAAGTAATAAAATGATGAAACCCACGCCAAAAAAAAGGTACAGATACGTGATATTGGACGCATCACCCATGTTATTGCCTAAATGGGTATCGGAAAACTTTTCGAGGAAGTAGGTTTCATCAACAGAAGATTTGGCAAAGTTGCGAGTGGAAGTTTCAATTTTTGAAACTGCCTCCGGGTTGGAAACCAGGATGTACGTAAGGTAGGAGCCCAAACTGGCGATGCTGTGCAAGTATTGTTTTTGCTCTTCGGGTATGTTTCCAAGCGTGCTGAAGGAGATGACAAAATTAAAGCGGAGGGTTGAGTTGGATGGAAAAGACTTCATGATACCCACTACCTCCAGTGGATAGTTTTTATTATAGGTGATAGTTTTCCCCACCGCATCTATCGTACCAAAATATTTCTTTGCCATCTCAGCCGTGAGTATCACCGTGCCGGGCCTTGACAGCGAATGATAATTCCCCTGGACCAATGGAAAGGTGAAAACGCTAAAAAGAGACGTATCGGCAAACGCAACAGCGTTTTCAAAATTATTATGTTCCTCATCGGACTTCATCAAAACCCTGCCTGGCTCCCGAAGGCGCACATAGTTTTCGACGTCCGCATTCTTTTCTTTTAAAATGGGTCCAAATTGTGATGACATGGCACTCATTTGGATCTGCTGCCCTCCGTAATTCACTTTACCGACAATGCGATAGATTCTATTAGCCTGCAGATGAAATTTATCATAACTGAATTCGTGCACGACGTACAGAAGAATCAGCATGCTCGCGGCTATTCCTATGGAAAGGCCGGCGACATTGATGAATGAATAGACTTTATTATTTAGTAGTGATCGGATCGCTATATTGAAATAGTTTCGTAACATTCGCTGTAGGGGTTATCATTCACTTCTTAATGACATTCAAGGATTTACCATTGCCGCCTTGGCAGCCTGAAGACTAATGGTTAGAAGGGCAATCAATACTGAAGTCGCTCCGGCGATAAGAAAAATTCCTATGCCCATCTCTATCCGGTATTGAAGTAGCTTTTTAGCATAAACATGAAGTTCCGAACTCACAATTAGTTGTACAAAGGCTCCAATATCGTCCGGAGCCAACCCCAGAACCAACCGCCAGCAATCAGCCTGTCGAAGCCTGAGCCTGTCGAAGCCAAGCTGAGCCTACGGAAGTCAAGCTGAGCCTACGGAAGTCAAGCTGAGCCTGTCGAAGCTAAGCTGAGCCTACGGAAGTCAAGCTGAGCCTGTCGAAGCTACTCATTCCTCAACGAATCCACGGGGTTGCCCATAGCGGCTTTCACCGATTCAAAGCTGACCGTCAGAAGCGCAACGGTCAGTGCGGCGATTCCGGCATAGACGAATACAAGCGCAT